>JBFISM010000073.1:0-18206 GCA_041608535.1 Acidimicrobiia bacterium
CCGTGGCGCCCCTACGTCCGAGCCCTTGCGGGCTCGCAGGGACCTTCCCCCGGTCGGGGGGACAGATAGGCGGCCGAGCAAATGAGATAGCGATGCGTCAGCGAGGACCCAACCACATCGGGCGCCGCATTCGCTCGCACCCGAATGGGTGCGGCGATTGTCGCACTGCCACGACCCGCGGCAGCCCCGGGAGCTGATCCGCCCCGCAACCTCCCGCCGCTCATGCAACGCGGATCTGCGACCAAAACACACAGCGACCAAAACCAACGCGAAATAGCGCGTCCGGCCTAGTTAGGTGCGAAATGGGCGACGGTAGAGTGATTCGAACGGCCTGGTCGGCCGCGCTTCACTGTGTACGGGGGACGAGATGGATTTTTCTTGGTCGGAGGAGCAACGTGCGTTCCGGCAGGCGGTGATCGAGTTCGGGCAGAAGGAACTCGGTCGCGACATGGTGGAGCGGGACGCCAACCACACCTTCTCTCGCGAGGATTGGCAGAAGTGCGCCGACTTCGGCATTCAGGGGCTTCCGTTCCCGGAGGACTATGGCGGGCAAGGCGCCGACTTCCTCACCACCATGCTCGGGCTCGAGGCGCTCGGGTACGGGTGCATCGACAACGGTCTGCTGTTCTCGCTCAACGCCCACATCTGGTCGGGGGCGCTGCCGATACTCCGCTTCGGAACCGAGGAGCAGAAGAACCGCTGGCTACCCGGGCTCATCGATGGCTCGCTGATCAGTGTCCAGGGGATGACCGAGCCGGGCTCAGGCTCAGATGCGTATGCCCTGTCGACCACAGCCACCGAGGACGGGGATCACTACGTGCTCAACGGGTCCAAGACCTTCATCACCAATGCTCCTGTGGCCGACGTCTTCGTGGTGTTCACCACGGTGGACAAGTCGAAGGGCTGGCTTGGTCTCACGGCATTCGTCGTGGAGAAGGACACCCCTGGTCTCAGCATCGGCAGCAACTTCCACAAGATGGGCATCCGTACGTCGCCGATGTCGGAGCTGATCTTCGAAGATTGCCGGGTGCCGGCGGACAACATGCTGGCCAAGAGAGGGTCGGGCATGATGATCTTCAACCACTCGATCGAGCACGAGCGTGGTGCGATCCTGGCCCACACCATCGGGACGATGGAGCGCCAGCTAGAGGACGCTGTGGCGTACACCAAACAGCGCAAGCAGTTCGGAGAGTCGATCAGCAAGTTCCAGGCCGTCTCGCACAAGCTGGTGGACATGAAGACCCGGATCGAGGCCGCTCGCCTGTTGCTCTACCGGCTCGGCTGGAATTGGGATCAAGGCACCGGGACGCTGCTGGATGCGTCGATGGTCAAGCTCGTCTTGTCGGAGGCGTGGGTGCAGACCAGCATCGATGCCATGTGGGTGCATGGCGGATACGGCTACATGGTGGAGACCGAGCTGGAACGCAATGTGCGTGATGCCTTCTCCAGCAGGATCTATTCGGGCACGAACGACATTCAACGCAATGTCATGGCCCACCAGATGAAGCTCTGATGGCATACCGTTTTCTCGTCCATCACTATCTCGAGGACGCTGCAGTGGCACGGCCCGATCACGCGGCCGTCGTCGACGGTGAGCGATCCCTGACGTACCGGGAGCTCGATGCTCGCGCCAACCAGGTGGCCAATCTGCTCATCTCGCTCGGTGTCGGGAAGGGAGACCGCGTCGGGATCTACCTGCGGAAGTCACTCGAAGCGGTCGTGGGCATCTACGGAACCATGAAGGCGGGTGCGACCTACGTCTCGCTCGATCCCAGTGCTCCGGAGAGCCGGATCGGCTACATCGCCAGCAACTGCGGCATTCGTCACATCCTCACCGGCAACGAGAAGCGGCGGGCGTGGGCGAAGGTGCTCGACCACGGCGCCGACGTGCTGGAGCACGTCGTGGTTCTCAACACGGAGGAACTCGATCGCGATCTCGACGAGGTGAAGCTGCACACGTCGCTGGCCGTCGACGAGCAGCCGGCCACGCAGCCGGCGGTGTGGGTCATCGAGCAGGATCTGGCGTACATCATCTACACGAGTGGCTCGACCGGTGATCCCAAGGGCGTGATGTTGAGCCATCTGAACTGCCGGGGCTTCGTCGACTGGGCGGTCGACGAATATGGCGTCACCGGGGACGACACACTGTCCAGCCACGCCCCGCTGCATTTCGATCTCTCGACGTTCGATCTGTTCGGAGCGGCCAAGGCGCAGGCGACCCTCGTGCTGGTGCCCCCGAAGATCTCAGTGTTCCCGGTCGAGGTGGCGAAGTTCATCGAAACGCATCAGATCACGGTCTGGTATTCGGTGCCGAGCATCCTCACGATGCTCGTGGAGCATGGCAACCTCGACGTCGGGGCGTTGCCCAGCGTGCGGGTGATGCTGTTCGCCGGCGAGGTGTTTCCCACCAAGTACCTGTCGCGACTGATGAAGCTGCTTCCGCATGTGGTGTTCGCCAACCTCTACGGGCCGACCGAGACGAATGTCTGTACTGCCTACACGGTGCCGGAACCGCCTGCCGAAGACGGCCCGACGATCTCCATCGGATCGGCGATCGCCAACGTCGACTGCTTCGTGATCGGCGAAGAAGGCAAGGAGGTCGCGCCCGGCGAAGTGGGCGAGCTGTATGTTCGTGGACCCACTGTCATGCGTGGGTATTGGGGCGACACTCGGCGCACCAATGCCCGTCTGGTGACCGATCCCCGCGATCCCGAGTTCGGCGACCCCGCATATGCCACGGGTGACCTCGTCCAAGAGATGAAGGACGGGAATTATCGCTTCCTCGGCCGGCGCGACAATCAGATCAAGAGCCGCGGTTACCGCATCGAGCTGGGAGACATCGAAACGGCGATCAATGCGCACGCCGATGTCGTCGAGTGCGCCGTGGTGGCCGTTCCGGATGAGCTCATATCCAACCGGATCCAAGCGTTCGTTGCGGTGAAGTCGGACATCGACGAGGTGGTCATGACCAAACACATCGCCGATCTCCTGCCCAAGTACATGATTCCAGAGCGGTTCTACTGGCGTGATGGCGCCCTTCCCAAGACCAGCACGGGGAAAATCGATCGAAAGGGACTCGGCGACGAGGCCGTTGCGGTCAGCGCCGCCGGCTGAGCCCTGCGACCGGCTCAAGGCAGCGGTCGCCTGCCCAGTTCGGGTTTGGGAGCCAGCGTGGCGAGATCGGCCTGAACAGCTGCGTTGCGCGCCCGCACGTGCTCCATGCGGGGTCGGACGAAGAACTCGGTGACGACGACTTTCGTCATGGCGGCGATCGGCAACGCCAACAGCGCACCGACGAAACCGGCCAGAGAGCCGCCCACCATGAGCGCCACGATGACCATGGGTGGCGTGACGTTGACCGCATGACGCATCACCCGTGGTGCGATGACGTAGTTCTCCAGCTGTTGGTAGATGGTGAGGTAGACACCGATGGCCACCGCTTCCACCGGACCGGCGAACATCCCCACGAGCACGGCGATTGCGGCGCCCAATGCCGCACCGACGACCGGGATGAGGTCGGTCAGGGCGATCCACGCTGCCACCGCCACCGGATAGGGAACGCCGATGAGCCATGCCCCCACCAGGCTCACCACGAAGGCGATCAGGCTTATGAAGAGGTTCCCGGCGATGTAGTGCGAGACGAGGGACGAGGATTCGGAGAGCACGCGCAGTACGTCGACGCGAGTCGGCCGGTCGAGCAGCCGGACGATCCACCGCCGCAAGCCGGGCATGGCGACTGCAAAGTAGGGGGTGAGCACCATCACAGTGATGAGGTTGAAGAGGAATCCAGCACCGGAGCGCAGCATGTCGGGTAGAGCACTCTGCGCCGACTCCGGGAGCGAGGTGAGGACGCGCTCGAGATCGATGCGTCTGTCGATCTCGGCCACGAGCGACGAGGTGTCGCGCAGCGCCATCAGTTGATCCGGGATCTCGGTGACGAAGGCGGCCGCTTGCGTCGTGATCAGCGGGACGACCAGAACGAGCAGTCCGATGATGGGGAGGAGGGCCCCCACGAGGATGGCGGCTACTGCCGCGCCGCGAGACCACTTGCGCCGTTCCAGACGATCGACGGCTGGTTGGAGGCCCAGTGCCAAGACAAAGGAGGCGAGGAGAACGAGCAGGACGTTTTGGAGGATCCGTAGCGCCTGCAGGCCGACGACTATGGCGATGACGATTGCGGTGACACGCACCCAGTACGAAACGGGCGGCCAGCCAGAGACACCGGTCGTTGGTTCGCTCGATACGCCGGGCGCAGCCATGGTCTGTCTCACCCGGAGTGGCTCAGGCGATCGCATCCCGGGCAGCGGATGCTCCCCGTCGCGCCAGTACGCGAGCAACCCCGGCGGTGACGCCGGCGAGTGCAGCCCAACCCATCGCCGACTTCCACGTCACGTCCGGGTCCTCGGGGTTGGGTGGCGGCTCGGTATCACTCACCTGCGACCACACACCCGTAGCTGCCTTGCGAGCCGCCCA
Organism: Acidimicrobiia bacterium; assembly: GCA_041608535.1. Classification (GTDB taxonomy): domain Bacteria; phylum Actinomycetota; class Acidimicrobiia; order Spongiisociales; family UBA5794; genus JBFISM01. The sequence continues at coordinate 4,474 of JBFISM010000073.1, forward strand.
GGCAGCTCCGGTGGTGGCGATGGCCACGATTGCTTTCCACAGGATGTTGTTCAAGCTGGCTCCTTTCTTCGTCCTCCATTACCCCGCGATGGAGGATGCAAAACGGTGTCGGGCGCAAGACGAGGCCGGTGAGACCGGCCTCGTCCCTTCGGTCATCCTGCTGCGAATCGAGCGGGGGTTCCGTGAGATTCCCCGTCAGTCGACGGCTGGTTCAGGTCTCCTGGTCACCCTTGATGACGGCTTTCACGCCGTCGACACCGCTGGCGGCAACATCCCGCACGGCGTGGATCGCCGATTCGCCGATCTGCTCGGCGGCCTCGAGAGCTCCGGTGGCCGCTGCCGAGGCTGCCTCCTCGACGCTCAATCCGACGTCCTTGGCGCCGCTGATGGCTCCCGAGATCGCACCCTTGGTGACGTCCATCACATCGGCACCGACCTCGCCGGCACCCTGAACGAGACCGCGGGCGGTGTTCTTGATGGCGGTGATCGAGTCGCCACCGATCTCGGCCGCACCCGTAATGGCGCCTGCCACGGTTGCTGACGTCGTACCGATGACATCACCACCCAGGTCCTTGACGCCTGCGATGGTGGACCGCCCGAGGGTTATCGCCCCGTCGGCCAGGCTCACACCGGTGTCTTTTGTTGCGGTGATGAGGCCCTCGGCGATGCCGGATGCCGCCTTGGTCACATCGGCGCCGATGGAGCCCGAGCCGTTGATCGCAGCGCGCACCGTGTCGGACAGCACGCCAACGCTCACCGTGGCTACCTCGCCGATGCCTTCGAGCACCCCGACGACGACGCCTTTCACCGTCCTCACCAGGCCGGTTCCGACATCGTGGACGGCATCGAGCGCCCCGGTCACGACCTCGCTCACGGTGCCGGTAGCGGCTCCGGCGACGTCTCCGGCGCCCTGCAGCGTGGAGACTGTGGCGTCCTTGGCCACCTCCGCCGCACCCGTGACGATGCCACCGGTTCCCCGGAGCACCGCAGAGATGCTGTTCTTGACCCGCTCGCCGGTCGATTGGTCTGCCATGTGGGTTCCTTCCCTTTCCCGATCGATGCTTTCGATCGATGTGTCGAGCATGCACGACGTCTGGGGTGGAGGTCTACGACGGCTGCGAGGGTCGCCACGACGAATCGGTGGCGGTTCTGCGCCCGCGACGTGGCAGCAGTCTGCCAGCCGAACGGGTCTCGGGACTACCCTGCGGCGAGGTGCCGAGACGAGTTGCTGTAGTCGGGAACACGCCGACGTGGCGGCGTGGGGTGGCGGCGGTGGTGCAGGACGCTGGCTTCGAGCCTGTGGAGTGCGCCGTCATCGCCGACTGGCGACCCGGCCGTCATGGGATCGCGGTGGTTGCCGGGGTCCGCTCCCCGGCCGAGCTCGATGCAATTGCAGCGTTTGTTGCCGAGTACCCGCACATACCCGTGGTGGCAGTGGTCGCGATTCTCGATCTCGGCGAAGTGGCGAGCGCCTTGTGCAGCGGAGCCGCAGCTGTGGTGGCCGAGGACGACGAGATCGAGGGTTACCGGGCCGCGCTCGAGAACGCGATAGAGGGTCGTACGGCATTGCCCGTGGCGCTGGCCAGATCGATGGCGCGGCGGATACCCGCCAGTCCAGACGCCGCGGCGTGGATCGAACCGGTGGAGGCTTCACATCTGCGCAAGCTGGCCGCAGGGAAGACCGTGGCGGCGATTGCTGACGACGCCGGGTATTCCGAACGGGAGATGTTTCGCATTCTCAACGAGCTGTATGCGCACATCGGCGTGCGCAACCGCACCGAAGCCATCGTGTGGGCCGCTCGCCACGGCGTGCTCGATGAGTGAGTGCCCTCGGGGTGGGACGTACAACGAGGCGACACCCGTACCGGTGCCGCCTCGTTGTTCCTACTCGATTTTCGGGGGGTTAGCTAGCTTCCTAGCCGAGCTTTGAATCCACGAGCTTGGTGATCGTCTCGAGGGTTTCGAAGTTGTCGAGGTTGACCTCCTCAGCCTCGATCGATACGCCGAACTTGCTCTCGATGAATGATACAAGCGTGAAGATGCCGAGGGAGTCAACGACCTCCTCTTCGAGGAGATTGGTATCGTCTTCCACGTCGATGTCCCCATCGGGGACGAACTCTTCGAGAATGTATTCCCGGACGGTTCCCTTGATGTCCATACGTTCGGTATCTCCTTGCGGAACTATTCGTCTTGGTTGCGATGGCGCCGGGCGAGGGTGCTATCGCTGGTTGCCGGCCTCGTCCCGAGCTCAATCGATGGGTATGTCCGTCAAGTGTTCGGCCCACAGGTGGCCGGGCGTCTTCTCGACGGTGCGAATGATGTCCCGCATCGCGTCGAGGACGGGAACCTCTTGCCGGTCGTACACCTCACCTTGGAGTAATTGCAGCACCTGCAAGCGGTGCTCCTTGCTGTCGATGAAATAGGTGAAGAGGTGCATGAGCTTGTAGTAGAGCTTGATGAACTCGTACCAAATCGTCACGCCGGTCCGTAGCTTCTCTTCGTAGGGCGTGAACGCTTCTCTGGAGAAATCATCCGTCTCAAAGGCCTCGATGATCGCTTCTGACGCGAACTTGGCGCTCTCACATGCGATGGAGACGCCGGAGGAGAAGATCGGATCGACAAAGCGGGCGGCATCGCCAACCAGCATCCAGTTGTTCCCAACGAACTCCTTCATCGAGTAGCTGTACTCGGCCTCGGAGCGGAACTCGCGAACCGGTTTTGCCGTTTCCATGGCCTTGGCCAGGTCCGGACTCATGTTGATGTGATCCTCGAAGTACTCCTCGACACGTTGCCGCGACTGCTTGAAGACCTCGCGCTCGGCAACGACACCGACCGAGGTGATCGTCTCGGTGATGGGAATCTGCCACACCCAACCTCGCTCGACGGGAAGAAAATAGATGTGGATGTAGTCGGCCGTCTTGCCCTCGCCGCGGTCGACGTTCTCGAACCAGTTGTACACGGCGAACTGGTTGAAGATCGGGTCCTTCAACCGCAGCCCTCGCTGCTGGCCGAGGACGGTGTTGCGACCGCTGGCGTCGACGACCATCTTCGCCGGTAGCTCGACCTCGACCCCGTCCACGCTGAGCCGCACGCCGGTGGCGCGATCCTCGTCGTCGAAGAGAACTTGGCGGACCTCGACGCCCTGGATCACCTTCGAGCCGAGCTTCTTGGCATGTTGGAGCAACAGATGGTCGAACTTGGAACGGTCGACGTGATAGGTGTAGTCCTGGTCGACTCCATCCTGGGGGAACTCGGCGAACTCGAGGTAGAACTCGCCGCTCTTGCGAGTGGGATGCCACGACGCACCGAATTTGTGGACGAAGCCCTCTGATTCCATCGTTTCGAGAAAGCCGATGTCACGGAAGATGCGGGTCGTCGAAGTGACGAGGGATTCGCCGACGTGGGGACGAGGATGCATCGCCTTCTCGATGATGGTGTTGGTGACACCCGCCTGCGACAGATAACTGCCGAGCACTGCGCCCGCCGGGCCTCCACCAATGATGATCACATCAGACAATTCGACTCCCCCTGCTCATGGTCGATCCCGTCTCTGCGTGGTCGCGCAACCGGGCGTGTACGTGTTCATCCCAGCGGTACACAAGGTACGGCAATCCTCGCAGTTACGTCAACATGACGCCTTAGGGCGTCCGACCCATTCTCGAAAGGGCTCGAGCCACCGGATCAGAGCGGGTTTGGCGACGCCGACGGCGGCGCCGAATCGTCGGGCACGGGCGGCGGTTGTGCTCCGCTCGGAGCGGCGGCCAGCAACACGCCGGCCGCAAGGAAGGGCAGGAGCAGCAGCGTGGCAGTGGTGGCGTCGTTGCGGAGACCGGCGATGCGCGCCGCACCCAGCACGAGCACTGCGTGGAGGGCAACGAAGACGTAGAAGCCGATTCCACGACTGTGTGCGATCGCCCGGAGAGCCGTGGGGCGTCTCCGCGCCAGGGCTCTGCCGATGGGCTCGACCAGCAGGAGCCCGAGCGATCCGAGGGCGCCGATCACCGCTCCGGCCCGGACGGCGGTCACCGCGACGTATCCGAAGACGCCGATCGCGGCCGCACCTGCGGGTCCGAGTGAGCCCAAGCGCAGCGGCCATCCCAGCAGCACGGTGGGCAGGGCGGCGCCGACGAGCACCATCGCTTGCTCGGTGTCGGGCACGGTGACGAGAACGCCGAGGGTCGAGCCGAAGAACAACGGCATCGTCGAGGCGGCGTCGCGGAAGTGGTCGTCGTGTGTGGTCACGAGCGCTGCGGCGAGAGCGATGGCGGCACCGGTGATCACGGGGCTCACGGCTCCGCCGGCCGAGAAGGCAACGACATACGCACCGATGAGCACACCCACGAAACGTTCGCCCAGCGAGGTCCCGAGTAGCGCCCCCCCGGCCATGAGCACGCAGCCGATGAGCAGCTGGCTCGGCACCGGAAAGCGGGCCCACAACACGAGCAGCGCTGCGGCGGCGACGATGGCTCCTCCGCCGGGAACGGGTCGCCGGGTGCGACCGACGCCGGCGGCGATCACGGCGCCGATCACACCGAGTGCGGCGTAGAGAACGGCGGAACGGAGCGCTGCCGACTCGGCAAGATCTGCCAGGAAAGTCGACATGGCCGCAGGTTACCGCTACGGTGCCGGAGCGCTCGGCTGCGTTCTCTCCTCTGCATTCGGGCCAGGCACAGTCGACGAAATCCCCCGAATTGCCGCTCTCGGGCTCGTCCGTCCGTGCACCAGCGCGTTTCGATGCGCGCCGCTGGGGTGTGCGGAGTGGGCGCACGGATCTGAATTCAGGAGGACCGGTGACATCGAAACGGCGCGGACGTCTCCGCCGATACCAGCACGTCCGACGAGCTCACTTGCTGCGCATCATCGTCGTGGCGCTCTTTGCGGGACACCTGATTGCGGTATTCCCCCTGCCTGCGGCCGAAGCGGCCGACGTGGTGCTGTCCGGCGCGGTCACCTGGGATACGGAGAAGGTCGTCCCAGCGGGTGAGGTGTGGGAGCTCGACCCCGACGTGGACACCACGATCACGACGAGCCACAACATCATCGTCGAAGGTGTGCTTCGTATGCGGCCGGCGAACGAGTCGGTCGATCATGTGATCAAGTTCACCGGCATCAACGAGGCGGGTTTCCAGGGAGGCGGCATGGTTCCGCTGACCAGTGACGTCGGTCTGTGGGTGATGGGGTCCGGCATCCTCGATGCGGTCGGCACCGAGAAGGTGCCATGGTCATACGAGTGGCAGAGCGACTGGGCAGGAGACGAAGTCGTGGCGACGCCCACCGCCGCCGGTGACTACACGACGTTCAAGACGGTGACGAGCGCCGCCGGTGTGCCCGCACCAAACGCCGACGGCTACAAGGCCGAGCTGCTCAACCTCACCCGCAACGTCCGTATCGAGGGCACGCCCTCGGGCAAGACGCACATCATGATCAAGTCGACCGAGCCGCAACACATCTCGTACATCGCCATCCGCTACGTGGCTCCCGACTTCTCCGATGATCCGCAGAATGGTGATATCACCGGTCGCTACGGGCTGCATTTCCATCACATGGGCGACGACTCGCGTGGATCAGTGGTCGAAGGCGTGGTGATTCGCGACGCAGACAACCATGCATTCGTCCCGCACGCCAGCCACGGCATCATGTTCCAGAACACGATCGCCTACAACACGACGTCGGAGACGTACTGGTGGGACCCGTCCAACGGCGATGCGTGTGCCGACTCACCGATCGAGGGGGAGTGCAACGCATCCCACGACACGATTTACAGCGGAATCGTCTCCGCGCTGACGCAGACCAATCCCTATGCGAAGCACAAAGGGGGCTCGATCCATCTCGGTGCCGGTGACGGCAACATCATCGTCAACTCGGTTGCCGTCGGGTTGCAGGGGGACGGCGCCGACAACGCCGCGTTCAAATGGCCGGCCGGCGAGGTCGGGGTGTGGGGTTTCGAGTCGAACACGGCACACAACAACGACGGCGAGGGCGCCTTCATCTGGCAGAACAGCCCCCACACCCACGTCATCAACGGATTCCTCGTGTACAACAACAAGAAGTCCGGTATCGAGCACGGGGCGTACAACAACGGCTACGTGTGGCAGAACGTCACCTTCCGCGGCAACGGGGTCGCCATCATCTCCCATGCGCTGGGCAAGGACACCGACGAACCGACGGACACCGACACCCAACGGTGGGAGGCCATCGACAGCGACGGCGGGACGTTGTGGGTGGTCGGGCACAATCCCAATGGCGGCTCCAAGCCGGTGCGCTTCCTCGAATGCGACTTCGATCTGGTGCTGTTCGAGGAAGGGAACGACGGTGGAGGCCTCTACGACTTCATCGACTGCGATCTCGATGTGAGCGACCTGGACCTCACCGAGGCGCTGCCGGACACCGTCATTCGCATCCAGGACAATGGATCGGCGATCCAGGTGCTCGGCACCGGCGAGGTCACCGACATCCCGGTGTTCTACACCGGTCCGGCACCGCCACCACCTCCGCCGCCGACCACACCGCCCGCACCCGGAGCACCACCTCCGCCGGCGCCCGTGCCGCCCCCGGGCGGTGGCAGCGGCGGAGGCGGCGGCACGTCGCCGATCTTCGCCGACATCGGTGGCTCGATCTTCGAGGCCGACATCGTGTGGCTGGCCGAGAGCGGGATCACGAAGGGCTGCAATCCGCCGTCCAACACGTTGTTCTGCCCCGGTTCCACCGTGACCCGCGGCCAGATGGCGGCGTTCCTGGTCAGGGCGCTCGATCTACCCGACGGGGGCAAGGCGTTCACCGACGTGAGTGACAGTGTGTTCGAGGCGGACATCAACGCTCTCGCTGCGGCGGGCATCACGAAGGGCTGCAATCCGCCGGCCAACACCAAGTTCTGTCCCGACGCCCCGGTGACCCGAGGGCAGATGGCGGCCTTCTTGGTGCGCGCCCTCGACCTCGAGGCCGGACCAAACGCGTTCCAGGACGACAATGGCCTGGTGTTCGAGGCGGACATCAACGCACTGGCGGGGTCTGGCATCACCAAGGGGTGCAACCCGCCGGCCAACACGCAGTTCTGCCCCGGCAGCCATGTCAGCCGGGAACAGATGGCGGCCTTCCTGCACCGGGCCGAGCCTTGGCTTCCGCCTCAGTAGCGGAACTCCGAGTACACGGACAGCGACCGGCGGGGGCGCCGGCTAGAGGTTGAACACCTCACGACATCGATGGAGCCCGGCCACGAGCTGGTCGATGTCGTCTTCGTTGGTGTACACGTAGAACGATGCTCGCGCCGTGGAGGTCAGGTCGAGCTCGCGCATGAGTGGCTTGGCGCAGTGGTGGCCGGCGCGGATGGCGACGCCGAACTCGTCGTCGAGCACGGTTGCGATGTCGTGAGCATGGATGTCGCCGAGTGTGAAGCTCACCGCACCCCCGCGCATCGAGCGGTCGCTGGGTCCGTGGACCTGCAGATTCGGGATGGTGGCCAGCTGGTCGAGCGCATACGCCGTCACCGCCAGCTCGTGGTTGCGCACGGCGGGCATCCCGATCTTCTCCAGATAGTCGACGGCCGTACCGAAGCCAACCGCCTGGGCGATCGGAGGGGTGCCCGCCTCGAACTTGTGCGGTACAGGCGCCCACCGCGACTCGTAGCGAGCCACATCGGTGATCATCTCTCCACCACCTTCGGCGGGTTCCATCTCCTCGAGACGTTCCGGCCGGCCCCACAGTCCACCGACACCTGTCGGCCCCAGCATCTTGTGCGAGCTGAACGCCAGGAAATCCACTCCGAGGGTGGCAACGTCCACGGGAAGGTGTGGCACCGCTTGGGCGCCGTCCATGACCACGATCGCACCGGCGTGGCGAGCAGCATCGAGGATGGGTGCGAGCGGTGGGATTGCGCCCGTCACGTTGGACATACCGGTCAGGGCGAGGATCCTGGTGCTGTCGGACACGGTCTCGTCGAGCCGGCTGAGGTCGATCTGGTAGTCGTCGTCGATTTCGAGGTAGGCGAGTTCGGCGCCGGTGTGTCTGGCGATCATCTGCCACGGAACCAGGTTCGAGTGGTGCTCCATGATGGTCAGCACGATGCGGTCACCCCGGCGCAGATGATTCAGTCCCCAGCCGTAGGCGACCGTGTTGAGTCCCGATGTGGTCCCCTTGGTGAAGACCAGCTCGCTCGGCGACCCGGCGCCGATGAACGAAGCAACCTTGGCTCGGGCCCCCTCGTAGGCGTTGGTGGCGTGGTCCGAGAGCGTGTAGGCACCGCGATGGACGTTGGCGTACGACGTGGCGTAGAACTCGGCGATCGCATCGATCACCTGCTGTGGCTTCTGGCTCGTCGCCGCAGAGTCGAGATAGACGATCGGCTTGCCGTTGATCTGCCGCTGCAGCAGCGGGAAGTCGCCGCGGATGTGCGACAGCTCCATCAAGCGACCTCGGCGGTGCGGAAGGAGTCGTATCCGTCCTCTTCGACGCGCCGTGCCAGTGAGGCGTCTCCGCTGGCGACGATCCGGCCATCCACGAACACATGCACATGGGTCGGCTCGATGTAATCGAGCATCCGTTGGTAGTGAGTGATGATGAGAAAGCCGTTGTCGTCCGAGGCAACCCGCTTGACCCCCTCCGCGACAGTACGCAACGCATCGATGTCGAGACCCGAGTCGGTCTCGTCCAAGATCGCCAGCTCCGGTTCCAGCACTGCCATCTGCAGCACCTCGTTGCGTTTCCGCTCACCCCCGGAGAAGCCCTCGTTGAGATAGCGATCGGCGAATGAGGTATCCATGCCGAGCTCCCGCATCGCATCCATCACTTTGAGACGCAGCTCGAGCACCGTGAAGTCGGTGCCGGTGCGGTTGGACAGCGCCGTCCGCAAGAAATTGACCACGGACACTCCCGGGATCTCCTCCGGGTACTGGAAGCCGAGGAACATACCGGCGCGACCCCGCTCGTCGGGGCGCCATTCCGTGATGTCGTCACCCTTGTAACGGATGGTGCCCGAGGTGATCGTGTAGCTGGGATGACCGAGCAGCACGGCAGCCAGCGTGCTCTTGCCGGACCCGTTGGGGCCCATCAATGCATGGATCTCGCCGTGAGCGATGGAGAGATCCATCCCCTTGATGATCTCCACGTCGCCGGCAGAGACGCGCAAGTCGTTGATATCGAGAAGAGGGTGCGGGTCCATGCGGCGATTCTAGATGCGACCGGTCGGCAGCGATCCGAGCCGGGCGACGTCTACACAGCAGCCAAGGCCGCTCTGGCCAGCGAGACCCGCCGTCGGTCGATGTCGCCTACTGGATCGAAGACCTGTACGTAGAACCGCCCCACGCCAGCGCGTGCCAGCTCTGCCACGCGATCTGCGACCGCATCCGGCGTGCCGTGGGGGAGATGACGATCACGCAGCATGGCCAGGTAGTCGTTGCGCGACATGTCCCGCTGCGACGCCGCGATGGCCACGATCTCGGCGAGGTCGGCCTCGTCTTCCCCGATGATCACGCTCCCCAGCATCGAGATGAGGATTGCATCGGGGTCACGGCCCACGGCGTCTGCGGCGTCGCGCATGACGGCGAGCCGCTGCTGCAGCGTGTCCACGTCGGTGACGAACATGTTGTACTCGTCGGCGTATCGCCCGGCCAGCGTGGGAGTCCGGCGCATTCCGCTGCCACCGATCACGATGGGTAGATCGGGTGCTGCGGGAGCGACGTCGATGTCGGCGAGCGCAAAGTGCTCACCCGAGAAGCCGCCCGAGGTGCGGCCGAGTGCCGCCCACAGATAGCCCAGGGCTTCTTCGAGCCTGTCGAATCGGTTGCCGAGCGCACCGAGTTCGATACCGAACGCGTCGTGCTCGCCTTCCATCCACCCTGTGCCGACGCCCAGCTCGAACCTGCCCGCGGACATCTCATGAAGTGTGGCTGCCGTCTTGGCGATCACGGCCGGATGGCGGAAGGTGAGGGGTGTCACCAGCACGGTCAGCCCGATCTCTCGGGTCTCTACGGCGAGCCCGGCCAGCGTGGCCAGCGCCTCGGTGGCGTGGGCCGAGGTGCGCATGTTGAGGTAGTGGTCGGAACGGGCGAACGAGTCGAAACCCTCGCCTTCCGCCCACCGTGCCAGGTCACGGATGTCCTGGTAACTGCCGCCGATCTGCGGCTCGATCATGATTCCGGTCTGCATCGGTCTCCTCTCGAGCTACCCGAGAGCGTGGGGTCCGTTACCAGCCGCGCTCTCGCCAGGCCTGCAGCGAGGGCGCTTCGGTGCCGATCGTCGTGTCCAGACCGTGTCCCGGCATGACGATGGTGTCCTCAGGCAGCGTGAACAGCTTGGTCTCGATGCTGGTGAGGATCTGTTCGAAGCTCGAACCGGGAGACCGGGTGGCGCCGGGCCCACCGGGAAACAGGGTATCGCCGGTGAAGGCAACTCCCGGAATGAGCAGCGTGACGGAGCCGACGGTGTGCCCCGGCGTCGCAACCGCCTCCAGCCGGGTGGCGCCAAGCTCGATGTCGCCTGCGACGAGTGGCTCGTCGGGCTGGAGCTTGGCCAGGTCGGCATCGTGCGGCGACATGTGGAACGGTATGCCGAGGCGGTCGGCCACCTCCCGAGCCGCACCAACATGATCGAAGTGGCCATGGGTGGTGACGATTGCCGTCGGGTTCACGTCAGCGACCTCGGCGAGGATGCGGTCCGCTTCTGCCGCCGCATCGATGATCACGGCGCGGGAGGTCTGCGCACACGCAACCACATACACGTTGTTCTCCCACGAGCCGACGCAGAATTTGCGGACGCGGTGCGTCGGCGAGCTGAAGTGCCAGGGTGCCGGCATGCCCGGAGGTTAGAGCTCGATGGGGGTTCGGGTGCGCGCCCGAGACCGCTGGCGGGTCTGCCCACCTCACAGCGCAGAGAAGCTGGTACAAAGGGGTCCGATGACATTTCAACTGAGCCCGGAACAGGACATGTTGCGCACGTCGGTGCGTGCGTTCCTCGAGGACAAGATGCCCATGGCGCGGGTACGTTCGCTGATGGACACCGCAGCCGGTCACGACGCCGACGACTGGAAAGCCATGGCCGAGCAGGGTTTCGCAGCCATGCACATACCGGAGGACTATGGCGGAGCCGGCTTCTCCGCACTCGAGCTGGGCATCGTGATGGAGGAGATGGGCAGAACGATGGTGCCCTCACCGATGTTGGCCACCGTGGTGCTCGGGGCGAACCTCTTGCTGCTGGCCGCTTCCGAGGAGCAAAAGCGAACCTGGTTGCCCGCGCTCGCCGCCGGGGAGACCACTGCCACCGTTGCGCTGGTCCCGCCTGGGGGTTCATGGAACGACACGAGCGGGGTCTCGGCCGTGGCCGACGGTGATACCGTGGTGCTCAACGGCGCCACGAGCTACGTGGTAGACGGGGTGAGTGCCGATGTGGTGCTGGTGGCGGCGCAGGACTCCGCAGGCTCCGGCTACTTCTACATCGTGCCCGGCGATGCCACCGGCCTCAGCAGGAGGCCGCTGGAGACGCTGGACCAGACCCGCAAACAGGCGCTGCTCGAGTTCACCGACGTACGAGCTGCGCTCGGCGCACGGCTTGCTGAGCCGGTGGAGGCCGTGCTCGACCGGCTCTACGACATCGCAGCGATCCTCCTTGCCTTCGAGCAGGTCGGCGGTGGGCAACGGTGTCTGGAGATGTCGGTGGAGTACGCCAACCAGCGATTCCAGTTCGGCCGTCCGATAGGTTCGTTCCAGGCGATCAAGCACAAGTGCGCCGACATGCTGGTGGCGATCGAGGCGGCTCGTTCGGCGGCGTACTACGCGGGTTGGGCTGCAACCCACGGCGACCCGGACATGCCTGTTGCTGCGGCACTCGCCAAGACCGTGTGTGGTGATGCGTTCTTCGACATCGCTGCCGAGACGATCCAGGTACACGGTGGTATCGGCTTCACCTGGGAACACGACGCCCATCTGTACTTCAAACGCGCCAAGTCGTCACAGCTCATGTTCGGAGATGCTGGTGCGTGGCGCTCGAAGCTGGCCGACCGAATCGGTCTGGAGCCGGCGAGTCACTGAGGGGGTGGACGGTGGCGACGTCGACCATCGTCGCACTCGGTCTGTTGGTGCTGCTGGTCGGTATCGGGCTTGCCTTCGCCTGGCAAGAGAGCAAACCCAGCCCTGATCCGGTCGTGGTCTACGGGACCGAAGACGCCCTCGACTTCATCATGGCCCGTCTCAGCGAAAGGACAGGCAGCCAGCTGCAGCGCAGCGATGTCCGCCGGATTCTGGAATGGGAGATGCTGTACCTGCAGAGCACCGAACATCCACCGGGCGCAGCGGTGGTTGTCGGCGGCGTGGAGGCTGCGGAGTTCGCCCAACGGAGGGCGCTCGAGCAGGGCTACGGGTACGATCCCGCTTCCATCATCGACGTGCTCGACCGGCAGGCGGAGTATCTTGCGGCGTTGGGAGCGGTCGGCGAGCCGGTGACGGGGGACGAGCTCGACGCCTTCCTGACGGGGACGGCGGAATCCCCGGATCCGTCGTCCGGCGATGATGATGATGAGTCACAACCTGGATGAAGCCATGGATGAGGCCGAGAGAGCGCCCACACACGAGGAACCTGCACCGGCCATGAGCGACCCCACGGCAGCAGCCGAGGGCTACACCGCGTGGCGGGCTGCCTACGAGGCGAGCCGGCAGCGCAAGGACGCGTTCCTCTCCCTCTCCTTCGAGCCGGTACCACCGCTTGGTGTGCCGGAGGACGGCGGCGTTTCGGATCGCATCAGCTACCCCGGTCAGTTTCCCTACACGCGAGGCGTTCATGCATCCGGATACCGCGGTCGGCTGTGGACGATGCGCCAGTTCGCAGGGTTCGCCTCGGTTGCAGACACCAACGAGCGCTTCAAGTACCTCTTGGCACAGGGGCAGGGTGGTCTCTCCGTTGCGTTCGACATGCCCACGCTGCTCGGCCTCGATGCGGACGATCCGATGGCGAGAGGTGAGGTCGGTCACTGCGGTGTTGCCGTGAGCTCCGCAGATGACATGGTCGATCTCTTCCACGAGATTCCGCTCTCGGATGTCTCGGTGTCGATGACGATCAACGGTCCGGCCGAGGTGCTGTTCGCCTACCTCCTCGTCGCCGCCGAGGAGCAGGGGATCGAGTGGCATCGGCTCCGGGGCACGCTGCAAAACGACATCCTGAAGGAGTACATCGCCCAAAAAGAGTGGATCTTCCCGCCGCAGCCGCATCTCCGGCTGATCGTCGACATGATGGAGTTCTGCGCCGAGGAGGTTCCGCAGTGGAACACCATCTCGATCAGCGGGTACCACATCCGCGAGGCCGGAGCGACTGCGGTACAGGAGCTGGCTTTCACCCTTGCCGACGGTTTTGCCTACGTCGAGGCTGCCCAGAGACGTGGGCTCGACATCGACGTCTTCGCCCCACGGCTCTCGTTCTTCTTCGACGCCCACATCGACTTCTTCGAGGAGATCGCCAAATACCGGGCGGCCCGCCGGATATGGGCGCGGTGGATGCGGGAGCGGTACGGCGCCAGCAGTGAGCGGTCCCTGAAGCTGCGCTTCCACACCCAGACGGCCGGGGTGTCGCTCACCGCCCAGCAGCCCGAGAACAACGTCGTGCGCACCGCCGTGGAGGCGCTCGCGGCGGTCCTCGGCGGCACGCAGAGCCTGCACACCAACGCCCTCGACGAGGTGTATGCGCTGCCCACCGCCAAGGCGGCCGAGATCGCCCTGCGGACCCAGCAGGTGCTGCTCGAGGAGACCGGGGTCGCC
>JBFISM010000074.1:0-17798 GCA_041608535.1 Acidimicrobiia bacterium
CTCGCTCCGCGGCTCGACCAGCTCCAGATCGCACCCGACCAGGAGCGGTGGCTCGACGAGGGCGCAAACCGCCCAATCCGCCCGATCTGTCATGGCGATGTTCACCGGCGCTCTCGCCCCGTCGAGATACGGCTCCGGCGCCCCGTCGGGCGCATTGACGATCACGATGCGCTGCAGTGTGATCGGCTCGGCAGCGTCGAAGCCCAGGGTGGTGGCGACGGCCGATTTCGCCGTCCACCGGCCGAGCCTGCTCTCAGAACGACGCTTGGCATATCGCATCGCGGCGAGACGATCGGCCAAGGCAGGATCCACCCATTCATCGGTGCTGGGAACGTCATCGATGCCGGCGGAGGACCAGACGGGTGGTGCCATCAGTCCACCTGCACCCGGCTCATCTCGCGCGCGATGCCGCGACGGATCGCATCGATCAAATAGGGACGTAGCTGTGCCGGTGGGATGATCTGCTGCACCGAACCGACCTCCAAAGCACGGCGCACGTTGTGGATGGCGTCGAACTCCTCGGCCACTTCACCGAGCTTCTCGGAGTGCACGTCGAGGCGCAGGGCCTCGAGGCGTTCAGCGAGCTTGGCGCGCTCCCCTCCGACCGAATCGGCCACGCGTTTCTCCAGCTCCAGCACTCGCACGTCTTCGTCCGTGCGGCGCCGCACCTCTCGGGCGAACACGACGGCAGCAGCCGGTGCGCCTCCGATCACGGAGGCGTGGCTTCCTTCCAGGGCGACGACCTCGAGGTTGTCGTGCAGGGCGTGGGAGAACACGACGAAGGCTCCCCCGTGATACCGCGACACGACACAGAAGACCATCGGACCGGCGAAGTTGACCACTGCCCGCCCGATCTCGGCGCCGTACTCGAGCTGCCAGCTGCGCATCGACTCCGGCGACCCGTCGAAGCCCGACAGGTTGGCCAGGACGACCACGGGCCGGTTGCCGCTGGCTGCGTTGATGGCACGCGCCGTCTTCTTCGAGGATCGCGGGAAGAGCGTGCCCGAGGTCCACGATGTCGGGCCGTCTGCCGGCACGGGGCCGAGCCGGGGCAGCGGCTGCGCCTCGAATCCGATGAGCGACACCGGCTGGCCCCCGAGAAAGGCGTCCCACACGATGGCAACCTCTGCGTCGCGCATGCCTTGCCAGCGTTCCAGGTTGCCCAGATCGGCGTCGACGACAGCCGCCATGAGCTTGCGCATCTCGAAGGGGCGCTTTCTTCCCGGATTCGTCGTTTCGCTGAAGACCTCCGCCAGCGTGGCGAACGACCCACCGTGTGGCGCCGCCGTCACGTCACGCTCGATCGGGTCGTCGGTCCGGCGCGCCCTGGGGAAGCGCTCGCCGGGCATCACATAGGAGCATTCGTAATGCTGGAGCAGAATCAGGCAAGCTTCGGCGAGGTCCTCCGCAAAGTACTGCGCTTGGCCATTGGGACCCATGATGCGTTCGTATCCACCGATCCCGCGGTTGTCGTCGGCCGACACACCACCCGAGTAGTCCAGCGCTTCCTTGCCGGTGAGCACCATCGCCGAACGTGGCGTCATCACGAGAATGCCGCTGGTGTGCATCAACATGGTCGCCTCGGCGTTCCAGTACGGCTGGGCGCCCACGTTGACGCCGCAGACCACGATGTTGATCTCGCCGCCGGCTTGCGTGAACTCCACGATGCGACGAAGCACCCGAGCGATCCAGTCCATGTTCTCCGTACCGCTCTCCATGGAGATCAATGCTCCGGCCGACACCGCAAACCACTCCAGCGGAACACCCATGTCTGCAGCGAGGTCGATGGCGCCGATGATGCGCACGCACTCCGCTTCGGCGAGGCTGCCCATGCCCCGGGTGGGATCGCTCAGCACGATGACACGATCCATGCCTTCCGGGTATTGCGGTGTGGTGTTGGAGACCACGCCGACGACCACGTTGGCCGTGTTCTCCCCGGGTCCACGCTCCACCGGCTTCAACTCACCGTTGTCCATGTCGTACTCGAGGAAGGATCCGGGCGGGAAGCCGCTGCGTGATGCGCCGCGACCAGTGGTGAGCATGCGCACCAACTCGTGCGGATGGACCAGACCGCGGCGGCGGAGGCGGACTACCGCCTGGTCGTAGGGTCGCAGTGGGCGGATCGCCTTCTTCCCTGCCTTGCGGAACCGGTACTGCACCTCCCGACCGGTCGGGTTGCTGATCTCGAGCACCTTGAGTTTGATCTTGCCGGTGCCGGTACGCACCCTCACCCGCACGGAGACTCGCTGCAGGCCGAGACCCTCGGTGTCGGCGGCGAGTCGGTCGATCAGAGCCGCCACCTCGGCGTCGCTCAGCTCGAACACCGGCCATACGTACAGGGTGACGCGGTTCCACGAGAGTCGTCGCCCGTCGGGCCGATGAGCCTGGAACCGGCGCATCGGGGCCAGCGTTTCGCGGTACACCCGCTCGAACTCCGGCACTCGAATGACCCGGCCGTCGGCATCGCGGATCGGTGTCAGGTCGCGCACCTCGGCGACGGCGAACAAGCGCTCGTCGCGGGCGTTGTCGCGGGCGACTCCGTGGAACAGGTAGATGTCCTGCAGGGAGGGAAGGCGTCTGATCTCGAAGTTCTCCAGACGCCACAGCTCGAGACGTTTACCGATCATGGGATGAACCCCGGGTGAGTCCTCTTGCTCGCGGTAGCCACCGGAGCCGTCGGGTCGGTAGGTGAGGTACTCGACGCCTTCCAAGGTGAAGCCGCCGCGGGGTCCGGAGATCACGACCACGATCCGTCTCAGCTGCGCATCGCCGAGGGCTCGATTCAGCGCATCTTTGACCGCTCGCCGCATGGCGCCAGGAGCCGAGTGCTCGGTCCGCCACAGGTACAAGTCGACGACGACGTCGTCGTCGTCGGAGACATCGTGGAGCAGCGTGCGGATGCCGCTCGCTGCGATCTCGATCTCCGAGTCGCCGGAATGACCCGTGATCACATGGATCCAGCGTCCCTCGAATTCGTACTGGCCGTGGGCGTAGCTGTGATCGCCGACAACCGTCGTGGTGAACTTCTGCAGGTCCCGGATGCGGTACCAGCGCCGCGTCATCACCTCCAGGTATGCTCGACGGACCGCCGGCTCTCCCGCGGCAAACCGCTCGGAAATGACCGGTGCCAGCGCCTGGGGACACTCGACGAGGGCCCGTATCAGCTCGGTCCGGTCCGGTCCGTCGGGATCGGCGGCAAGCCGTGCCAGCTGCCGCTCGGCTTCGGCGTACATGGCTCTGCGGGCCCGGTCCAAGAAAGGGACGTCGTGCGCCTGAAAGTGCACGTCGCGTGCCATGTCGTGCAACGCCGGGTAACGCCCGACAGACTGGGCAATGATGCGCTCGAGCAAGCTGCGGAACGCGCTGTCCGACCGCACACCACCGTGATCGAGACGATCCTCCAGCACGCGAAGAAGCGGCCCGGTCTGCTCGTGCATCCTGGCGTACGACTTGGCGATCCGAAACAAAGCCTCCTCCAACCGGCTGCTGTGCTCGAGATCCTCGATGCCGTAATGCGCCAGCGTCGCGTGAATCCGCTGGAGGAACGTGTCAGGCAACCCCTGTCCCTTGGCGTCCAGATCGCGCAAGTAGATGAAGAGGTATTCCTCATCGGTGCGCTGGGCGAGATCGACGTCGGAGTCGATCGGCACCCGGCGGAACAACGAGATGATGTCGGTGAAGATCCGAAGCACTTCTTCCTCACTACGGCGGAGCGACTCACGATCGGCGGGCTCGGCACAAAGCGGCCCGGTCGGCGCCGCCAGGGTCTCGAGGTTTCGCGGTGTCGTGTCCCAGCCGAGCACCATGAGCCGCAGCTCGTCGATGTAGTGGGCGCACTTGTCGTGGGCGGTGTCCATGGCCGCCCCGAGACCGTCGAAGCGCACCCGCTCTCCTCTCACCACGTCGGTTTCATCCAGCGGATCGACCACGAGCAGCGGAGACCCCGCCGCCACCTGCACGTTCTCGGCAACGATCACCTCGCGGACGACCCCGGCAAAGTCGGCGAAGATCGACGTCTCCATCTTCATCGCCTCGATCACGGCGAGCCGGTCCCCCGCAGCGACGGTCTGCCCCGGCGCCACCGGCAGCGACACCACCACGGCAGGCGACGGTGCCCGAATCACGCCACCCTCATCGTTGTTGATGCGGTGGGACACGCCTTCGACTTCGACGTGGTAGCCGGCGGCCTGCGGATGGGTCACGATCCGGTATGTCCGATCGCCGATACGAACGCGCATACCGGATCGGCCCAACTCCTCGACGCCGATCTCGATGGTCAGATCGTCGACGAGAATCCTCCACCGCTCCTCCCCCAGCCTGCTCACGTGAAGCGAGTAGCGCTCGCCCGCATAGCGCAACGCCACGGTCTCGCCGCTCTCGCCGCCAGCCTGCGGCCGCCCGCGGCTCGACGACGTGCGAAAAGCCTGCAGCTTCAGCTCCATCTCGCGGCGATAGGCCGCGATCGCGCCGACGACGATGGCGACGGCATCGTACGAGTGATCGCCGACCTGGTCCGAGGCGGTCATGCGATCGACCCACCCCACGTCGATCCTGGACTCGACGAAATCAGGATGTCGCAACAGCGCATCGAGGAAGGCTTTGTTGGTGGCGCCGTCGGCGACGAAGACATTCATCTGCCGTAACGCACGTCGCAACCTGGCGATGGCTTCGGTGCGATCCCGACCGGAGGCGATCACCTTGGCGATCATCGAGTCGAACTCGGCTGCTACGACGTCGCCCTCTTCGACGCCCGTGTCGATCCGGAGACCCGGCCCGACCGGAAGTCGCATCATCTGGATCGCTCCCGGGGCCGGGGCGAAGTCCATGTCGGGATCCTCGGCGTTGAGCCGCGCCTCGATCGCATGGCCCCGTGTCACCGGTGGGGGCCCTTCCAGCCGCTCACCCAGTGCCACGGCGAGTTGCAGCTTCACGAGATCGAGACCGGTCGTCACCTCCGTGATCGGATGCTCGACCTGGAGACGAGTGTTGACCTCCATGAAATAGAAGGCATCCACATCCCCGCGGTAGAGAAACTCGACCGTGCCGGCATTCTGGTAGCCGCTCGCTCTTCCCAACCTGGCAGCGGCCTCTTTGATGTAATCCTCTCGTTCTGCGGCGAGGACCGGAGACGGCGCTTCCTCGAGCAGCTTCTGATTGCGCCGCTGTGCCGAGCAATCTCGTACACCCACCGGCCACACGGTGCCGGCAGCGTCGCCGATGATCTGAACTTCGATGTGACGTGCCCCCGTAACCAGGCTCTCCAGAAACACAGTCGGGTTTCCGAAAGCGCTACCTGCCTCGGTGCGGGCGGCCCGGAAAGCGTCGGCCATCTCCTCGGGCCGCTCCACACGTCGAATCCCGCGCCCGCCACCTCCGGCGGACGCCTTGATCAGCACTGGGTAATGGAGACGCTCGGCGTGGCGCCGCGCCTCGTCGACGGTCTCGACCGGTTCGCCGCTCCACGGCGCCACCGGCACATCCGCAGCCTGGGCGATCTGTTTGCTCGTTATCTTGTCGCCGAGTCGCCGCATGACGTCGGCGCTGGGACCGATGAAGGTGACTCCGAGCCGCTCACAGAGCTCTACGAAAGTCGCGTCCTCGGCAACGAACCCCCACCCCACCCAGACCGCATCGGCCTCGGTCGCCGCCAGCGCCTGCGCCAGCAGGTCGTGATCGACGTACGCCACACGCCGGTTGCCGTCCCGGTCGATCCGATGCGCCGGCCCGAGCGGGTAGGCCTCATCGGCTTCCCGCACGAACATGGCCGTCCGGTCCGGTTCGGTGTAGAGCGCAATGGTGACGAGGTCGGCTCCGTATTCCCGGTTGTACTCGGCGACGGCGTTGATCAGCCGCATCGCGGGTTCGCCGCGATTGACGATGGCGATGCGGCGGAACGCCATCGGCTAGCCGCCGCCGACCGCCCGGCGCAGCGGGGCGACGGACGCTTCTGGGAGAGCACCCGGCAGCGGTACGGTCCGGTAGCCCCGCATGTCGACGAACGTCGTGCCGGCGCCGTCCGCAACGCGAACGTCGAAGCCTCCGGATTCGTCGGCCGTCATCACGGCCACGATGGCTCCCGATGCCGTGGCGACATGGCCCGCATACGAGACTGATCGGATCGACTGCGGCAGCGCCATCACCCCCGAAGTGCCGATCTCCCACACACCCGCCGTTTGAAAGGCCAGCTCCGCCAGCCGCGGGTGGGTGGCCGTGTGGAGCTCCTCCGGTAGGTGGTTGGGCCCGAGGTCACCGGCAAGCCGGCCCCACGCGATAGTCCCGGAGCCCCCGGCCGCCGCAAGCACTTGGTAGGCGGGTCCGTGGAAGTAGATCTCGTAGATCTCGGCGGGAGTCGCCGCCTGCTCCGGCATGTCCGGGAGCGGAGCCGTCTCCAGTTGCGGAGGATCGGTGGAGAGGCGAACCTTCCCGACGAAGTGCACCGTCTCCTGGGGCACCTCCTGGTTGGCGAGGAGACGCTCTCCGATCAAGCGACAGTGGGCGACGATGTCGTCGCCATCCGTGTCGTACTCGGCGACGATCTTCACGGTGCGTGGCTCGTTGCGGTAGAACTTGAACGGTGCCAGGAAATCCACGTCCTCGATGGCCGCCACATGATGGCTGGGGAAGAGCAATAGAGCGGCCTCGGCAAACGCTTCGACACCCATGACTCCGGGCAGCACCGGCGTGCCGTCGATCTGGTGATCGTGGAGGAACGGCTGCACCGTGGGGTCGAGTTCACCCGTCACGGTGAGCCCCGTGTACAGGCCGAATCCAGAGACCTCGTCGAGGGTCACGCATGGTGCGGCCCGGGAGGCTGCGGCTGCAAGGTCTAGACCCCCGGTCGGGTGAAAGTCCTCTCCGAGCACCCCCAGCGCCAGCCCGACCACCTGCTCGCCGCCCTTGCGGCGGCCGGTGACCTCGCGTCGGACGATCGGGATCCCGGCCAGAGCCGGGAGCATGTCGATGCCGGCGGCCTTCATCATCGTCGGGATCGAACCACGGGTCGCCATGCCGATGTCGCCCCACGCCGTCCAATCGATCGCGATCCCGAGCGTATCTGGCCGCGCGGTCTTGAAGTGAGAGACCGACTTGCACAACAGATCGTTGGCGGCGCTGTAGTCCGTCTGACCGCCGTTGCCGAAGCGACCTGCCACCGAGGAGAACACGACGCATGCCCCCAGCCCGGCGTCGCCGAGCCCGCGGAGCAGGTTGAACCAGCCGTCCACCTTGACGTCGAAGACGAGGTCGAATTCGTCGGGATCTTTGTCGGGCAACATTCGACTGATCTCGAGTCCACCGGCGTGGAGCAAGAGGTCGACCGCGCTATCGCCGGTCGCCTGCGCCATCGCCGCGCCCACAGCATCTGCGTCGCGGAGATCGACGCTGTGGTAGACCGGTCTACCGCCTGCGGCCTCGATCGCCTCGATCGCGGCGAGAGCGGCCGCACTACGCTCGATGCGGGCAAGCTCCTTTTCGACCATCGCCGGGGTCACCCGCGGCTCGGTTGCGCCGAGGCGTTCGAAGATCGTCCGCTTGAGGCTTTCCTTGTCCTCCACGAAAGCATGGATGTCGGGGTCGGCACGATCCGGCTCCGGTATGAGATCCAGCAGGTGATAGGTGCCACCGAAAGCCCGGGCGAGGTCGGCGGTGATGGCCGACACGATGCTGCCGGCGGCTCCGGTCACCACGATCGTCGAGTCCGCATCCAGCTCGACCGCGCCACCGCTGGTACCGAGAGGTTGCTCCCGCAAGCCGATGGTCCAGCGCCGGCCGCCGACCCGGCCGACCTCGACCACACCTGGGTCCGCTTCGGTCTCGGCGATCAGCATGTCGGCCAACGCTGCAGTCTTCCGGCTCGCGGCGAAGTCCACCGCCTTCACCAGCGCCTCGGGTCTCTCCCGCTTGAACGCCTTGGTGAATCCTGTGACGGCGCCACCGGCCGGTGCCACGGCCCCATCCGAGTCGTAGCCGTGGCGCCCGCCGAGTCTCGTTGCGGAGATCAGGAAGGTGTCCGGCTCACCGATGTGGTCGTACAGCTTTCGCATCGTTGCGTACAGGAGCTTGACGCGTATCCGCATCACCTCGCGCCACCCGGCGAGATCTGTTTCCGCAACGGGCGATTCCACGTCGAGGGCGGGCAGCCAGTACACCCCTGTCACGGAGCCCTCGGCGATGAAGGCATCGAGACGGTCGAGGAGATCGGCAGTTTCAGGACGGTCTTCGATGGCGAGAACGTCGGCACCCAGTTTGTGGAGCCGCTTGACCAGGGCAGCGCCGACGCCCCCCTCGTCCTGCATGACGACGATGCGGCTCGTTGTGTCGAGCGTGACACCCGTCGAGACACACAGGTCGAGATCGGGTCGCAGGACCGCAACCGGGATACGGCGCGGGATCGCCGCTGCGGCTTCGTCGTCGCCGCGCATGACCTCTGCGGGGGCCTCCCTGGATGCAGCACCTGTGTCCGTAGCGGTCCCGGCGCTCACATCGGGGCGGCGGTCCCGCACAAACCCGATCACATGCTCCAACGTCGGATAATCCCGCAACGCCAACGAATCATCGCGGGCAATCCCATACGCCTCACGAATCGCCGCAAACGTCTCCGCCTGCTTCACCGTGTCGATCCCCAGATCCGCCTCCAAATCCAGATCCAGATCCAACATGTCCGACGGATAACCCGTCTGCTCCGCCACAATCCCCAACACCCGCGCAATCACATCATCTGGCACACCATCACCAACCGGCTCAACAACGGCACCAGCCGAAACGGTCGGGTCGCCGGCAACAACGCCAGCAACCGGCTCAGCAGCACTGGCAACAGCCACCGGCTCCACGGAGGCAGGAGACGTCACCTCGGGCGGCGGGGCCGCCGGTGCGGGCGCCGCCATTGCCGGCGGGGTGCGACGTGCGCCCGAGTCGGCCGCTTGTGACGACGTCACCGGTGTGCGTCCCGGCTGACCGTCGTCGGCGATGCGCAGCGTGCGCTTGACGATCTCGAACTTCGGCTCGTCGAGACCGGAGACCTCGGCGAGCCAGCGACTCCAACGATCCTCGTCGACGAGGCGGTACTCGAAGCCGAGGGCATCGGGCTCGGGGTGGGTACGCGTTGGTGACGGGACCACGCGATACAAGGTCATGCTCACCTGAGAACCGAACCCGGCACCGAGGCGGAGCGCATACTCGACCGGATACATCCCGCCTCGGGAGAGATTGAGCTCGCCCAGATCCGGATCTGCTTCGCGGAAGTTGGGAACCGGCGGCACCAGCCCCGTCTCGATCGATTTGACGGCGACGACGTCCTCGACACCGACACCCATGGCGTGCCCGGTGAACCCCTTGGTGTTGCTCATCACGATTCGGTCGGCGACGTCTCCGAACACGTGGCGCAATGCATCGACCTCGGCCTGGGCGCTGCCCCCGCGTGCGGGGGTATAGGTCTCGTGGGAGATGAAGACGGTCTTCGGTGCGATCTCGGTACGCGAGATGCCCCAACGACGCTCCGCGGTGGCGATGAGATCTTCCATGACCATCTTGATGTGGCCCGGATCGAGGCGGCTGCCGTGAAAGGCACTGTTGGCGGTGACCGCACTCAGCACCTCGGCGATGGGCTGGATGCCGCGAGCTGCAGCAGAAGCCGCCGATTCCACAACGAGCGCGGCAGCCCCCATGCCGAGGATCATCCCGTGCCGGCGGCGATCGAACGGCAATGCCGCCTCTTCAACGATCTCGTCGGTGGCGGCGGCGCCGACGGCGAGGAACCCCGAACCGATCCACTCGAGGAGGTGGTCGCTCGTCACGTCGTCGCCGGAGATGATGACGACGCGCTCGCAGCGACCGGCGTTGATCCAGTCCTCGGCGAGAGCCACCGCCTGGGTGGTGCTGGCACAGGCCGCATTGATGTGGGTGTTGGGGCCGCGCGCTCCGATGTACTCGGCGAACTGCGAGTGACCCATCGACAGTGCCTGGAAGAGAAACTTCCTGTCGAACACGTACGGATCGTGCGCTTCCTCCACCTCGAGCTCGTGAATGCGGTGACGCAGCTCCTCCACGAGTGCGGTGGGAGCATCCCCGACCCCATCGAGACGCGCTTGCAGGCTGCGGAGATCCTCCAGACGGCGATCCCGAGCTTCCGCTTCCCAGAAGCGGCCCAATTCGGCGACGGCTCCGTCGAGCCCGGGGAAGGCCGCGGCGAATATCACGCCTGTCGTGTCGCGATACGCACTGGGCAACATCCACCGCTCGCGAAGCTTGGTACCGGTGGTCGTGGTCTTGTAGTGCATGAGCAGCGGGATACCGGCGTCTCGCAAAGCATCGATGCCGGCACCGATGGCGAGAATGGTCGTCTGCTCGAGGGCTGCCACCCGCTCCTCAGGGAAACCGAACTCCTCCACGAGATCGACCGTCCCGGCACGACCGGCCAGCTTGATGACGTCTGCCTGTCCTTCGATCGTCTCGAAGTGCCCCCCGCCGGCCTCACTCTTGACGAGGCGCGTGATGTGCTTGTCCACCATGAGCTTGCGGTGCTTGACGGGAATCGTGTCGATGTACTGGTCGCCGCGGAGGATCGACGGGATCTTGTCGTCGCCAAACACTCGCTCCCCACCGGGAAGACCGAGACCGGCCCCGGTGATGACCACCGGCTGCTGCCGCACCGCGTGCGCATCGGGAGCCGGCTGCGGTGCCATGCCCGTGTATATCTCGTAGCCCTGGGCGAGGAAGTCGGCGAAGAGGTGGCCGAGGCGGCTGTACATGTCGTCACCGGCCGGTGGCGGGACGACCGGACGAGCCGCAGCCATCTCCGGCGGCGGCGGTGGTGTCACGGCAGCCGGCTCGGGTTGCGGTTGTGAGGTGGGTGCCGCCGCCGGGCGATCACCGACACCGAGTCCGGCGGCGTAGAGGCCGCACAGCGCGGTGTTGAACGACACCACATCGCCGGGCTTGGGGTGGTTGGCATGCAGCGTGGTGACCCCGGGCTCGTCGCCGAGGACGTCTGCAGCCATTCCGGCGAGCGCCTGCTTCGGGCCCATCTCGACGAACGTGCGACAGCCGGCGTCGTAGAGGGTGCGCAGGCCCTTGACGAACTGGACCGGAGATGAGATCTGCCGTTCCAGTAGGTCGATCATCTGCGGCACCACATTGGGGCCCATCGGGTAGAACTCTCCGTTGACGTTGGTCACCATCGGGATCGCCGGCGATTCGAGGCGGAACCGTTGCAGGAGCCGGCCGAGCGGCTCGCTGGCGGGGGCAACGATCTCGGTGTGGAAGGCGTGGCTCACCGGCAGCGGGATCACTCGAGCACCATCGGCGACAAGCCGCTCCATGGCTTCGGTGACGGCGGGGGTAGCCCCACCGATCACCGCTTGCCTGGTGCTGTTGATGTTGGCGATCACGACGTAGCCGTCGACCGCATCGAGCGCCGCCTCGATGGTTGCGATCGGTGCGAACACGGCAGCCATGAGCCCGTTGTCGTCCACGGAGACCTTGCTCATCTCGCGGCCCCGGCCGGCAACGGCCCGCAGCGCATCGCCGAATTGCATGGCACCGGAGGCTACGAGCGCTCCGTACTCGCCGAGGCTGTGACCCATCACCATGTCTGGGTCGATCCCGTAGGCCGCCATCAGCCGAGTCAATGCGATGTCGACCGTGAGCACGGCCGGCTGGGTGATCTCCGTCTGCCGCAGGTCCTCTTCGGCCTGGGCGACCGATGCGGCGTCGTCCGGATCGCAGTACATGTAGTCGGACAGCGGCTTGCCCAGAATGGGCTCCATCACCGCATCGGCTTCGGCCAGCGTCTCGGCGACGATCGGCTCCGTGTGCCGCAGCGTGTCGAGCATGTTCATGTACTGCGACCCCTGGCCGGTGTACAAGAACGCGGTGAGACCGGGGTTGCCGCTGCCGGAGAAGACGCCTTGTGCCGCGAGCGCCTTCCACACCGCAGCGTTGTCGCTCTCGAGCGCCGCGATGGCTCTCCCGGACTTGGCGGCGAGCTCGGCGGCGTTCCCGTAGTCGATGGCGACGCGGTGGGCCGATCGCAGTGCGCTTTCCGCCGGGGGGGCCGGCTCCGGAGCCTCACCTGCGGTTGCGGCCGCCTCGATGGTGCGCAACTGAGCGATCACATCCGCAACGGCGTCGCCACCCACCACGAGCGCCCCACGGAGTGGTGTCTTGAGCGCCGTGTCCGTTGCGTCGCCGGTCCCGGTCGGAACCGAGATCGCCGCTGTGGCCGCCGGCCGATCCGCAACGTCGAGGCGTCCCGGCACATACTCCTCGAGCACGACGTGGAAGTTGGTACCTCCGAAACCGAAAGCGCTCACCCCGGCGGAGCGAACCTGGCCGGGCTCCGTCTTCCACTCGCTCAGCTCGGTGTTGATGTACAAGGGCGAAGCGGCGAAGTCGATGTTGGGGTTGGGCTCGGTTCCGCCGAGGCTGGGTGGGATCGCCTTTTCGTCGAGCGCTTTGATCGCCTTCAGCATCCCGGCAGACCCGGCGGCGCTCTTGAGATGGCCGATGTTCGACTTGACGGATCCCAACGGCACGGACCCAGGACGCAGACCGAGACCGCCGAAGACGCGGGACAGCGCATCGACCTCGACGACGTCGCCGACACGGGTCGACGTGCCGTGGCCCTCGATGTAGGTGGCCGTGGTCGGGGCGACGCCTGCGTTCTGCCAGGCGCGGGAGACGGCGAACTCCTGGCCGACCGGGTTGGGTGCCGTGATCCCCTTGCCTTTACCGTCGCTCGATCCCCCGATGCCGCGAATGACGGCGTAGATGCGATCGCCGCTCCGCTCGGCATCGGCGAGACGCTTGAGGACGAACACCGCGGCCCCTTCTCCCATCACGAATCCATCCGCACCATCGTGGTATGGCCGGGTACCGGTAGCCGACAGGGCGCCGATCTTGCAGAACTTGACGAAGCTGGGAATGCCCATGTTGGCGTCAACGCCTCCGGTGAGCACGGCGTCGTAATCGCCCTGCTCGAGACCTTCGATCGCAGAGTCGATGGCGGCGAGCGCCGAGGCACAGGCGGCGTCCACGACGAAGTTCGGGCCGTGGAAGTCGAAGAGATTGGCGACTCGGCCCGCAATGATGTTGCCCAACTCTCCGGGCATGGTGTCCTCGGTGATCTCGGGCATCCGGTCGCGGAGTCCGCGGCGCAGCTCATCGAGGACGGCGGTGCGCACCTCCTCGTCGAGCGCTGCGAACGACGGGGCGCCGGTGAGCTCCTCGGCGTATTCCGGGAAGTACACCCGCAGCGACGTCAGGTAGTGGAGGTCACCGGCCATTGCATTGCCGAGCACCACTGCGGTGCGATCGTTGTCCAGCGGTCGCTGCGGATACCCGTAGTCGTGCAACGCTTCGCGACACGCGATGATCGACCACTTCTGGGCGCGGTCCATTGCATCAGCCACTTTCGGTGGAATGGGGAGCCGCCATTCGAGCGGCGCCCAATGCCAGTCGTTCACCCAGCCACCGATCTTCGAGTAGGTCTTGTCGGGCGCCCGCGGGTCCGGATCGAAGTAGAGATCCGGATCCCACCGGTCGCCGGGAACGTCGCTGATGCTGTAGCGGCCTGCCTTCAGGTTCTGCCAGTACGCCGGCGCATCGGGGGCATCGGGAAGGACTGCGCCGACCCCAACGACGGCGACTGCTCGGGCGACGTTCTCAACCATGCTGTGTCATCTCTCTGCGGGTCAGGGGATGGTGCGTCATCTCGACGGTCGGTTCGTCAGGCCGGAACAAGCTCGGCATACAGTGCCGCGGCGACGGCATCCATATCGGCGACGAGCCCGGCTTGGGCCTGCTCGATGGCCTTGCTGCCAGCGGTTGCGTGGAAGGCCGCAACATCGATGGTGCCGGCTGGTGATGCGCCCACCAGCCAGCGCATGCCGTCGGCGACGACGGCCGCAGCGGCCTCGCGAGCGAAGGCCCGGCCCGCCGCGGCGAGTCCCTCGGGGGACAAACGCACATCGGCCTTCTCGGGTAGATCGCCACCCATGGCGGCTGCGGCTCGCCGCGCCAGTGCTCCGGCACACTCGACACGGGCGATGAGCTCGCCCAGCCGGAAGAGCACATGCTGGTGGCGAGTCAGCCGGTTGCTGCGGGCGACCTCCATCACCTCCGCCAGCGCATGATGCGCCATGGCTGCGACATCGGCGCCGGTGCCGGCCGTCGCCATGGCCTCGAGCTCTCTGCCCCTGTCGTGGTAGTACTCACCGCGGGTCTTGAGGTGCTGCTGCCAGCGGTCGCGGGCGATCGTCATCTCCATGATCTCGGAGGTCCCCTCGTAGATCGTGGTGATGCGGACGTCGCGCTTGATCTTCTCGACGTGGTACTCCTTGGTGTATCCGTAGCCGCCGTGGGCCTGAATCGCCGCATCGGCGGCGTCGTTTCCCGCCTCGGAGGCTGCGTACTTTGCGATCGCTCCCTCGGTGTTGAGGCTGCCCTCCCCCGCATCGATCCGCTGTGCGGTCTCCTCGATGTAGGCGCGCGCCGCTTCGAGCCGCACCGCATGGGGAACGATGAGCTTGTGGGTGTACCCTTGCTTCTCGGAGAGCGGCGCCCCTCCTTGGATACGCTCGGTCGAATACGTGATGGCGCGCTCGAGGGCCGCCCAGCCTGCGCCGAGACCGAATGCGGCCACCATGAGACGGGTGTAGCCAAAGACGGCTTGTGCCTGGATGAGGCCGAGTCCCTCGGATTCACCCACGATGCGGTCGGCATCGACTCTGACGTCGTCGAGAGACAGCGCTGCGGTGTTGGATGCGCGGATGCCGTGTTTGTCCTCGGGTTTGCCCTTGTCGAATCCGGCAACGTCATGATCGACCACGAACCAGGTGGGTCCTCCGGGAGCGTTGGCCAGGATGGTGTACAGGTCGGCATACCCGCCGTTGGAGATCCACTGCTTGTTGCCGTTGAGAAGGTAGCCAACGACGTTGCCATCCTCTGCGATGGGTTTGGCGGTGGTCTTGAGCGCCGCCAGGTCGCTGCCGGCCTCCGGTTCGGTGGCGCCGTAGGCCATGAGGAGACCTTCTTCGGCGATCTTCGACATCCAGCGAGCCTTCTGCTCGTCGGTCCCACCGAAGACGATAGGGTCACTGCCCAAGAAGGTGGCAAACACACCGGTGGCCACACCGACGTCGATGCGTGCGAGCAGCTCGCAGACACGGTAGATGTCGAACGTGCTGGCACCCATCCCGCCGTACACCTCCGGGATGAACAGCAGCGAAACGCCGATCTCGGAGAGCATGCGGCGCACGATGGCTTCGGGGAACTCGTCCTTCTCGTCGAGTTCCAGCAGGTACTCGTCGGGCAGGTTGTCGGCGGCGAACTCCCTGATCGTGTCGAGGACAAGCGTCAGCGTTGTTCGATCGAGACCGGCATCCATCCACTTCCTCCCGCGTGGGACCGACGCACTGGTGCCAATCCTCATCGAGCGAGCGGCAACCATACAGGGACCATCGTCCCTCGGACGTGGCCAACCGGCCGGTGTCGCCGGGTCGCAGCTCCGCAGATTCGTAGCCTCTTCGACGCCCCGGGTGGACTCACTCCCCAAGGCGCCCGAGATCAGTAGTTCATCAAGATCTCGCTGTGGGTGGCGTCCTCGACTCCGGGGAACTCCCCGTCGGCAACTGCAGCACCAAGCGTTGCGAGCTTTTTGAACTCACCATCGGAGGGACGGCGCCCGGTGAGCTTGCGATGCAGTTCGTCGCACGCCACCTCCGCAGCCAGCGCCACCACGTCTTCGCTGCGCCGCGCCCCATACAGGGCCGTGCTCAGCATGACCGCAGCGTCCATGACCCGGCCCGTGAGCTCGACGATGCGGCCCTGGCGGTCGGCGAGAGCCAGTTGGTACTTCAGCATGCTGCTGGTGATCTCGATCGCCGACTTCTGGAGTTGGCGCGAAGCGAACTCGGCATGGCCGGCGAGTGCGGCGGGCATGGCGGGCAGCTCGGGTTTGCTCGCCCAGCGCAGCCGGCGCACCGCCAGCCATTTGCCGTATTCGATGGCGGGTTCTCTGACCGCCCACATCACTTTGGGGTCGGTGGGGCGCATCTTCTCGATGCCTGCGGCTTGGACGGCGTTGGCCATGGGCTCGAAGTACCGTCGGCCGTGGTCCTTGACCAGCGACTTGAACAACGCCATGGAGAGCATCTCGCCCTCGCCCTCGTAGATGCTCGGGGCGAGGAAGTCGTGGACGTAGTCACCGAACAAGTGCCCGCGCAGGAAGGAGCGACCGCCGTGGGTGCGCATGAGCAGGTCGATGCCGGCCGTCTTCTCAGCCTCGCTGCCGAACACCTTGGCGACGATGCACTCCATCTCGCCGCGGTATCCCTCGTCGAGCAGTCTCGAGGTCCACGCCACGAGCGCATCTGCCGCGGTGATGTAGCCGGCCAACCTGCCCAGTCGTTGCTGCACGAGCTCCCGGGTTGCGATCGGCTGGCCGTATGTCTCACGTTTGTGCACCCAGGGGATCATCGAAGCAGCCATGATTCGCATCGTCCCGGTGGCGTTGGCGCACAGGGCGACTCGGCCCTTGTTGAGGCCGTGGTAGGCAATGGTCAGTCCGTCGCCCTGCTCGGGGACCAAGAGGTTCTCCGCCGGCACGCGGAATCCGCGCAACTCGAACCCGTTGTTGTATGCGTTGCGCAGTGCATGCAGCCCGTAGCGCACGAGACGGAAGCTGTCGGACTCTTCCTCGGGCAGATCGACGATGAGCACGGCCGGCTGGTCGTCGACGTGACACACCAGTCCTACCGTCCTGCCCGGTGTCACGTTGGTGATGAACAGCTTCTCGCCGTCGACCACGAACTCGTCACCGTCGCGACGGGCTGTGGTCTTGAGGGCAGTGAGGTCGCTACCGGCGCCGGGCTCGGTGAGGGCAAACGCCGACAGCCGTCGACCGGATGCCAGGTCGGGTAGGAATCGAGAGCGTTGCTCCGGTGTCCCGAAGGCACTGACCGGATCGACGGCCCCGATGCACTGGTGCACCGATGCCATCCCGGCCACGGTCGGATCGAGCGCTGCCATCCGCGCCAGGAACGAGGCGAACACCGCGAAGGGTGCCCCGCTCCCGCCGTACTCCTGGTCGACGAGCAGGCCCCAGTAACCGACGTCGCCCAGCTCCGCGAAGGTCGCCGGGGCGATCTTCTCGTCGTCGCCGAAGAGCTCGCCCGCTGCGATGCGCTTCCGCACCACATCGAGTGAATCCTCCATCACACGGGCCACCTCGGGCGTCACCACCGGTGGCACGTGATCGAAGAGCTCTGCGGGCACCGTGGTATCCCACACCGCCCGGTGCAGCGGGCTGTTTGCAGTGCGGAAGCGCTCGTCGTACAGCTCCTCGACCTGGTCGTCGGCGCGATCTACCGCACCCGTTCGCTGCGCCTCGGCTTCCGTCTTTCCGGCCATCTCCAGCGCCTTCTCGGCGAAGGATCGGTCGGGCTCGTGAGTGGTGGGCTGGGTGTCTCGGGTCATGCAAGCTCCTGTGGCGACGAGCAGTACGCCACAGAGTCCGCCGCCGGCAAGGGTTCGTCCAGAGGACTTGGTCCCGCGTTCACGGGCACGGGTGCCGTGAGACCTCGCCGGGCCATTGCGGCGGGCCAGGCAGCCGCGTGGTCGAAATCAGCGGTTCTTGCTGAACCAGCGCTCGGCGGGTGCGGCCGTCTCGCCTTCTTCTGGAATGAGTGCCCATGCCGCCAGATACGCCAGGAAGCCGGACCCACCGAACAGCGCCGCAATCACGAACGCCAGGCGGACCATGCCAACGTCGAGCGAGAACCGCTCGGCGATGCCGGCGGCCA
>JBFISM010000075.1:0-17319 GCA_041608535.1 Acidimicrobiia bacterium
AGCCGCACCGTCCCGAGCAGGGCCGGCTCGTCTTCGAGCAACTGCTTCGTCTACTGGAGACCGCTACCGAGCCGACGTTCGTCGAGCTGCCCTACCGCTGGCGTCGCTGGAAGAAGTGGCTGTGAGCACCCACGAGCGGTTGATCCCGGCGACCGAATCCGTCGAGCAGTCGATCCACGCCGCCCTCGACGCCTGCGACGCCTACCGAGACCTGGTCGAATCCGAGCTGGCCACGCTGACCGCGGCAGCGGAGCCCAACGAGATGCTCGTCAAACGGCTGCGCCAATTCCTCGCCAGAATCGAATCGATCACCACCCAGCTCGAAGACGGCGTCCTCGACGACCTCAACTTCCTCACCGACCGCCTCTTCGCCGTCAAGCGCACCGAAGAAGGGAAGTTCGTGTGAACTCTCGCTCGAAGCAGGCTTCGAGCGAACTCTCACTCGGCTGCGCCTCGCTCCAAGTGTGCGGACCTGGGTCCGCATCGATTGCTGTCGGGGTTCACCGCACAGGTCGCCGAACCCCGAGGCGAGGGGACTTCGCGGAGCACCGTCCCCCTCCCGCACCCCCTGCAGCCGCGGAATCACGCGCCACTGGTTGCCTCGGTCATTCGGGTGGTGAGGGCGTCGTCCGGCTTCAGGATGTAGAGGCCGCCGGTTACTCGGTCGGTGGTGAAGATGGTGTGGTCGGTGTCGACGTAGAGGTCGTTGATCTGGATGGCTTGCTGGCCCGGGGGGCATTCGGGGATCCAGTGGGCGATCTCGACGGGAGTGGCCGGGTTGGCGAGGTCGTAGACCCGCAAGCCGGCGTTGAAATACGAGACGAACACGATCTCCTGGCTCTGATACGACCCCGGCAGGTTCTCGTGGAGACAGTGCGCCCCGAAGCGCAGGCCCCGGTCGCAGAAGTCGCCCTCCGGCACCGGGCAGATGGCCACCACCTCCGGCCGGCGCTCGTCGGAGACGTCGACGATGCGCACCATGTGGGGATCGTCGTCACAGCCGTCGCTGATCGCCTCGTCGGTGACGACGACCAGGTCCCGGTCCGGGAGCGGGAGACAAGTATGGGTGTGCCCGCCGACTTCCCAGTTGAGATGGGAAACGGTCTTCGGCGCCGAGAGATCACTGATGTCGAGAATCACCATGCCCGAGTCCCAGAAGCCGAGATAGGCGCGATCGCCGTCGACCAGTGCGTGATGGACGGAACGAGACTCCGACTCTGGCCAGTCCGGCTCCTCATCGAGCGCCATCCCCGGCCACCACCAGCAACCCACTTCCACCGGATGCTCCGGGTCGTCGAGATCGATGATGTGCCAGATCCGCTCCCGGAAGCCGGTCGGTGTCGCCGACACGTAGGCATAGCGGCCGCCCGGGTAGTAGATGCGATGCACGCCTTTCCCCGTCGAGTCCCAGAACCCGATCTCTCGAGGGGCGAACGGATCGCTCGTCTCGTGGACGGCCATGCCCACTCGCTCCGGTGGTCCACCCCGGAACGCCTCGTGGTTCACCAGCAGCAGTCCGTCGGCCCACACCGCCTTGTGGTTGTGCCCACCCTCCGGGGCGTCGGTCTGCGAGACGAGCTGTGGCGACGTGAGATCGGAGATGTCGAGGATCGAGGTGCCCTTGCGGGAGGGACCGAAGTGGGCGACGTAGAGCGCATCGCCGTTGCGGGAGATCTGCATCCCGTCGCCGTTGCCACCGAGATCGGAGCGACCGATCTGCACGAATCCGTCGATGTCGGCTGCGTGCGGCATGGTCAGTCGCTCGTCGGGCTGGCGACGGCCACCACCGCCGCTGCACCCCGGCGGTCGATCTCGGCCTGGAGCTGCCCTTGTGATGACCCGAGGGTGCGCAACCAGCGCTGTCCCCCGAAGGTGAACCCGATCCAGTAGCCCAGCTCCACCAGCTCCGGCTCCGTGAACTCGGCGTGCAGCTCCTTCCACATGGTCTCGTCGGCCTGGTTCGGATCCCACATGATGGCGTCGGCGTACTGCATCGCCAGCTTCTCCCGATCCGAGTACCTGTCGGAGGTGCGGTAATTGAACAGCTCCGACTTCTCCGCCTCGCTGGCACTGATCCCCCGGGCGATCCCCTGGTTGGCGCAGTAGCCACACTCCCCCGATATCGCGATGTACGCCCGCAGCAGCTCCTTCAGATCGAAATCGAGCACGCCTTCGTGATAGATCCATTCGCGTGTCTTCGTGAACGACCGCATCACACCGGGCACATGGGCCCGGATCGCCTGGAATTCGGGCCCCGGTTTGCCGTTCTCCATGGCCGTCTCGAGAAACCGACGGCAGTCCTCCTCTGCGATGTCCTCGGGAAGACGGAAGCTGATGTTCGCCACTGGCAGCCTCGTTTCGTGCTCGACTGCAAACGATTGTACCGCCAGGTGGGTGGACCTAACCTTGCCGGTCATGAAGCGCTCCCCCGCCACTCTGCGGGATGTGGCCGAGGCGGCCGGTGTGCACACGTCAACGGTGAGCCGGGCGCTCAATCCTGCCACCCGCGGCGTGGTGAATCAGGAGACGGCGGAACGGGTGGTCGCCGCCGCCAAGAGGCTCGGGTACGAGCCGCATCCGCTAGCCAGAGGTCTGCGTACCAACCGCACCATGACCGTGGGCATGGTGATCCCCGACGTCGAGAACCCGCTGTTCGGGCCGATCATCGCCGGGGTGGAGGCCGAGCTGGGCGAGGCCGACTACTCGCTACTCATCGTCAACACTCAGCCGGAGGCCGAGGAAGAAGCGGCCGTCGTCGAGACGCTGCTACGCCGGCGTGTGGACGGGCTCATCCTGGCGACCGCGGCTGCAGACGACGAGGTGACCCGAGAGCTGGCCGATCGCGGGGTCGCCGCCGTGATGGTGAACCGCCACGACAATGCCGGTACGTTTCCCGCCATCGTCGGTGACGACGCCAAGGGGATCGCGCTCGCCGTTGAGCATCTCGTGGACATGGGACACCGCCATCTCGCCCATGTCGCCGGTCCCTCGCATCTCTCCACCGGTGCCGCCCGGGCCGCCACATTTGCCGAGCGCACCCGGGCGCTCACCGGCGACGAGGCACCCGTCGCCGAAGCCGAGTGGTTCGGGACCGAACCGGGAACCACAGCCTCCCGCAGGCTGCTCACCGAGCACCCGGAGACCACGGCGATCATCGCCGGCAACGACCTGCTGGCGCTGGGGTGCTACCGGACGGCCCGCACCATGGGTCTCGAGGTCGGCGCCGATCTGTCCGTCACCGGGTACAACGACATGCCGCTGGCCGACCTCATGCAACCGCCGCTCACTTCGGTGCGGGTGCCGTATCGAATGATGGGCCGGGCTGCCGCTCGGGTGCTGCTCGATTGGATGAGCGGCTCCGAGCCACCGGAGAACACACCCACGTACCTGGAGCCGGTGCTCGAGGTACGCGGGTCCACCAGTCCCCCACCGTCCTGACACCAGGGTGACCGCCGCACCGGCTCGTCGCAGCAGCGTCGTCGTCGCCGCATCGCTGTTCGTCATCACCGTGGCCGTCTTCTTCCGCGTGCCGCTGCTGCCCGACATCGGCCGCGATCTCGGGCTCAACGCCGCCGGGCTGGGTGCGCTCGGTTCGGCCTTCGCTCTGGGGCGGTTGCTCATGGATCTTCCCGCCGGCACGCTCGTCGATCGGGTACCGGCCAAGGCGCTGCTGCTGGCGGCGGCGGTCGCGGTGGCGGTGGGCAGCGCGCTGATCGCCGCCACCCCGACCCAACCCGGCGCCTTTGCCGGGTTCTTCATCGTGGGGCTGGGATCCACCGTGGCCCTGACCACGGCGCAAGCGCACTTCGCCCTGGCGCCCCGGCAGCGGCGTGGAGTGGCGCTGAGCCTGTTTGCAGCCGCGTTGCTGGTCGGTCAGACCATCGGACCTGCCGTGTCCGGGCTCATCGCTCCAGCGGTGGGATGGCGGGGTGCGATGGTGACGGCGGCGGCGATCGTCACGATCCTGTCCATCCCGCTGCTCCGGATCCGCAGCCCCGCCGAGCGACGCCAGTCGCAGCCAGCCGGTGCGGCCGCACCCGTCCCGCGCCTGGTGCTGGCAACTCTCTACAGCCTGCCCGCCGCGCAGTTCGCCATCGGGGCGGCAGTGCTGCAAACGCTGATTCCGATCGTGGGCGACGCCGAGCTGGGCTTTGGGGCCGACACCATCGGGCTGGCGCTCGGTCTCGGCGGGATCTCCCGGATGGTGGCCGCATTGACCAGCGGCCGAGTATCCGACCGCTACGGACGCCGCTGGGCGCTGGGGCCGGGTCTGCTCGTCCAGTTCGCCGGCGTGGTCGTCTTTGCGGTGTGGGCCGGCACCGCCGCCTGGCTGGTGACGATCGTGCTGCTGACGCTCGGGTCGATATCGGTCAACGTCGGCACCACGATTCTGGCGGATCTCTCCGAGAGCGGCGGGCTCGGCCCCCGGCTCGGTGCGTTTCGCTTCACCGGCGACCTGGGATTCATCGCGGCACCGCTGCTCGCCGGCGTGCTGTACGACGGCTTCGGGCGGACCACGGCCATGCTCCCGTTCGTGATCCTGGCCGGGCTGGTGCTGGCAGCGGCGCTGTTCGCCGTGCCCGAGACCAGAGTGACGAGCGACGATGCCACCGAGCCACGCTTGCCGGGCGATGCGACCGCTCCTACGCTCGATCCACCGCCATAGGAGGGTTGATGGCCACGGAAGTTGTCAGCGCATTCGACGTGAGCGAGCCGATCGTGCGCCGCAAGCAGCTCGAAGCGGTCAACTATGGCGGGATGTACACGGAGTTCGACTTCGGCGAGTACGGCACATTCGCCACCGACGAACCCATCGCCCACGGGGGGAGCGGAGAGGGCCCGTCACCGCTGCAAACCGTGCTCGGGGCGCTGTGCGGCTGTGAGTCGGTCACCTTCAACCGCACGGCGGCCGAGATGGGCTTCGAGTACGAAGGCATCCACTTCACCGCGCAATTCACCATCGACATCCGTGGCCGGCTGGGGGTGCGCGGGGTGCGCCAGCATTTCCAGACCATTCGGGTGGAGGCCACCGTCACCACGAGCGAGAGCGAGGAGCGTCTTGCCGAGATCGTGGAAGAGACCGAAGCGCGCTGTCCCGTGTTCAATCTGATCAACGACGCCGGGGTGAACCTCGAGGTGCGCTGGGTGCGCAAGCCGCCGGAGGAGACGAGCTAGCTCAGCCCGTCGCCGACATCCCGGTTCTCGGCGATGACTTCTCGTCCGGAGTCTTCGGCGTGCTTCGTGAGCAGTGCGGCGAAGTCGAGGTCGCCAAACCCGCGCCCTATGCCCTCCATGACGATCTGATGGACCAGGCTGGACACCGGCATCGGCACGTCGTGCTCTCGTCCGGCGTCGATCCCCAACTCCATGTCCTTGCGAAGCAGCGGCCAGGTGAACGTTGGTGTGTAGTCCAGATTCACATAGGCCGGGGTCTTGTAACGGGTGAACATCGAACCCATGACGCTGTCGTTGAGGAACTCCAGGTAGTCGTATCGTGACACCCCGGCCGCCTCCACGAGCACGCACGTCTCGGCCATGGTCTGCGCCACGATGCCGAGCATGAGGTTGTGGCAGATCTTCACGAGCCGGGCCTCGTCGCCCTCCCCGACGTAGGTGACCTTGGTACCGAACGTGTCCAGATAGGGCGACACGGTGTCGAACGCCTGCTTCGGACCCGAAGCAACCACGGTGAGCTTGCCCGAGGCGACGACCTTGGGGTTGCCGCTCACCGGCGAGGCCACCACCGCAGTGCCCACCTCCTCTGCCCGCCGGCTCAGCTCGGCGGACGTGCCCGGGTCGATGGTGGTGACGTCGACGAGGATCGACGGCGCCCTCTCACCGGAGAGCACCCCGTCGTCGCCGAAGCACACCTCGAGCACGTCGGCCGGCCCGGCCACCATGGTGAACACGATGTCCCGGTCGGCGAGGTCCCGTGGCGTGTCCACGACCGTGGCACCCGCCGCAGCCAGCGGCTCGGCTTTGCTCTTCGTACGGTTGTAGACCGCCAGATCGACACCTGCTGCCAGCAACCGCTCGCAGAGACGAAAACCCATCCGTCCCGTACCGATCCATCCAACTCGGTGAGGGTAGGAGCCGGTCATGGGCCGTCCTTCCAATAGCGTCCGGGGTTGGCTGCAAACGATTGTAACGGCGGCACTCTGCGGCTTTCTCGGATGCGGCGTTGCTCCTCGACTCGGCGGGCTAGGTTTGACCGCATGACGCCGGGTCCGGCTGTTCGCCACGACGGTCGGGGGGATGCGTCCCGCTTGCGGTCGGTGATCTGGGCCGGCCACATGGCGCTCCCCCTGCTCGCCCTTGTGCTGCTCCTCGCTGCTCCGGAGATCGACGCCACCTGGAAGCACAATCCCAGCCACTTCTGGCTGGTGGCCGCCGTTGCGTTCGCCAACGTCGTCATCGGCTTCCGGGTGACGTCTGAGGCACATCGCCGGGACGATCCCCGGCTCGTGCTCATCGGTGTCGGGTTTGTGGCCAGTGCGGGTCTGTTCACGGTCCATGCGCTGGTCACTCCGGCCGTCATCGCCGCCGAGAGCACCGCCGGCTTCCAGCTCGCCATGCCGGCCGGCTTGATGCTGTTCGCGTTGTTCGGCGTCTGGTCGGCGCGCTCGTGGGACGACGAATCCGCCGCCCGGGTGCTCCGCATGCAGCAGGTCCTGCGCTACTCCGTGATAGGGCTCGCCGTCATCTGGGCGTTCCTGTCGGTGAACATGCTGCCCCCGCTCGACATCCCACTCGAATCCGGGGCGTTTTCGGCACTCGTGGTCCCGGTCACTGCAATCGGCGTTGCGCTCTACGGGCTGATGGCGCTCCGCTATTGGCGGCTGCACCGTTTGCGACCCTCGGCCGTCAGCCTGGCACTGGTCACCGCTGCCGTCTTGCTCGCCGAAACGATGGTGATCGTGGCAGTGGGCCGCACCTGGCAACTCTCCTGGTGGCTGTGGCACCTCGTCGTCCTCGCCGCCTACGGCTATGTGGCCTACGCCGCATCCATCACGTTCCGGCTGGAGGGACGCGCCGGCGGGCTGTTCACCGGGGTAGCCACCGAGGCGACCGTGGAGCAGGTGCGGACCGAACTTCGCCAGGTTGTCGCCGAACTGGTCAGTTCGATGGAGCACGATCATGCGAGTGCCGATCTCCTCGCGGCCGACCTCGGCGATCGACTCGGGCTGGCGCCGGGACAGACGCAGCTCCTCGCCGGAGCAGCGACGGCGATCGCCGCGGAACGCAGGCGGACCCAGATCTACGCCGCGATGACGGAGCTCACCCGGGACGGCCTGAGCGACGTCACCGAATCCGACCTGGCCCGACGCACCGAGCACCTGCTCGGCGAGGTCTTCGCTACCGACGTCCGGTGCGCACTCGTCGTGGACGGAATCCTGTCCCACGGCGAGGACCCCTCTCCGTGGCAACCCTTCACCATCGCCGAGTTTGCGAACAGCGACACCGTTGCCGGCGCCGGCAACGCACTCGCAGTGGCGGTGCGACGCGGTGAGCAACTCGCCGGCGACATCGAGCTGCGCAAACCCGAATCGTGGAGCGCCACCGACGACGACCTGCTCAGGCTGTTCGCCGACCGGTTGGCATTGAGCTATGAGAACGTGCGGTTGTACCGCCAGCTGCACGGTCTGTTCGCCAGCTACGTTCCCCACGAGGTGGCGCGGCGGCTGCTCGCGGACCCCGGACACGCCTCGCTCGGCGGCACCGTGGTGGAGACGACGGTGCTCTTCGCCGATCTGCGTGGCTTCACCACCTTTGCCGAGGACACCGGCGACCCCACCGCCATCGTGGCGCTGCTCAACGACTATTTCTCGGCGGCGGTGCCGATCATCACCGCCGAGGGAGGCACGCTCGACAAGTTCGTCGGCGATGCGCTCATGGCGCTGTTCAACACGCCGGTGCTGCAACCCGACCATGCGTTGCGCGCCGTACGGGCGGCGCACCGAATCCAGCAAGCCATCGCCGCCAGATCGGCCGGACATCCCGACTGGCCGATGTTCCGTATCGGGGTCAACACCGGACCGGCGCTGGTGGGCAACATCGGCAGCGAGGAGCTGCGTAACTTCACGGCCATCGGCGACGCCGTCAACGTCGCCTCCCGTTTGCAGACGGCCGCCGAGCCGGGGCAGGTGCTCATAGGTGGCACCACCCAGGCTCTGGTCCACCATGCGGTGCGCAGCCGCCCGCTCGGGGCGCTGCAGATCAAGGGGCGAGCCGAACCCGTCGAGGCCTTCCTGCTCGAAGACGTCGTCGCTGTCCCCGCCGAGTGAGCCTCACGAACCAGTGCGGGCCGGATCGAACAGCCACAGACGCGGCCGGTCGAGACAGCACGCACTGCCGCCACCCGGCAACGGCAGGGTCTCGCCTACGAAACCGGTGACGAGCAGAGTGCCGGTTGGCACAACGGCTCCGCCGTTCATCACGAGCACCGGAGCCGCATCGACCTCACCCCACACCGTGGGGTCGTGAGGCAGACGCTCCCAGGCGGACGCCAGATCGAAAGTCTGCCACACCGCGGCAGCTCCGATGCTGTCGAACTCGGTCTGATCGGTGCCCACCGCGATCCATCCCGCATCGGGCGCCGGGAGCACGTCGCTGACCACCTGGATGCCATCGCTCGGATCGAGCCCGGCGAAATCGCCGGTGGCGTCGCTCCAGGTCGCACCGTCGGTGCTGCGCAGTATCACGGCATCCGCAGTGGGGCTGCCGTGGACATCGGTGGTACCGAAGGCGACGAAGACGTCGCCGAACGCGGCAACGCCACGCAGCCGGGTGTCCTGGCTCAACCGGGTCCGCTGCCAGGTCTCCCCATCAGTGGACACCCAGGCTGCCGGGAAGTTGTCGGGGAAGTCGATGTTCGGATCCGAGTCGCTGTCCACCCCGACAGCGACGACCGTGCCCGCCTCGCTCACCGCGACACCGACCATTTCGCCGTTGAATTCGCCGTCTTCGTTCGGTTGAAAGCCGACCGTCCCGAAGGAGGGCGACAGGACCCTCGTCCAGGTGGCGCCGTCGGGCGATATCCAGACCGCAGCGTCGATGTCTGGCCAGTACATCTCGGCGCCCACGGCGACGAGACCGAAAGGAGCGGACGCTATCGAGTACATCACGGCGGCGCCGTCGGGTAGGTGCGTCCGTACTTCGAAGAGCGTCCACTCCGACCCGTCTTGGCTCGTCCACACCGCCGCACTCTCTCCCACGGCGCCGACGGCGAAGAATCCGTCCGCGGTGGCGGTGACGGCGAGCATCTCGGCGCTCTCCCCCGGCACCGTCGCGGCGTTCCACACCACACCATCGGTCGACCACCAAGCCCGGGGGCGCGTTTCGATGACGGCTCCGACGATCGGGTTCGGCGCCTCGACGCCGACGGCGACGATGCGCTCGTCGGTGGCGGCGGCGCCGGTGATCGCCAGATCTTCGGTGGCGTCGAACACTGTGGGATCAAGCGGTACCCGGGCCCACCCGGCCGCCGAGAACCGCAGATTGGGAAGGACGACATCGTCGGGTCCGCACCCATGCGGCGCACCGAGGATCGCCGTCGCATCATCGACCGAGGTTTCGTACAGGTCGACGGCCGTCTCGACCGCTTCGGTGCCTTCGAGAGTGACGAGCTGGGCCCGCACGTTCACCAGGTCGTCCGCCGGCTGCATCGACCAGTGAATGAGATCGGGGACGCCGTCCTCGTCCCAATCGATGCACTGGAACGTCTCTCCGGTGAACGGACCACCGCCGGCGTCGACGAGGTCGTTCCACGTCTCGATGACGAGAGTGGTGTGCTCGATACCGCGCAGCGTGACGGTGAGCGCGGAGAGCACCCGACCCCGATCCCCTGCTTGCGTGAACAGGAGCTCCCGGGTGCCGTCGCCGTCGAGATCGTGGAAACCGATCAGCTGGACGTCGGCCGCGGCGAGCGAGACCGACAGCGGTGCATTCTCTCCGATGCACACCAGCACCACCGGTGCTGATCCCACCGGCTGCTCCAGGATGATCGTCTCGTCGAGACCGTCATCATCGAGATCGACCTCGGCGGTCCATGCTCGTCCCGGGTCGGCGCACGTGGCCGTGGTGGGCGGTGGATCGGTGGTCTGCGGTGGATCGCCGGGTTCGGAAGTCGTGGTGCTTGCGGGGACCGTGCTCGGCGGCGGATCGCCCGCTTGCGGTGGGTCGGCAGTCTCGCTGGTACAGGTAGCGACCACGAGGGCGACCGCCAGCACGGCGGCGCTCCAGCGAACCCGACGGAGGGCGGCGTGCCGGCTCATGGCGGCGGTGGCGGGGTCTGAAGTTGAGGCAGCGGCACCGCGGGAAGAATGGCCTCCCACGGGTCTCGAAGCTCGAGAAGCTGCGATGAGGTGAAGCCACCGAGGTCGTCTCGACCCGGACAGCCTCCTTCGTCATACGCGCTTGCC
This sequence comes from Acidimicrobiia bacterium, assembly GCA_041608535.1. Taxonomy (GTDB): domain Bacteria; phylum Actinomycetota; class Acidimicrobiia; order Spongiisociales; family UBA5794; genus JBFISM01. Next base: position 10,422 of record JBFISM010000075.1, read on the forward strand.
GTGAGCAGCAACACCTTGCTTTCGACGATAGCGGCATACTGCAGCTGCACTTCGGACGGCGCTCCGTCCGGCATCCTTCCCACAAATCCATAGGCGAGACCGGAAGCGCCGCCGAGGACGATCGGGTTCGGGGGAATCGGCTCGAATTCGTAGCCTGCTCCGCAACCGGCAGCACGGTCTGTCTCGAAGATCGCCAGGTAGTCGGCGGCGAGGGCGGCGAGATTGTCGGCGGCAGCCGCCGCCGGATCGATCACATCGACCGAGGTGATCGCGAAAGCGTGCGCCTCGACGACCCCGGCTTCCTCGCCGTCCCTGCTGGCGCAGAGCAACGGGGCATCTCCGGCGCAGGCGTGCAGCTGCCAGCCGTCACCGAGATCGGCGATCACAGCGGGATCGTCCCAGTCGACGATGGCACTTGCGCGCAGCGTGGTGGCAGGCAGTGTGGTGGCAGGCAGCGTGGTTGCAGGCAGCGTGGTTGCAGGCAGCGTGGTTGCAGGCAGCGTGGTTGCCGGCATATCAGGCGGAGCGGGCGTCGTGGTGGGCCTGTCGTGCACCGGCACGGTGGTGCCGCCCGGCGGTTCGGCGGGCCGAGTCGTCGGGGGCCCGTGTCGGGGGCAGACGAGTTGGGCGACCCGCACGCAGCTGTGACGAGCACGATTGCGGAGACCAGTCCGATCAACGGCAGCCGAAGCCGGTTGCGTGGTTGCTCCTGCGACGGTCGAGTTCCCAACGCGTACCTCCACGCTGCCGATGATCCGACTCTGCCGGAGACCGGTTGCGATCTGGTCGCAGATCGGTTGCGCCACGTAGAGAACCATGCAATCGGCCCACCCGGCGAAGGCCACCTCTCTAGGCTGCACGACGGACAGGGAAACCGCAGCAGCGAAGGAGCATCGAATGGTGCGGCTCATCGACCTCTCACAGCCGATCTACGAAGGGATGAAGGTCTACCCCGGGCACCTCAAGACCGTCACCTTCCAACATGCGACCCACAAGGAGACGGCCCCACGCTTCGAGTCCGACTTCTCTTTCCAGACGCTGGGCTTCATGCTCAACGACAACGGGCCGACACATGTGGATTCCTTCAGCCACCTCGATCCCGACCCGGATGCGCTCACCATCGACCAGATGTCGCTCGATCTGTTCTATGGCCCCGCGGTGTGTCTCGATGTATCGCATGTGCCCGAGCAGACCGACATCACCGCCGACCACCTCGATGCGGCCCTGGCCGACTCCGGGCTCACCATCGAGCCCGGCAACCATTGCTTTTTCTACACCGGCACCTATGACAAGTATGCGGGTGAGGACGAGTACCTCTCGAATTTCGCCGGTCTTGGCGAGTCCGGTGCGCAATGGATCATCGACAGGGGAATCACGACTTTTGGTGTGGACTCGCCGACGCCCGACAACCCCACCTCGACCACGTATCCGATCCACCTCATGTGCCGCCACGAACGCAAGACCCACTACGAGAACCTGGTCCTCACCGAGGTCAAGGGCAAGGCCTTCACCTTCGTCGGCTTCCCCCTCAAAGTGGTCGGCGCCCACGGCGGCCCGACACGGGCGGTCGCCATCGTCGATGACTGATTTGGAGCACTTGGTCATACCTAAGGCTGCAGGTCGCGGAAAACGCGCGCGACAGCCGAAAGAATGGGGCCGTTCGGGGTGAATCGCGACTCGTGGTCACCGGCATCGTTGCCGGAGTGGCGGGTGACGGTGAAGCCGGAGTGGCTCGACTACAACGGCCACATGAACATGGGGTTCTACCTGGTCGCCTTCGATTTCCACGCCACCGATCCCTTCTACGAGTGGATCGGGCTCGGTGAGGACTACATCGATGCCGGAATGTCCGTGTTCACCATCTCGACCAAGTGCGACTACTTCGCCGAGGGATTCGAGGGCGACGAGATGGTGATGACGACGCGCCTCGTGGCGACCGATCACCGCCGCATCCACTACGCCCACACCATGTGGCGTGACGAGGACAACGGAAAGCGGACCCGGGTGGCGCTCAACGAATGCATCGGCATCAACGTCGACATGGGACGGCGCAAGAGCGCATCGTTCCCCGACCGGATGCAGGAGCGGCTCGAAGCGCTCGTCGCCCACCAAGCTGACGACCCCCTGCCGAGAGAGGTGGGCCGCTCCCTGTCTCTGTGATGCAGCTCGCTTGACCCCCAAGGAATCTGGGCTCCCGCTCAGATGCCTTCTGGAGCAATGGTCCCGGTACCGCGCTGCTGGACCTTCTGGAATCGCCCGACTCCACTTTCGATGGCGACATACACGGCGTAGCCCAAAACCGCCAGCGCGGTCGGTGGCAGGAACCATGGCAACGTCGCAGCTGCGATCAGGCCTGCACCGAACTGCCCGCCCCAGAGCAGTGAGGCCGGCAACGGGGCCACAATCGCAGCGATGACCAGCGCTGTATTTCCCGTTGCAAGCCCCACGATGAACGTTGCGATCCCGAGGACTGCGATGACAGCCCACGCAGCGACACTCAACATCTTCCAGCCTCCTGCTGCCCACCGGGTGCGCATCGCCACGGCCGTCCACATGATCCACCGTTTCAGCCAGCGGACGCCAAGCGCCTGCAACATGAACCTCATGTAGCGATCGGCATACTCGTCCTTCATGTCGGCCAAGTCCGCAGGTGTAGGGATGAGCCGGTCGTGGAAGAGAACGGCCGGCGTGTGACTTCCATAAGCGCCCAGGAACCACCGGGTCGGGCCGGGCACCGACGCCAGGTCCGTCTCGTAGCCATCGGGCAGAGGATCGAATACCTTCAGGTGCGCGATGATCGCCGGGTCGATCTTGCCTTCGAGGCCGGTCTCGCCTCGGTATTCGATCCTCGACTTCAGCAGAAACGTCTGCCGGTCCAGCTGTTCGAGCTTCACAGCCCCGCCGTTCTGTCCATCGATCCAGAAGACGTCACGCCAGGGAGCCTCCGTCACAACTGGTGATGTCAATATCCTCGCCATGGTGCCGCCCTCCAGATAGGAGCTTCAGCGCGTAGCGCGGCACCATGGGCCCAGATACACCGATCCGGCACTCGGTTTGCCGGAGCAATGTTCCGGGTAGAGCCCCGGCCCGGACGGAGGAGGCTCCATGGCGAAGTATCGAGTCAACGATGCCGGTGTGGAGAAGGCGAAGTCTCTCATCGAGGCCAACCAGTACGTACTCGACAGCGAATGGGAAGACGCCCAGCCGTCGAGTGACGACGAGAACGACGTCCTGGACCGGCACGGCTATGACGACTACGGCGAGTGGCATCTCGCCATCGACACCGAAGCGTCCGAGGAAACGAAGGACCGCTACAACTTCCCGTACGGTGACTTCCGCCGGCTGCACCGCAGTGGCCTCATCGCCGCCAAGCAGCGCGCCGCCCAGTACGAGCACGACGACATCGCCGCTGCGGCCGACACACTCCTGGAGACCCTGGACGACTCGGCATCGTGACGCCGCGCAAATGAGCCTCTCGCATCGTACGAGCAGATGCCGTCGGCCCCTAATCTTGCTGTGTGACCTTCTGGGCGAATCTCAGATTCTGGATCAGTGACACCTTCGCCAGTCGCGGCCGTGCCGTTCGGCCACCCGACGGACTTGCCAAGACGATCAAGGACGCATCGCATGTACGTGGCGCAAGAGGTGGTCTGGCCCGCTCCAGCAGCGAAGAGGTCCACCAACATGCCGTCGACGGTCACGAGAACTACCAGCGGTCCTTCAAGAAGAAGGATCGATAGCGTTCAGTCCTTCCATTTGCGACCCGGCATGTGGTTGTAGATCGAGGCGACGACACCACCGTCGACCACCAAGGCAGCGGCAGTGACCCAGCTCGCCTCGTCGCTCGCCAGATAGAGCGCCGCCGAAGCCACGTCGATGGGCTGGCCGACCCTGCCCAGCGGCGTCACCGCTTCTCGTCCCGCCCGGATCTCCGGGTCTTGGAGATAGGCGGTGAGCGGTGTCTCGGTGTGTCCCGGGCAGATCGCATTGGAGCGGATGCCGTGCGCCGCCCACTCCAAGGCCTGCTGCTTCGTCAGCATGATCACCGCAGCCTTGACCGACGAGTAGGCCCCGGCTCCCGGGTAGGGCGCCAAGCCGGCATTCGATGACAGGTTGATGATCGAGCCGCCCCTGCCCTGGTTCACCATGTGACGGGCCACCTCGCGACCCATGACAAAGGTCGCCGTGAGCCCGACCTCGACCAGACGGCGCCAGTCGTCCGTGGCCAGCTCCAACAACGGACCGGGAGCCATGGCGATTGCCGAGCTGACGGCGATGTCGATGCCACCCTGGTGGTCGGCGGCGGCATCGATGACCCCGCGCAGCTCGCCCTCGTTGGTCACGTCGATGATGTAGCTGGTCACCAGATCACCGCAGCGGTCCTCCACCCGGATCGCTGCTTCCCGGTCCCGATCGACAACCGCGACCGTCGCCCCTTCGTCGACGAACACTTTTGCGATCTCGGCGCCGATACCGGATGCACCACCGGTGACGAGCGCGCTCTTTCCTGCGAGCCTCATGCCACATCCTCCCCGAGAATCGTCTCGACCACGACCACACTGCGCTGCCGCTCATCGAATCCTGGTCCGGCATCCTCGATCGGCCAGTGCACCGCAGCGGCAAACACGGCGAGTCCGACGGCGAGCATCCACACGATGTCGTAGCTGCCGGTGATGTCGAAGAGCGCGCCACCGAGGTACACCCCGAGAAACGCTCCCACCTGGTGGGAGAAGAACACCACCGCATAGAGCGACGTCATGTAGCGGCTCCCAAAGAGATGGGCGACGGTCGAGGAGGTGAGCGGCGCCGTGGCCAGCCACACCACCCCCATCGCCGCCGAGAAGAGCACGGCGACGACGTTGTTGATGGGGAGCAGCAACAGCAAGGTGAACAACACCGCGCGGGAGCCGTAGAGGATCGTGAGCAGGGTGCGTTTGCGGTAGCGGTCGCCGAGCCAGCCGAACACCATCGAACCGATCATGTTGAACAATCCAATGATGCCGACTGCGCCCGCAGCGGCGGTGCCGGAGAGACCTTCATCCTCCAAGAACGCAGGGAGGTGGGCGGCGATGAACGCCACATGGAATCCGCACACGAAGAAGCCGGAGACGAGCAGCACGTAGCTCCGGTTGCGCCGGGCCCGCTCCAGGACTCGCCGCAACCGCTCATCGGTGTGGGGGCTGTGACCTTCGATACCGGCGCCGGGAAGCAGCAAGCCGCCGATCACCATCAGCGCAGCGGAAACGGCGAGCAGACGAAACGAGGACTCCCACCCCACAGCATCGAGCGCCAGCCTGGCCAGCGGAGTGAGCACCGCCATCCCGAGGGACGTCGCCGCCGTGATGATGCCGAAGAGAAACGTGCGTCGACCTGGAGGAACGACTCGACCGACGGCTCCGAGCAACGTCGCCAGTGACAGCGCAGACAACCCGAGACCGGCAACGACCCCCAGCGTCGTCGCCAGACCACCGGCGGTCTCCAGATTGGACGTCCCGTACATCCCCACGGCGAACATCACGCCGCCGGCGACAACCACCGGCCGGTGCCCCATCTTGTCGGCGATCATTGCGGCGATCGGTAAACCCATCAACAGGTTCTGGATCGCCAGCGCCAGGCTGTATGTGGTGCGGTCCGTATCGAGATCCCGCACCACTTCGATGAGAAAGACGCCGAACGTCTGGCGAGCACCCATCGAGAGAAAGGCGACGGCCGCCGCCGCCACCACGACGACGACCACAGATCTCTCCAGCTTCTCCGACCGCAAGGTCTGGCTCACGTCATGCGCTCCGGGATCACCGGAGTGAGCACGTGAGCCGGGCGCTCCGGACCGACGTGCAGGGTCGTCGTGCCGCCGAAGACATCCGGCGGGCGGCTCCGCGGGTCGTCGTGGAGGAACGGCCCGACACCGGTGAACGGATTCTTCATGTTGCTCAGCCCGGTGGGCTCCAGCTCGCCCTCGTACTCGTAGTCCCGACCCCGCACCCACAGCTCGAGCGTGTATCCCGCCGGGACGACGATCGACGTGGGCCACAGCTCCACGTCCACCTCGTAGACCTCGCCCGGGGTCAGCAACTGGCGCTCGTCGTGGGTGTGATACGGGCGGTAGGGCAGGGACAGCTCGGGGTCGAGCTTGCGGTGTGAGACCCGCAGCCACCCCTGGGCGATGGGGGTGTGTGGATCCAGCGCCCCCTGGAACGTCACCTCGTTGCCCTCCGGGTCGAACACCCGGAAGATGAGGAACAGATCGGCATCCTCGGTACTCGATGAGACCCACAGCTTGGCGGCCAGGGGCCCGGTGATCTCGGTCTCGTCCTCGAGCGGCGTCGAGCGAAACTTGGCACCGACGCCCATCGCCTGGAGCGCGATCTCGCCCGAGGCGTCCGGACGCTGCGGCGCCAGGGCGCCATCGGGATGGAGGTACAGCTCGGTCCACTGCGTGCGGGGTATCGGCCAATCGTCCTCGTGGCGCAACACGAAGCGCTCCCCGGGGTGACGGATCTGTAGCTGCACCCTGGGCTGCTCGCTCCAGTCGCCGGCGCCGTCTTTGAGGAAGTGGTCGAAGAACCGAAGCTGCAGCTCACGGCCGTAGTCGGTGTAGAACTCAGTCCAGTGCTCGATGCCGTGCGCTTCGAGCCACTTCTCCGTGGACGCCACCCGTATGTAGCCCTCGAAGTTGCCCCGGGGGTGGAGTCCCTGGCCGCCCCAGTTGGCCGCCGACAACAGCGGTGCGGTGATGTTCTCCCACACCGGGGAACGGGCACGGTGGTACTCGTCGTCGAGCGGATGTGCGGCGATCTCGGCGCCGAAGTCGCAGCGGTTGGCGGCCAACTCCTCCTCGCTCAGCTGTTCGTCGCCGCAGATGTTGACGCCGGTGTTGGGGTTCACTCCGCCACGCGAG
>JBFISM010000076.1:0-17315 GCA_041608535.1 Acidimicrobiia bacterium
AGCTGCTGTTCCGCACCTGGGTGGCGAGCGGAGTCTTGCGGTGAGGCTGCTGCAACCGCTGGGTCTCACAGCACTCCTGCTCCTTCTTCCCATCCTCGCCCTCCACATGCTGCGACCGCGCCGTCCGCGTGTGACCGTCTCTTCACTGCTGTTGTGGGACGACAGCGGAGATCAACTGTCTGCGGCCAGCCCCTGGCAGCGTCTCCGGTGGAGCGTGCTGCTCATGCTGCAACTGCTGATTGCCATCCTGCTGGCGATCGCAGTGGCCGTGCCCGTCGTGGAACGGACCGCCCCTCTCGCCGCCCACACCGTCTTCGTGGTGGATGCCTCGGGATCGATGGCGGCGATCGATGGGACGCCTGATCGGCTGACACTCGCCACCGAGCGGGTCGACGAGCTGGTCGCTGCGCTCCCCGACGGGGGTGCTGCCAGCGTGGTGGTGGCCTCGGTGCGCCCGGTGAGCCTGATCAACGAGAGCGAAGATCCCGCGGCGATCCGCCAGGCGCTGCGCAGCATCGACACCATCGCCGGGAGCGCCGACTTCGACACCGCATTCGCTCTGGCGCAGAGCCTCACGTCGCCAACCCGCCCAACCGGGTTCGTGCTGGTCTCCGACGGCGGTGTCGATGAACAGGTGCAGAGGCTCGCCCCACCCGGCACCGTCTACGAACCGGTAGGCGTGGACGACACGAACCGGGCAATCACCGATCTTGCAGTAACCGCGAGCCCGGCCGGTCTCCAGGCCAGGGTGACCGTGACCAGCTTTGGTGGCGCCGAGGCCACCCAGACACTGCGCATCGACGTCGATGGCGTCACCGTGGAGCGCCGCGAGATCACCATACCCAGCGGCACCTTCATCGAAGAGACGTTCGAGCTTCCGCTTGGCGAACGGGTGGCCGCCTTTCTCGACGGAGAGGACTTGCTCGCTGCGGACAACCAACGTTATGCCGCCGCACCGGCGACCGGCCGGCTCGGCATCGCCGTTCACGCCGAGGAGAGGTTCTTCATCGATCAACTGCTCTCGGCCATCCCCGACGTCGTGATCGATCCGGAAGACGACGAGGTCGACGTGGAGCTGTTCGTTGGCACCGCGGTGCCGCTCGACATAGCCCGGCCGTTCATCGCCATCGACGTTCCCGGCGGGGTTCCCGGCATCACCCCGATCGGGCGCACCGACCAGCCGGTGCCCACGTTCGTGGCCGACGATCCTCTGCTCGCCGACGTCGACGTTTCGAGGCTTGCGATAGCAGATGCACAGACCGTCGAGGTTTCCAGTGGCCGCACGCTGCTCGGCGCCCCCGGCGCACCGTTGATCGTGGCCGGAGAGACCGATTCCGCCGTGCCGTTCTTCTACCTCACCTTCTCGCTGGAGCGAAGCAACCTGCCGGTCGACGTTGCATTCCCGATGATCGGGAGCCGCATGATCGGAGCGCTCACTGCAGTAGAGGGAGGCGAGCTCGCCCTGACCGTCGGTGACGCAGTGCCTTTCGGCGACGGCAGTGGCACGGCCGTGAATCCCCGCGGCGAATCCATCCACGTCGGCTCCGGCGTCCTGCGACCGGTCGTGGACGTCGCCGGGTTCTGGACGCTCACCCCGAGCGAAGGCGAAGCGAGGATCGTGGCCGCCAATCCGGCGATCGCCGAATCGAACGTGGCCCCTGCCGCCAGTCTCGGCGAGCTCCCGCCGCCACCGCCGTCGGCCCAGGCTGCGACGGCACAGACAGTGGCCACGAGCTTGCTGCCCTGGGTGCTGATCGCCGTGGCGATCGCTCTGGGGATCGAGCTGATGTTGAGCCGGCGCAGACGTGGGGTGGGGCGACGGCAATGGACCGTGGCGCTGGCTGTACGGGCGTCTCTTGCATTGCTGTTGCTACTGGCGTGGATCGACCCGGTGTTCACGTCGCAGTCGGACGAGGTGGCGACCGTGTTCGTTGTGGACGTGTCCGACAGCATGTCGCCGGCCGGTGTGGCGGCAGCGCGAGCGTGGATTGATGCCGCACTGGCCGATGCCGCCGATGCCGAATACGGATACATCGAGATCGGGCGGACCGGTGCGGTCGTGGCACCTCTGCGCAGTGTCGCCGAACCGCCTCCGGGGGACCATGGCGTGGTCGACGCCACCGGGACCGATCTGGGACGGGGTCTACGCATGGCTCAGTCCATGCTCGACGGCTCGGGCAAGCAGCGCATCGTGCTCGTCTCGGACGGCCGCCCCACCACCGGAGATCTCGACGCCGAGATCGACCGATTGGCAACGATTGGTGTGCCCGTCGACGTTGCCGTGATCGACCCGGCGAGCAGCGCAGACGCGGCGGTGAGCGCGGTGGCCGCACCCGCAGAGGTCGAAGTCGACGAGTCCTTCACGGTGGAGGTGGAAGTGACATCCACCGTTGCCGGGGACGCCGCGGTGACGCTCGAAGCGGCCGACGGCACGACGCAGCAGCGCGAGGTGTTTCTCCAACCCGGCACGACGAGCGTGGCTTTCGAGGTGGACGCCACCGCCACCGGCACCCAGCGTTTCACCGCCACCGTCGAGTTCGGCGGCGACGCCAGGGAACAGAATGACGCCTCCTACACCGCCGTCTCCGTCAACGGACCGGCGTCTGTGCTGGTGGTCGAGGGAATCGACGACAACGGCGCCTCGATCGGGAATGCTCTGCGATCGCGCGGTCTCGTCGTCGCCACCGTGGGAATCGCCGAGTTGCCACCCTTGGAGACGCTGGCGACACACCAGGCCGTGCTGCTGGTGGACGTCGATGCCGCTGACATCGACGAGACCATGACCACTGCCCTGCACGCATTCGTGTCCGACCTGGGCAGAGGTATCGTCGTGATCGGCGGGGAGCAGTCGTACTCGCTCGGCGACTACGCCGAGAGCCCGCTCGAGGCGTTGCTTCCCGTGTACAGCGAGGTCGAGGATCTGAAGCGGGAGGCTTCCGTTGCGGAGGTGCTGCTCATCGACACCAGCGAATCGATGGGCGCATGTCACTGCAAACCCATCGAAGGTTTCGATGCGAACACCAACGATCCGTTTGCCGGATTTGCCGAGAGCTTCGAAGGCGGGGTCAACAAGACGGACATCTCGCGGTCGGCGGCCGCCCGGGCGATCAATGCATTGTCGGCCAACGACGAGATCGGGATCCTGGCGTTCAACGGGAGCCAGGACTGGATCGTGCCGCTGCAACAACTCCCCACCGAGCAGGTGATCAACGAGGGTCTCGGCTCGTTGCGCCCCTTCGGCGAGACCAGGATCGCCCCGGCGCTACGTGAGGCTGCGGGGAGCCTGCGGGAATCGAGCAAGGACTTGCGCCACATCATCCTCTTCACAGACGGGTTCACCCCAGAGCTGTTCGACCCAGAGCTCGGCGCAGAGTTCGGTGGCGGTTCGACCAACCTGCAGACCCTGATCGACGAAGCCGAGGCGCTTGCCGCCGAAGGGATCACCGTCTCCGTCGTCGCCACCGGCGAGGGGGCCATTCCTGCTCTCGAAGCCATCGCCACGGCGGGGAACGGGCGCTTCTACCCGGGCCGCGATCTCGACGAGATCCCGGAGATATTCGTCAAGGAAGCCCGGCTGGCGGCACGCACCTTTGTCAACGAAGGTGAGTACTTCCCGGTCGTGACCTCGCCGTCGGCGGCAGTCAGCGGACTGGCGTCATCCCCTCCCCTCGCCGGCTTCCTGGCCACCACCCCCAAACCCTCGACCGAAGTGCAATTGGAGATCGGCGAGTTCAGCGATCCGCTGCTCGCATCGTGGCGGATCGGTCTCGGCAAGGTGACGGCTTGGACGAGCGACGGCGGGGAGCGTTGGGCGGCGCAATGGGCGGGCTGGGAGGGCTACGCCGACTTCTGGTCGGCAGTGGTCCGCGACGCATTTCCGCTGCGCGCATCTGCCGGGCAACGCCTGACGGCCGACATCACGGACGATCGTCTCGACATCTCGCTGGAGAGCGCCGAGCCGTGGCCGGCGGGGACCGAACCGATCGCACGTCTCTCCACGCCGGACGGGACATCCGCGGACGTTCGGCTCACTCGGCGATCCGACACCGAGTTCGGCGCCGTGGTCACTGCCGGCGACACCGGGACGTACGCCATCGGCGTGGGTTTCGTCGACAACTCGGGAGACAACGTGACGGCATCCGCGCTGGCGACGAGGTCGTTCTCCGCCGAGTACCTGCCGCTGCCGGCCGACGGCGAGCTCATGCGCTTCGTGTCGTCGGCGACGGGTGGTCGCGGAGAGATCACTCCCTCGAATGCCTTCGACGGTGACGATCTGGAGCCGGGTGTGTCGGCGCGGACGTTCCGCTGGTGGTACCTACTGGCGGCAGCGTTGTTGTGGCCGCTGGACGTGGCCCTGCGACTCCTTGCGCTGCGACGAGAAGACCAAGACCACTCAGCGCCAGCAGCACCGCACCGATCCACACCCACGTCACCAGCGGCCGTGTGAACACCATCAATTCGACCACGGACGCATCGGCGGCGAGCCGGGACACACCGACCACCACATCTTCCCAGAGCCCGGCATGTACAACGGGCTCCGGCGTGGGCCGGAATTGCCCGGTGTAGGCCCGCAGCTCTGGAGCCAGCGTGGCGACGAGCGTGCCATTCGAGTCGCCGCGGCGCAGCGTGAGATCGATCCGCACGCCCTCGTAGTCGTCGGCCGACACGGTCTCGATGGCGTCGACGACGATCGTGTAGCCGGGAATGCTCGCGCGGTCACCGCTCTGCACGGCGATGCGCTGCGACGAACCGAGACCCGATGCGGCGGCGGCGAGCAAGACGAGAAGAAAACCGACGTGCGCTCCCCAGGCAGCGAAAGAGCGCAACGAGCGCAACCCCAGGCCTACCGCCAGCGCCGCAGCCAGGGCGGCAGCGGCGACAGCTGCGATCAGAAGCGATACCACCTCGCCACCTTCATCGGCGAAGGCCCAGGCCGCCGCCGCTCCGGCGATGACCCCCAACGCGAGCACCTGCACGACCGTTGCCCGAGTCCGCGTTTCGGGGACGAGTGCTCCCGCCATCAGGCTCGGCATGACCAGCGCCAGCGGGAGCAGCAGGAGCACGTAGAACGACGCCGCCACGATGGCCCCGTCCTCGCCGAGAGCGGCAAAGATCGCCGGCGCCGCCGATCCGGCGAGAACCACCGCACCGGCCCACAGCAGACCGGTGCGATTGAAACGCAGCAACGCTGCACGACCGGTGCCGTCGCCGGCGCCCGCCGCCACCCGGGGGGACTTCCGGGCGAGTGCGATCACCGTCGTCACCACCAAAGCAGCGACGAGCAACAGCAGCAGCCGACCCACTATCGCCTCCTCGGCAAACGAGTGCACCGAGCCGGTGGCGCCGCTGCGGGTGAGGAAGGAACCAAACAGCACAAGCAGGAAAGGAGCTGTTGCGAAGATGTCGCGCCACCGTTCGCCCGGCCGAGTGTGCAGGTACGCCGTTGCCGCCAGCCAGGGCAGCAGCGACGTGTTCTCCACCGGATCCCACGCCCAGAACCCGCCCCATCCCAGCTCGATGTAGGCCCAGTTTGATCCGGCCGTCATCCCCACCGTGAGCAACGTCCACGCAACGAGCATGCTGCGGCGCACTCGCGCGTCGAAACCCGAGCGATCGGAGACCCGGTCGCCGGCAGCCAGGGTGAGCAGTGCCGGTACGAGGCTGGCGGTCAGCCCGAGATAGAGGATCGGCGGGTGATAGAGCATCGCCGGATGGCGCAGGATGGCGACGAGACCGCCGCCGTCGACCGCCGGTATCTGCAGCTCGGCGAATGGTGACGCCACGACCACACCGATAGACAAGATGACACCGGCGATCCCCGCCCCGAGACGGAGCACCCTGCGGGCCATCGCCGGATCCACAGCGGCGGCGTACCGCTGCGCCGCCACCGCCATCCACGTGACCAGGGTTGCGAAGAACAGCAACGAGCCGTCCATCGCAGCCCACAGTGCAGCAAGCCGGAAGGGCGCCGGGGTCAGCCGGCTCGTGGTGTCGGCAACGTAGACGAGGGAGAAATCACCGGCGACCAGCGCCCAGGCGAGCAGTGAGGTCGCCAGCGATGCCAGCAACGCCGCAGCGAGCAGCACCCGCCTCCCCCAGCGATGGCTGCGACCGGCCACGGCAAGCGCTGCCACGCAGCATGTCAGCGCCGACCCCATCGCAACCGAACCGAGGGCGGCGATGTCCATGACCCGAGCGTACCCGGGGTGCGAACTTGTGCCTCAGCGCACCCGGCGGGCGGCGATCACTCGCCGCGAACCTTGGCGACGATCTCGTCGGCCGTGGTTTGCGGCACCCGTTGGTACGAGTGGAATTGCATCGTGTAGTTGGCGCGGCCCTGGGTGCGGGAGCGGAGATCGGTGGCATAGCCGAACATCTCGGCAAGCGGTACCTGTGCAGTCACCACTCGGGCTCTGCCCCGGCTGTCCATCGACTCGACTTTGCCCCGGCGCGCCGACAGGTCGCCGATGACGTCGCCCATGTTCTCCTCGGGCGTGACCACCTCGACCTCCATCACCGGCTCCAGCAGGTTGATGCCAGCCTTCCGGGCCGCCTCCTGAAGCGCCATCGAACCAGCGATCCGGAAGGCCATCTCGTTCGAGTCGACGCTGTGACTCGATCCGTCGACCAAGGTCGCCTTGATATCGACGAGGGGGTAGCCGGCGAGCACTCCCCCGGCGAGGGCATCGCGAACACCCTTCTCCACGGCAGGAATGAACTCGCGCGGTACGTTGCCACCCTTGACCTTGTCCTCGAACTCGAAGCCGCTCCCCGGTGGGAGGGGATCGAGATCGATGATTACGTGCGCAAACATGCCGGAACCGCCGGTCTGCCGCTTGAGGCGCGCTTCCACCTTCTCCACCGGGCGCTTCACGGTCTCGCGATAGGCCACCTGAGGCCGGCCAACGTTGGCTTCGACCTTGAACTCGCGCATCATCCGATCGACGAGCACTTCGAGATGGAGCTCGCCCATGCCTTCGATGATCGTCTGGCCGGTCTCTTCATCGGAGTGGACCTTGAACGTCGGATCCTCTTCGGCAAGCCGTTGCAGCGCCACCCCGAGCTTGTCCTGATCCGACTTCGTCCTGGGCTCGATGGCGACGGCGATCACCGGCTCGGGGAACGTCATCGACTCGAGCTGTACCGGCGCCTCGTTGGCGCTGAGCGTGTCACCGGTACGGGTGTTCTTGAGGCCGACTGCAGCCACGATGTCACCGGTGTAGACCTCTTCGATGTCTTCCTGCTTGTCGGCGTGCATCCTCAGCAGCCGACCAAAACGCTCCCGCTTGCCGTTCGTGGTGTTGACCACTGCATCGCCCTTGCTTGCGTGACCCGAATACACGCGAAAGTACGTGAGCTTCCCGACGTACGGATCGCTCATGATCTTGAAGGCGAGAGCGCTGAAGGGAGCGTCGTCCAACGGTGGGCGCTCCACGAGCTCGGTCTCTCTCCCCGGCTTGAAACCCTGCACCGGGGGCAGGTCCCTGGGGCTGGGCAGATACCACACCACGGCATCGAGCAGTGGCTGCACACCCTTGTTCTTGAAGGCGGAACCGCCGAGCACTGGGACGAAGTCGCGGTTGATGGTTCCCATCCGGACGACCCTGCGAATCTCGTCCGGGGTCAGCTCCTCCTCCATCACGTATTTCTCGAGAAGCTCCTCGTCCTCAGAGGCCACGATATCGAGCATCTTGGCCCGATACTCCTCGGCTTGCGGCAGCATGTCGTCCGGGATGTCGACGACCTCGCGCTCCTTGCCCTCGTCGTCGTGCCACACGATCGCCTTCATCTCGACGAGGTCGACCACACCACGGAACTTGTCCTCGGCGCCGATGGGGATCTGCACGATCACCGGATTCCCGCCCAGGCGCTCCACGATCGAGTCGACCGAGCCGAAGAAGTCGGCGCCGATCCGGTCCATCTTGTTGATGAACACCACGCGGGGCACGCCGTATTTGTCCGCCTGACGCCATACCGTCTCCGACTGCGGTTCCACGCCAGAGACGGCATCGAACACGGCAACTGCGCCGTCGAGGACGCGCAGCGACCGCTCCACCTCGACGGTGAAGTCGACGTGGCCGGGCGTATCGATGATGTTGATGGTATGGCCCAGCCATTGCGCCGTCGTCGCGGCAGACGTGATCGTGATGCCGCGCTCTTGCTCTTGCTCCATCCAGTCCATGACGGCGGCACCCTCGTGGACCTCACCCATCTTGTAGGTGCGTCCGGTGTAGTACAGGATGCGTTCCGTCGTCGTGGTCTTACCCGCATCGATGTGGGCCATGATCCCGATATTGCGGACGGTATCGAGCTTGATTGTGCGTGCCATGTTCCTAACCCGTTCTCGGCACACCGCATTTTGATCCAACCTACGGTTGTGGCGCGCGCTTTCCGCGATCCAGAGCCGTAGGTTTGGTTACCAGCGGTAGTGGGCGAAAGCCTTGTTCGACTCCGCCATCTTGTGGACGTCTTCTCGGCGCTTCACCGCGGCGCCGGTGCGGTTGGCGGCATCGAGAATCTCGTTGGCGAGACGCTCGGCCATGGTGTTCTCTTTGCGCTTGCGGGCGAACTCGACGAGCCAGCGCACGGCGAGTGTCTGCGCCCGCCGGGGACGTACCTCCACCGGCACTTGGTACGAGGACCCGCCGACACGACGCGACCGCACCTCGGCGGAGGGGCGAATGTTGTCGATCGCCTTCTTGAGCGTGGCCAACGGGTCTCCACCGGTGCGTTTGTCGATGATCTCCATCGCCCCATAGACGATGCGACGGGCCGCACCTTTCTTGCCCTTCCACAAAACCTTGTTGATGATCTGAGTCACGAGGACGCTGCGAAACACCGGGTCCGGCTCGAGTTTGCGGACCTCTGCTGGAGCTCTACGCATTGGCTCAGCCCTCCTTCTTGGCGCCGTAGTGGGAGCGGGATTGCTTGCGGTCGCTCACCCCGGCCGCATCGAGCGCCCCACGAATCACTTTGTAGCGCACGCCGGGCAGATCCTTCACCCGGCCGCCGCGCACCAGGACGATGGAGTGCTCCTGGAGGTTGTGGCCCTCGCCGGGGATGTAGGCGGTCACTTCCATGCCTGAGGTGAGCCGCACCCGGCAGACCTTGCGAAGCGCCGAGTTCGGCTTCTTCGGAGTCACCGTGTAGACGCGGGTGCACACTCCGCGTCGTTGCGGCGAACCGGCGAGACCCAGCGTCTTCGTCTTCTTCGGCTTCGGTTTACGTCCCTTGCGGACCAATTGCTGCACGGTTGGCACGTGCCATCTCCATCTGTTGGGCGCACCTCACGCCGTTGCGCAAGGCTCTGTACACACGAAAATCGACGCCATCGGTTGATGGGCGCCGATCCCGGGTGAGTTGCTCCGCTACAACAGCGCACCGCCTGGCGTCAACTGCGCAGGCGACAGGCCTCCGGGTATGCGGGAACTCGATCGGGAAGATCTTGCGGCAAGTATACACGACCCGGCTGCTCCGCCGGACTCAGATGGGGAACGACGTGTCGGGCTCGTCGTGGGAAGACGGGTCGGCCGGTGACGGATCGGGCCCTGCCTCTCGCGGGACGTCGTCATCGACCGTTCCCGCCGCGCGGCGTTGGGGATCGTCGGAGCGGTCGCCGAACCCCGCCGCCGTGATGAACAGCACGAAAAGCGCCAAAAATGGTTCGTTGAGACGGGTGTACAACAAGGCGGCGATGGTCGCCCCCAAGAAGAGGGAGACGTATCGAGCAATGGCCACCCCGTGACGGGGCGACACGATCTCCAGGGCGCTCGTCATCATCGCTCCGCCGTCGAGCGGCCGGATCGGGATCCAGTTGAGAACTCCCCACCCCAAGCTCGCCCATATGTAGCTGACGAGAAGGATCTCGACGGCTTTGTTGCCGGCCACGATGAGATCGCTGAGCGTGGCGAGCAGCAAGGCTCCCCCGGTCACGATGCCCACCGCCGAACCGGCGGCGGCAATGACAAAACGACGTCCCGGAGTGAGGTCTTCCGTTGCCGGGTACACCGTGACCCCACCCATGGCGAAAAGCGTGATCCGCACGGGGGTTGCACCGTAATGCCGCGCCGTGAACGCATGCCCCGCTTCGTGCAACAACACGGCCACGAAGGCCGCCACCACCCAGATCGCACGTCCGGCAAGGGTGGGATCCGGGCCGAAGATGGCGATGATGAGGAAGGAGAAATGAACTCCGACCGGGATGTCCGCGAGCGAGAACCTCAGCACACCGGCCAGCATAGAGGGGACCGGCGACACGGCCTGCGGGGAGAACCACTGCCAATGCCGCTATTTCGCAGACCGTCACCTTTCGGTATGGTGGCCGGAATGGCGATCACGATCCGGCGAGCAGTGCTCGAAGATGCCGAGCAGCTGGGCGAGGTGGGCGTCAAGGCTTGGCAGTGGGCGTACCGAGGTCTGATGCCCGATGATGTGCTGGATTCGCTTCGACCCGAATCTCGCGCCAAGGCTTGGCACCGCTGGCTGGAGGACGATGTCGTGCCCGGTTTCGAAGCATGGGTGGCCGAACTCGGTGACAAGATCATCGGCTATGCGGCATCCGCCGAAGCGCGCGACATCGAGGAAGTGGCCCCCGGCACCATGGAGTTGCAGATGATCTATCTGCTCGAAGAGCACGTCGGCACGGGGGTGGGATCGCAGCTCATCCGCCGGGTCGAGGAGTCGTGGCGGCGCCGGGGTGCAACCGGTGGGATCCTGTGGATGCTGAAGACGAACGAGCGGACCAAGCTCTTCTACGAGCGACATGGCTGGGAAGCCGACGGCACGGAGGGCAGCCACGAGATCACCACGGGGGTCGAAGTTCCCTCGATCCGCATGCACAAGCGCCTCGACTGATCAACGAATCGCCTATACGCGATCGAGGGGTAGCCTCTCGCCGATCGTGAACAAGCTCACCTTCCACCGCCGGCTCGCCGTCGCCGTGGCCATACCGGCCATTGCGTTCGGCATGACACCCACCTCGGCGCAGGTCGTGGCGCCGCTGGGTGCCGACCAAGACGTCACGGCACAGGAGACGGAAGCACCGGAAAGCGGGGACACGGGCTTCGCCCCGCAGGCGACGGCAGAGGCAACCGGAGAACAGCTCATCGAGCACTTCGACCTGCCCGACTGGCACGAGGATCCCCTGTGGCTGGACTACCGCACCATCGATGCCGAGCGCGGCGTCATCACGACCGACGGATATCACGGCAACGGCCTCGACATCACCATTCCCCCCGGAGGCCGGCGCGGCTCGGGTGCGCTCTACCTGCTTCCCGACGAGGTCGACGACGCGTTCTTCCGCTACCACCTCTCGCTCGACCACTGGAATGCGCTCGACAGCGGCAAGCTGCCCGGTTTCGCCGACATCGGTGCCAGCACCGCTCGAGGGTGCAATCCGTCCACCACCGACGATCCCGGCTGGTCCGCTCGGGTGCTGTACGACGAACCGGGTGCGGCCGGAGCCGGCGGATCCGACATCCGGCTCGGCTACTACACCTATCACCTCGACCAGCCCGGTTCGTGTGGCGAGTTCATGTATTGGGACGGTGACGGGATCATCGAGCAGAGCCGGTGGTACTGCATCGAAGGTCGGGTGGCGATGAACACCCCCGGCGCCAACGACGGGAAGCTCTTTGCCTGGGTCGACGGTGAGCTCGCCTTTGCCAGGGCCGACCTCGCGTTCCGGCGCACGAACGAGAGTCACATCAACGTCAACACGTTCTGGCTCAACGTGTACTTCGGTGGCTCGACCGTGGTCAACAACACCAACCTCGGGATGCGGATCGACGAGCTCGTCGTGGACACCAAGAGGATTGGCTGCCTCACCCGCTTCACCGACGACGACGAGTCGCCGCACGAGCCGAGCATCGAGCTTCTCTTCGACCTGGACCTCCTCTACGGCTGTGCCCAGAACCTGTTCTGTCCCGACGCAGCGTTGAAACGAAGCGAACTGGTGGCGCTGATAGATCGCTATTTCTCGCTCCCGGCGACATCCGTCGACTTCTTCGATGACGACGACGGGCATTGGGCGGAGGGGGTCCTCAATCAGGCTGCCGCTGCAGGGATCATCAAGGGGTGTGGCGTCCGGCTGGCCTGTCCAGGCGTTGCCGTGACCCGTGCGGAGACGGCTGCATTCTTGGACAGGGCGTTCGGCGTGCCGCCGTCGACCGAGAACTTCTTCGATGACGACGACGGCTCGGTGTTCGAGGACGACATCAACGCCATCGCGGCCGCCGGCATCACGTCGGGGTGCGAGGCGCGTCGGTTCTGTCCAGACCGGCCAATTCCGCGCGATCAAGCGGCGGCGCTCTTCGCCCGGGCGCTGACGTGGTACGAAGCCCAACTGTGAACGGCACAGCTGCCGCCGAGAAATTGACAGAAAACCGACACATTGCGCAGGCGGTTGGAGTACGATGCGGCCAGCCAGGCGGAGCCGTCTGGCTACGGATGTGAAGCTGCGACCCCGCCCACCGGGCGGGGTTTCTTGAACGTCGAGGGGGGCCGTGGCCAGCACGGCAGCATCGAGGTACAGCTCGATGAACGCATCAGGGATCGAGGGGTGGCGCCTCGTCTGGGACTTCTCCCGGCCGTATCGCGGCCCACTGCTGCTGGGCGGGCTCTTGACGACGATCACCGTGGCTCTCGCCCTCCTCGCTCCGTGGCCCATCGTGCTCGTGGTAGACCACGGGATCATCGGTCGCCCGTTGCCGGAGTGGCTGGGCTTCTTGGAGAGTCTGTCTCGCATAGACCTCGTCACCATCGGTGCCGGTGGCTCGATTGCGCTGGTTGCGGCGGGGGCGTGGATCGGGTACCTGGCGACCCTGATCAACGGATCGGCTCAAGCCCGCATCGGCTCGGACATACGCACCGTCACATTCGGCAAGCTGCAACGAGCTCCGCTCGCCTTCCACGAGACGCAGCGAACGGGCGATGTGCTGACGCGTCTGACCAGCGACGTAGCTCATGTGGAAGACATGGTCGTGGCCTGGTACGACACCGTGCTCCCCGAAACGCTCACGCTGCTGGGTGTGCTCGGGGTGCTGGCGTTCGTCTCACCTCCCTTCTTCGTCGTGGCGTTGCTGGCCCTGCCACCGCTGGCGTGGTGGCTGCGACGTGCCCACCGCTCGGTGTACGGCGCCGAGCTCGCCGCCCGGGAGAAGTCGGGGACGTTGCTCGACCAAGCCGGGGACGTGCTCGGCAACCAGCGCGCCGTCCAGGTCTTCTCCAGACAGCATGCGGAGACGGAGCGGTTCGGGACCTCGAGCTCTGCAGCGGCGGCTTCGGAGATCGTGGCGCTGGAGCGCTCCGCACGAGTGGAGCCCGTGGTCCAGACCCTGCTCGCAGTCGCGTCGGCGGCGGTGCTCTACTTCGGTGCTCTGGAAGTGATCCGAGGCCGCCTCACCCTCGGGATCATGCTCGTCCTCCTGACATACGTAGCCGAGGTCTACGGTCCGATCGAGAGCCTGGCGATGCTGGTGACGACGATGGCTCGAGGGGCGGCCAGCCGAGACCGGATCGCAGAGCTGCTCGAGGGAGCCCATCCGGCCGCCCCCGGCGGGGATCGGACGGTGGACGATGTCGATCCGAGGAGCCTGGTGGTCCGTGACGTTGCCTTCGGCTACTCCGGCGATCCTCCGCGACTCCGCAACATCCACTTCCGAGTCGACCGCGGCGAATGGGTGGCCATCGTCGGCCCCAGCGGAGCAGGCAAGTCCAGCCTCATCTCGCTACTCGTTCGGCTCTACGATCCTCGACAAGGTTCCATCACCTGGGACGGGGTGGACCTCCGCGACTTCGACGTCGACTCGCTGCGGGCTGCGATTGCCGTCGTGCCGCAGGATTGCTGGCTCATGAACGGGACGATCGCCGAGAACATCGCCATGGGGCTGCCCGGCGCGTCACCCGAATCGATCGAAGCCGCTGCCCGCCTCGCCGGGGCTCACGATTTCATCGTGGCGCACCCCGCCGGCTACGACACCATGGTCGGACCTGCTGGTGTCGTGCTGTCGGGCGGCCAGCGGCGAATGCTCAGCCTGGCCCGTGCGCTGGTTCGACCGAGCCGCCTCCTGATCGTCGACGAGCCGACGACCGGGCTCGACAAGGAATCAGCCGCACGGATCATCGCCACCCTGAAGACCATCGCCGCCGATCGAGCCGTGATCGTCGTCTCCCACGACCTCATGCTCGCTGCGGGCTGCGACCGGATCTACGTCATCGCCGACGGATCGACCGTCGAGACCGGACGCCACGAAATGCTGCTCAGATCCGGCGGCCGCTACCTCGCGATGTGGCGGGCGCAGACTTCGAACGGTTCCTCGGAGAGAGGCAAGACAGACGATGGCGGAGCCACGCTGCCCGTGGCCGGCAGTGACCCTCGGGTTGTTGCTGCCGACGGGCCGGCGTCTCCCGAGACCAGAGAGGAGGTGAGAGCTTATTGACCAGCGCAATGAGAAGGCGGAGGCGCCGCTGCTTGCACCGGCACCAAGGCCATCGCCGTCACTGCCGTAATCGCCGCCAGCATCAATTCAGGTGAGCGACACCGGCCCCAGAGAACCTCGGGAGCGTGGACACCAGTCCACGCTCCCGACTGTGTAGTCCTTCAGTGCGGCGCCTACTCGGTGTCGTCGTCGGATCCGTCGCCCTGAGCTCCCAGGCTGGCGAGCCATTCCGCCGGGTTCGCGGGCAGGGTCTCCTCTGCCGACTCGGGAATGGTGTCGCCGAAGAGAAACGCCGTGTCGGGCACGGTTGCGTCGGGCAAGGCCGGCTGCAGGCTCTGATACGTGTCCGAACCGGTACCGGCCGGGATGAGCTTGCCGATGATCACGTTCTCCTTGAGTCCCCGCATGTAGTCGGACTTCGACTGCAACGAAGCCTCCGTGAGCACTCGAGTCGTCTCTTGGAACGACGCCGCCGACAACCACGAATCGGTGGCCAGCGACGCTTTGGTGATACCCATCAGCTCGGGACGGCCCTCGGCCGGTGTCTTGCCTTCGGTCACGAGCTGGCGGTTGGCATCCCGGAACTCCTGGCTGTCCACCAGCTCCGCCGGCAAGAAGTGGGAGTCACCCGAGTTGACCACCCGGACTTTGCGCAGCATCTGCCGCACGATGAGCTCGATGTGCTTGTCGTGGATGTCCACACCCTGGGAGCGATAGACCTCCTGCACCTGATCCACCAGGTAGCGCTGGCAGGCGCGGACGCCCTGAATCTCCAGCACCTCCTTCGGATCGAGCGGACCCTCGGTCAGCTGGGTGCCCGGCTCGATCACATCGCCCTCCGCCACCCGCAGACGGGCACGGCGCGGCAACGGATATTCGCGCGTCTCTTCGTTGTCCTCGACAACGATGCGACGCCCCTCCTCGTCGTCGACGAGGTGGACCACACCGCCGAGCTCGGCGAGGATCGCCTTGCCCTTCGGAGACCGAGCCTCGAACAACTCCTGGACACGGGGCAGACCGTGGGTGATGTCGTCACCCGCAACCCCGCCCGTGTGGAAGGTGCGCATCGTCAGCTGGGTACCCGGCTCACCAATGGACTGGGCCGCCATGATGCCGACGGCCTCACCGGCCTCGACCATCCGGCCCGTGGCCAGGCTGAGCCCGTACGAGGCGATGCTGATGCCGTGGCGCGACTGGTCGGTGAGCGGCGAACGGACCCGCACTTCCGTCACCTCCGCGTTGTCGCGGAGCGCCTGCAGCGCGTTACGGTCCAGCAGCTCGCCGGCTCGCAGCTTCACGCCTCCGCTGGTCTCGACCAGGGTGCGGCCCACCTTGACGTCATCGGCGAGCACTCGACCGAAGACGCGATTCTCCAAGTTACGGATCACGACGCCGTTGCGATCGCGAATCACGATCGGCAGACCCGGATCGTCCGACTCACCGTCGTGAATGATGATCTCCTGAGAGACATCCACGAGACGGCGGGTGAGGTACCCGGAGTCGGCCGTCCGCAGCGCGGTGTCGGCCAGACCCTTGCGGGCACCGTGGGTCGAGATGAAGTACTCCAGCACCGACAGCCCTTCACGGAAGTTCGCCTTGATCGGCTGCGGGATGATGTCGCCTTTCGGGTTGGCCACGAGACCACGCATACCGGCGATCTGGCGCAGCTGCATCATGTTGCCGCGAGCCCCGGAGCGCACCATCATGTCCATCGGGTTGAACCGCTCCGCCTCGAGGGTCGCCTGCATGGCGTCCTTCACCTCTTCGGTCGCTTCGGTCCAGATCTCGATGAGCTCCTGACGGCGCTCGTCGTCGGTGATCACACCCTTCTGGTACAGACCCTCTGTCTTCTCGGCGCGCTCCTCGTATTTCGCCAGGATCTCTTGCTTCTCGGGCGGTGTCTTCACGTCCTCCAGCCCGATCGTCAGACCGGCGCGGGTGGCATAGTGGAACCCGAGATCCTTGATGGCGTCGAGCGTGCGGGCGACGTCCGGCTTGTCGTACCGATCGATGATGTGCTCGATGAGCAAGCGCAGGTCGGACTTGAACACGACGTGGTTGATGTACGGGAAGCTCTCCGGGAACGCCGTGTTGAGCACCGCACGACCCAGCGTGGTCTCGATGAGCTTCGTTCCGTCGACCGGCTCCTCGGTGGTCAGCTTGCCGAGCGCCGATCGCAGTGCCTCGTGCATCTCGGCCGTGCCGGCCAGCGCACCCACGCGCAGCTTGATCGGTGCATGCAGGTCGAGATCGCCGATGTCGTATGCCATGAGCGCCTCGTCGAGGTTGGCGAAGGCGCGTCCGCCTCCTCCGGCGTCGTCGACCTGCTCGGAGAGGTAGTACATCCCGATCACCATGTCTTGGGATGGGGTGACGATCGGACGGCCCGAGGCCGGCGAGAGCACATTGTTCGCAGACAGCATCAGCACCCGGGCTTCCGCCTGCGCCTCCGCCGACAGCGGGAGGTGGACCGCCATCTGGTCACCGTCGAAGTCGGCGTTGAACGCCTCACACACCAACGGATGGATCTGGATCGCCTTGCCCTCCACGAGTACCGGCTCGAACGCCTGGATGCCGAGCCGGTGCAACGTCGGTGCCCGGTTGAGGAACACCGGATGCTCCTGGATCACCTCGGCGAGCACGTCCCACACCTGGGCGCGGCGACGTTCCACCATGCGCTTTGCCGCCTTGATGTTCTGGGCGATGTCGAGATCGACCAACCGCTTCATCACGAAGGGCTTGAACAGCTCGAGGGCCATGATCTTGGGCAGACCACACTGGTGAAGCTGGAGTTGCGGGCCAACCACGATGACCGAACGACCCGAGTAGTCGACGCGCTTGCCGAGCAGGTTCTGGCGGAACCGACCCTGTTTGCCT
>JBFISM010000077.1:0-17208 GCA_041608535.1 Acidimicrobiia bacterium
ATCACGCAGTTCGAAGCGATCGGTGAGGTGGCGATCAAGCAGCTCGGCGGCGACGCAACGTTTCGCGAGGTGCAGCTCGCCCCCGACGTCCGCGGCTTTTGGATCGAGGGCGGACCGCACACGATCTCGTTCCTTGGTCCGGACGGGACACTCCGTGAGGACACCGCCCGTCTGGTCGGCGACACCCTGGTGTGGCAAGCCGGGGACCGCACGTTCCGGATCGAATCAGAGATGCCGCTCGATGCAGTCCTCGATATCGCCCGTTCGTTGATGGACACCGCCCCCCGCTGAAGTCAGGCCGCTCGGGAAAACTGATTCGGAGCCATCCCTCGTGGTTGCAGTACCCGCCGCCACCCCGACATGGCGGTTGCGACGAACAAACCGGCACCAAATACGAGGAGCCATCCCCCGCCAACGCCAAGCGATGATGGCGAGGTCGGCCACAGAATCGAGGCTGCGCCCAGACCTCCCGTAGCCAGCGTCACCGACCACACCGTGAGCTGCCATCCGGCCGGACGCCACGCAGCCACGAGGCCGGCCAGCGGAATGGCGAAGGCGAGCTGAGCCATCGTTATCCAATGGCCGTTGTGATGGGGATCCGCTGCGGGCGGGAAGCTGTTGCGTTGCGTCAATGCGGCGTCGATGCCATAGAAGGCGAGCGGTATGGCTGCAACGAGGACGATCCCGATCAGCACCACGTCCGGCGACGCACCTGACACTGCGCGACGACCGCGCAAGTACCACAGAGCCAGCAACAGTGCCGGGAGGATGAAGATGAGATAGGCCCAATCGAACACACCCGCTTGGCCGCCCACGTTGTCCGGGTTACCCACGATGGCCGCCGCCACCAAGACGGCGAGCGCCGCGGCAATCGCCTGAAGGGCACCGGCCCGCGCTCGAGACGAAACCAGCATGGCGACGAGACCGGCACCGAAGATCCCGGTGAAGCCGAGCGCACCGACCACGTGCACTGTCTCGACATCGGACCAGCCGGCGTCGCCGATCACGGCGAGCGCGAAGAACAAGAGCTCGAGAGCGACAACGACGAGGCCGGCCGTGCGAAAGCCCCATCTGGGCGAACCGCTGTGGACGTGCATGCCAACTCCTTTGAACAGGAAGTGGCGGCATCGTCGAGCAACGACCTTGGAATTGGTCAGGAAGGCCCCGAACGAGCACTCGAGGACTCGGCAAGGAGCACGAGCTGGGTGTCGCCGGGCTCGGGTCCGGCCCGGGCGAGTCGGTGGTCGCAGCCCCGACCGACGGTGATGTGCACATCTTCACAAGTGCCCTACCATCCCGCGACTCACCTCTCTTTGGATTGGGTCATGACCGCACTTCTTCGTATCGATCGCACTCGACGCGCGTCTCTGGCGCTCGTCCTGTGGGCATTCGGGCTCGCCACGACGACGCTCCTCATTGGGTTGTGGGGACGCACCGTCACCAGCGACGAGTCGACCCTGCACGACACAGCTGAGGCGGCGATCACCGCTGAGCTCGCCACGGATCGGATCACGAGCTGGGTGGCCGGAGTGGTCGGGGCAACCACCGACACCGTCAATCCCCAGATCGCTGCGGCTGTCGACCGGGTGACGGCGACACCTGAGTATCAGCGTGCCATCGATCGCGTCGTGGCCGACCTGGTGGTCGCCGCGCTCGCCGATGCTGGGACAACACCCGACCTCCCCATCGCCTCAGCCTTGGAACCGATGGTGCCGGTCATCGTCGACGAACTGGCTGCGGGAGGCATCAGCGTGCCGCCCGAACAGGTGGAGGCGGCCGTGTCCCGGGCGGCGGACGTGATTCTCGATGATGCCGAGTCCACCTCCGTGACGGGGGTGGCAAGCCGTGCCCGGTCGCTGCTCACCACTGTTCTCGTCGTGGGTTTGGCGACGCTCCTGCTTTTCGGCAGCGTTGCGATCGCCCTCGCCGAAGAGCCGTTGGCGATGGTTCGGTCGCTGGCTACGCGGCTGGCGGTGTCGGCGGCGACGTTCGCCGTGGTGTTGCGAGTCGGCGCGTGGGCGATGGACCCCGGGAAAGGTCGGTCCCCACTCCCCCGCTCCGGTGCCGTACTACTGGCGAGCAATCACCTCGTGCTGTTCCTGGTCGCCGGTGCCGGGGTCGCCATCGCCGTGGCGAGCGGTGTCGTCATCTCCGGGCGGAGACGGCGAGCAGCGTAACGACGAGTGTGCTTCCAACACCGTATATGAGGTGACTAAGCACACTCGACGGTCACACCAGCTTCTCGAGCTGTTCCAGCTGATCGGCGGTGCCCATGGCAAAGAGCGCATCGCCGACACCGAGCACGGTGTCTGCCGGCGGATTGGTCACGACCGTGCCGTCGCTCTGGCGCACCGCGAGGACCAGCGTCCCCACCCGGCTGCGGATGCGATTGTCCGCAAGGGTCTGCCCCGCCAGCTCGGATCCCGGTGACAACATCATCTGCTCGACGCGGAACTCGAGAAACGTGTCGCCGGCGGCGATGTCGACGAACTCGGTGAGATCGGGGTTGAGCACCAACGCCGCCAGACGTTCGGCGCCCACCTCGGGCGGGGTGATCACCCGGTTTGCTCCCGCCATCTTGATACGGCGCTCGACGTCTTGGTCGGAGGCGCGGGCCAGCACGTACAGGTCGGGCCGGCGCACCCTGGCCGACAACACGATTGACAGGTTGTCGGAATCACCATGGACACATGCGATGATCACCCCCGCCCGATCCAGCCCCGCCGCCGTGAGCACCTCCTCCTGCGTTGCATCGCCTCGCACTGCGACCACATCGTGCGCTCGGGCGCGCTCCACCCGATCCTCGTTCGCGTCGACGACCACGACATCGACGGCGCTGGCGGCGAGCCGGGCCGCCACACTCGAGCCGACCCGTCCGTACCCACACACGATGGTGTGACCCTGCATCCTGTCGATCATCCGCTCCTCCCGTCGCGCTCTCCGCCGGCCCACCACCACCTCGTCGATGAACACCTCGAGGGCCACCGCCGCCGTGTAGAACACCGAGCCGACGCCCACGATGATCAGCACTGCGGTGAAGATCCGCCCGCCTTCGGTGAGACCACCGGCCGGTTCGGTATATCCCACCGTGGATATCGTGATCACCGTCTCATACAGAGCATCGACCAGGCTGAGATCCTCGATGAGCATGAAACCGGCCACGCCGAAGACGGTCACAGTGAACAGCACACCCAAGGTAGCCCGCAGACGCTGATACTCATCCATAGCCCGGCCGGTCCTTCTCACCTCGCCATGATGGCCGATCCACACCACCTGCACACGCATGTCGGCCCGATGCGACCGGTGCCTCCCGCTGCCAGACCGTCCATCACCGCCGTGTCTCCCCCGCTTTCCGCTGGCGAGAGCGCACCGACCGGCCCCGGCACGGCACGGAGCCGACAACCTTCAGGAATGGCCGCCCGACCCATTTACGGCAACCCCGCACGGCGCGAAGGTGCAAGAACAACGTGCAGATCGTCGACTTGGAGAGACCGATGGCCGATCGTAGGACGGCTATCACCACAGGTCTCGTCGCACTGGCTGCGGCAGTCCCCACCGCGTCGGCGGCGTTGAACCTTGGTGCCCGCAATTGCCGGGCGATCCCTCCGAGTGCGACCACCTTCCCCGATGGTGCTGCGCCATCGGCTCGGAAAGGAGGGCCAAGTGACAACGCAATGGATCGGCAAGGACGAGCCGGCTCCTCGGCCGCACCCGGTCGATACGCCCATGTTCCCGGTCAAACCCGATCCCCTGAGCTCTGAGACACCGGAGCGGACTGCGATCTCCGTGCTCGACGAGTGGCGGATCAAGAGCGCAGCCCGGCCGCTCCCGGGGGACAAGCCGCGAGAACCGACCTGACCGTCATCTGCCTCACGCGCGACGCGATCCGTCACTCGTGGGGCATGATGATCGGATACAACTACCGACCGCGCCGCTGCGGGCCGATGTCGTCGTGATCAGCTCTGGCACGGGTGGCGGCGGGACCACTGGGTGGGCGCTCGCCGCAGCCGGGGTCGACGTGCTCATCGTCGAGCGCGGCGAGCGTCTCCCCCGAGAACGTGAGAGCTGGGACCCGAGAGCGGTCTTCGCACCCGACCCTCACCATCGCCGCTCAAGCGCTGCGTGTCGTCACGAATCGGATCTCGCTGCCTGAGCGGCCGGCGCCCACCGGGCGACCACTTGCGCCTCGTGACGGTCGTCATCCGTCCAGCCTTCGAAGTACGACTCGATCTCGAGATGGGTGAGGAGTTGGGCCAGCTCGCCAGGTCGGAGAAGGTACAAAGGGGCGGCATCGTCTGGATCGCGATTCTCCACGGTGAGCTGGGACATGACGAGCCGACCTCCCGGGATGAGCAGGTGCGGGAGGGCCGCGAGCAGCCCCCGGTTCAGATAGCGATGGATGACCACGAGGTCCCAAGGCCCGCCGCGGGGCAGCTGTGCATCGAGATCGAGGCACTGGGTGCGGATCGAACACCCCGCAGCCTCAGCGCGTTCCGCGGCAAGACGTACGGCAGTCGGCGCAATGTCGACCAACGTCACATCCCAACCCTGAGAGGCGAGATACACCGAGTGTCTCCCGGTGCCACCCGCTACATCGAGAGCGGTCCCGGGCGCAAGACCCGCGACTGCGGCCACCACGAAGGGCGCCGGGTCGCGCTGCGGCCAGTCAACGTTGCGATAGCGCTCCTCCCACTTCGTCCTTTCGGCCTCCGACACAGCCGCAGGCTACGTCGCGACCGTGCCCGGAGCCAGGGAAGGGCTTGACGCCGGACGCGGATCGCCGTCGGCTAGGCCGTTGTCGACGTCACGGTCACGGTGTGCTCGGTCAGGTTGATCACACTGCCGTCGTTGGCAGAGTGCTCGAAGACCCGGATGACGATCTTGCCGTTCTCCGGCACGTCTTCAGGAGCATCGACGTCGATGACGAACTCGAATTCCCCCCAGCAACCGGTGCCACACGTTGCTGTTGTGAAACCTTCGTCGAGCACTGCACCACCCTCCGTTGCCACCTCGTAGGTAACGGTGGCCTCGAACGCGTTGGCGATGCCCGACACGATGATGAGCCCGTCGAGCACGGTGGCGCCGTTGGCAGGCCCATCCAGAAACACGAGAGGCAGCTGGTCGACGTAGTCGTCTCTGGTCTGCGGTCCGTCGAGCACGATGCCCTCCGAGGAGAAGACCTCCACGGGCACGCCATCAAGTTCGAAGAGCACACTGTCCACGGAAGAGAATTGGGTGGCAGTGAACACGACCTGGGCCAAACGCATCGACATCGATGCCGTGCCGCCTCCGTCGTCGAACTCACCGCTGAGATCCACCGTCACCCTCGTGTCGGCTGTCTCGACGCCGAGCAATCGTGTACCCGGCGGGATCTCGGTGTTCGAGACACCCTCCTCGTTCGAGTATGCCAGCAGCGCCTCCAGGGCGCCGGCCACCGTGTCCGGCGAATTCGCCGCAACCGCTTCGCTCTTGAGGACCGGACCGGGCACATTCGATGTCGGCCCGGGATCGCCGACCAGATACACCCTTGCCTCGGCGGTCGGCTGCGGAGCCGCCGTGGTGGTCGTCGTCGCCGGCGCCTCCGTCGTCGTCGTGGTAGGGGCTTCGGTGCTCGTGGTCGTCGTTGGCGCTGCAGAGGTGGTGGTCGGAACCGTGGTGGTGGTCGTCTCCCCGGTTGTGGTCGTCGGTGCCGCCGACGTCGTGGTGGTGTCACCGATACCGGGAATGGTCGTGTCGCTGACCTCGTCCTCAGAACCACGCAGCAACAGCAACGGGATGCCCACGGCGAGCAGCACTACCAAGGCGCCACCGACGGCGTACCACCATGGGGAGCGTTGCTTCGGTGGCGGCATTCCGGGGGGCGGTGGCGTACCAGGTGGAGTCGGCGGTGGCCCTCCGGTCGGTGGCACCGGCGGCCCTCCGGATGACGGCGGAGGTGGGCCTCCGGGCGCGGGTGGCTGGGCGCCGAACTCTGCCGTTGGATCTGGATCCGGCTCGGGTCCGGAATCGGGGGGTAGTTGTGTCATTGGTCTCTCTCCTATCGCGGGCCGACGCCCCGGCTGCCACGGCCCCAGCGGGGTCGTCCGTGGGCAGCGCAAACGCACCCGGCCCCACGCGATCTAAGACGTCGCACATGGGCACAGAGTTCCCGTTTACCGGGCGTTTTCTCCGAACGTCGGGCGACCCCGGCTGAGTCGTCACCCATACAACACCACTCGAGCAGATCCGGGTGACGGTAGGGCTGTCAGCGGACCACGCCACCGCGACGCTGGTGGGCGTGACCGATCACCGTGAAGGCATCCGGGTCGGCCTTCTGGATGGCCTCGACGAGACGTCCCGCCTCCGCCCGGCTCACCGTGCAGAACAAGATGCGTCGTTCCTGCTCGGTGTACTCGCCGACGGCTCCCCAGCTCGTCACACCCACTCGCATGGTGCGGTACACGACCTCGGTGATGAGCTCTGGTTTGTCGGTGACGACGGTCACCGTTCGGACCACGCTCGGTCCCTCGAGCACATAGTCGAGGGCCAGTCCGTTCACGAAGAGCAGCACCACGGCATACAGCGCCGCTTCCCATCCGAAGGTGAGACCTTGTAGTGCG
This sequence comes from Acidimicrobiia bacterium, assembly GCA_041608535.1. GTDB lineage: Bacteria > Actinomycetota > Acidimicrobiia > Spongiisociales > UBA5794 > JBFISM01. The sequence goes on from JBFISM010000077.1 coordinate 6,600, forward strand.
ATGATGGCGCCGTCGAGACCGAGGTAGATCTGGCTCACAGGAAGACCGGTGCGAAGCTGGATGATCCTGCTGACGACCCCGGTTCCTCCCGCTGTGCCGCCGGCGCGGAAGATCAGACCAGCTCCGAGCCCGGACACGACACCGCCGAACAACGAGACGAGCAGCAAGTCATCGGAGATGTGCGACGGGAACACATGGCCGATCGCATCGACGCCGACGTTGTACAGAAACACGACGTAGGCGGTTCGGACGAGAAACCGGGTACCACCGAGCTGCCGGTAACCGAGGATCAGCACCGGGGTGTTGAAGATCATCATGGCGAGACCCGGAGGGAACGACGTCCAGTCGTGCACCACCAGCGCCAGACCGCCGACTCCCCCGCCTGCGATGCCGTAGGGCAGCATGAACGTGCGGAAGGCATAGATCAGCAGCACCGACCCGACGGTGAGCAGTGCCACGTCGGTGGCGAGCTTGATCGCATCGGGTTTTGTCGGTTGCGGCAGCGAGAGGCGGGTTGCGATACGGCTGGCCATGACGATCCTCACAAAAGAGCGGCGGGAGTGTAACGAACGCTCCGTGCGGACCAGTCGTTCGTTCCACCACGATCGAGCGAGCACATACCCCGCCGGAGCGAAACGCAATCTGCCATCAATCGGCGGCGCCCTGAATGAGGCGGCCGGATCAAATCACCGGCCCGCCCCGGGACTCCCTGTCGACGTAGTCGGGGGTGAGGTTCACCGCACCCGGCACCGGTTGCTCGTGCTCGTTTCTGACCATGATCCTGCAATGTCCTCTCCAGCACCGTCATTCGCCTCTTACGCAACGCCCTGGGCTGCGGTGCAATGGACATGTGACGAAGGAGAGCGACATGGCAGCCACCCATGTGCGGACCGGTCTCGTGATCGGCACTGCTGCGGCAATTGCGGTGATTGGGTTGGCCGTGGTGTTCCTGCTCGACGCAAGGAGCCCCCGGGAGGGGGACTCGACTCCGCCGGCAGCGACCGGTGCGGTCGAGGACCGCGCTCCCGCGACCATCGAGCCCGCACCGAGCCCAGGCGAAGCGCCGGGCCCGATGGGACCGCCGGATGCCGGCTACCCCGACGGCGAGCGCACCCCCAAGTCCTTGCCTCCGATGGGCATCGACAGCGTGGCTTTCGAGTGGACGGTCTCCCCGGTACTCGCCGCATCAGGTGGCGAGGCCTGGATCCACCAGCTTCTCGAGATCGACGGCACGCTCTGGGCGATCGGCAGCGGCTACGACATGGCTCGCGATCGCGAGCAGTGGTTCGTGTACACGTCGGAGCACGGCGTGGAATGGCAGCGTGGCGAGCTTCCTGCAGACGTGTACGACGCCGGGCATGCGCAGATCAGCGCGTTCGACGGGGGCATCGTGGCCGTGGTGAATCCGTGGGACAGCGACTCCGCCAGCCCCCAGCTGTCCGTCTTCGTGTCATCCGACGGCGAAACCTGGACACGGCGTGATCCATCCCCGAGCGTTCCCGCCGGAGAACAGGTCTGGATAAACCACGTCGCGGGAGCCCAAGACGTCCTGGTCCTCGCCGGGGCGCATGCTCCGGTGATGGACGAGCCGCACGAGGCACCGCTGATCGTCATCGAACACGACGGCTACGTGATCGAGCTGGATGAGATGACCTGGTCCTATCTGATCACGGATGCCGCCACGGGCGTCGTCGTGGGACATGGCAGCCAAGAGCACATCTGGAGCCAGGCGGACGGAGTGACGGGGATATACGACCCTGGCGCCGACGAAGTCGTGTTTCCGCTGAGTTGGGAGGACCTCGATCGTGCCGCCACCGCGGCCTACGACAGCGTCGCTTGGGATGATCGGATGCTCATCAGCGTGACGTCGGCCGATCGCACTTTGACACTCGACGAGTTCACCGGCGCCGCCACTGTCACCGATGCGAGCGGTGGGGTGTTGTTCGAGGGGTCCGAGCGTGATCTCTTCCAGGGTCCGCCGCCGACATTCCGCGATCGGGACGGGAACGTCATCGTGATCGTGCCCTGGGACCTCTGGGAGTCCGCCCACGCCGCAGCCTATGGAGAACCGGGGGTGGAATACACACCCACCCCAGTGCTGCTTCGCTCCGCCGACCTCGGGACGAGCTGGCAAGCGGTGGACATCGACGGTCTGGTCGACGAGAACTTCTACTTCCAGACGCTCGTCGGCGGGAACGACGGGTTCCTGGCGATCGGAAGCAGCGAGCCACCATACGAAGAGTTCGCGCTGCGCGATGTGCCGGCGCCGATCGTGTTGCGCAGCACCGACGGACTCGAGTGGACCGCCACGGACACCAACCTCGACGGATTGGACTGGCTCAACAATGTGACAGTCGTCGATGACGGATACCTCGCCGTGCGCGGCACACCGGGAGGCCAGAGTGAGGTCATCGCCTCTGACGACGGTGCCGTTTGGACGCCGGTCCTGACCCAGGACGCCTTGCTGCTCGAAGTTGGTCAGGTGTGGTTCGATCGGGCAGCCGGCGGCCCCCTCGGAACGTTCGTGACCGGCTCGTACGACGGTCATGCCGTGATCGACCCAGCGCCTGCTCACATCACGAGGGATGGGCGCACTCTGACGGTGATCGGAACTGAGTTCACCGTGACCGACGACACCACCGGAGAGACCCTCTTCACGTTCGACGAGCGCGTGGCCATGTATCACGAGGAAGCGATCGGAGCGCCTGCGGAGGGCTTCAGGTGGGGTCACGGCGGCCTGGTGATGTTCGATGAGGACGGCGGAGTGATCTTCGCCGTGTCGCACCGCCGGTATGAGGAGGCCATGAGCGAGGCGTGGGACGATCCGAGCACCTTCTACGAGATGAAGCAGGTCTTGTTCTTCTCGGACGGCCCGAGCTGGGCGCAGGTCCCGATGCCGGGTGATATCGGGGCGCATCCCTGGGTGAGCGGGATCATCGTCACTGACGACCGTGTCATCATGACGATCACTTCAGAATCCCATACGGACTACGACTACAGCGTCGAATGCGTGGCGCTGGTCGGTGTGCCGGCGCCGTAGGCGTGCAACGGAGGACATGACAGGAACCCGCCACGATGGCGGGTTCCCGACGTGGGTGGCGTCAAAGTTGACGGGTCGCCGGACGCGAGCGGCGACCACCTCCACCGACCTTCGAGGAGCCGCTGTCAGGCCTGGTCGACCGCCTCGAGCCACTCCGCCCAGTACGCCTTCCACTCCTCCACTGCATCGGGCGATGGCAGCTTCTCGTGGGCGATCGAGATCTTCGCCCGACCATCCGCAAGCTCATCGATGGCGATTTGCGCCACACCCCCGCCGATCCCGATGCGAAGCACCTTCGCCGTCGGCCGGGAACGGACTGTCGTCTCGAGACCGGGGAAGAGATCCTCTCGGTCCTCGTCTGACAACAGCATGTCCCGTAGCGCGGTGCGATCGACCGCGACGGTGCGGGTCTTGCCTGCGGTGAAGGTTCCATCGGGTTGTTGATGCGGCAGCCGGCGACCCGTGATGCGCTCGTAGCCGACAGTCACCGTTTGCGCCCACCACCCGTCGATGCCCAGCTCGTCTTGGACGTATGCGGCAATGGCGGTGTGCCCGTCGTCGTGGCCCGGCCAGGCGTCGATGACGTCGCACCACTCGTCCCATCCCCGACCGGTCGCCTCCCGCACCCGCTCGTCGCTCAGCTCCGGTTGCGCCACCCACGGACGTTTCCCGTTGCCCGGCTCGTCGATGAGGGCGCGCCTGGCTGCGGTGTACCGTTCTCCGGTCTTGGCCATGCGCTCGCGGATGCGGCGCTTGAAGGTCTCTTGCTGGGTCATGTCGATGTGCTCTCCCGTGTCGCAGCATGAGCCTGGCGACCCGCGCTCGCCATCTCATGCTGACACGGTCAGCGTGATGACCCTTGCCGAGCACTCGTGGTCCCCTTTGCCTCCCTGGCCGGCAGCGCGGGTGCCGGTGCGGAGGTTGGGCGTGACAGGCCGCCTCAACGGCAATGGTAGCGCCGAGCACATGTCAGGTGAAGCGACCCCGACTAGCGCATGCCCGTGTCGTAGACGAGCTCGATGAGGCGCACCTCACCCGCACCGATCGTCAACTCGAGTGGCGCCGGCGTTCCCAGCAGCCCCTCGACCGGATCCGCAACGACGACGTATTCGCCGGGTACGACATCGAGCACGAACGTGCCGTCAGCGGCTACCGATACTGGTACGGAGCCTTCCCGACCAGGTATCAGAAGATGAACCGGAGCGCCGGACACCGGCTTGTCCTCGCATCCAGGTTGGGGAGGGTCCGACTGCACAGGACACTGTGGACCCGACGTCACCGTGCCCACCACGAGCGCAATGTCCCCGGCGGGACCCAGGTCGTCGACGGAGAACATGTAGCCGCCGTCGACGGCCGCCGCCTCGGGATCGAGAATGGCGTTCATCGGATGCCCGAGGACCGGGTGGTACTCCACGGTGACTTCGACGCCGTCTGCGATGGTGCGACTGATCAACTCGAACGCCTCGTCGATGCCGGCGGCAGACGATAGCTCGGCCTGTGTGTCGTCATCGATCCGGGTGACCGCCACGACCTCGCGGTCGACGACCTCCACCCGGAAGGGCCCGCGCACATCCAGATCGCATTCGCAGTGTCGTGTCCAGATGTAGGAGTAGTTGCGCAGCGCGGCACGTTGCCATCGCTCGTAGGCGGCGATCAGATCTTGGCCGTCGTCGCCATCGAACGCCTCCCGCCCAGTGTCCGAACCGCTGACGAGGTCCATCGTCACGATCAAGGTGAACGGCTCGTCGAATCCTTCGTCGATCCCGGCACCCTGTATCCGGAACCAGCGCGGGTAGCCGAGCGCCGGATCCATCCGCACGTCCACGTCGAGAATCCCCAGCTCGATGAACTCGGCGGACGAGGTGAACCAGTCCTCCAGGTCGTAGAACGCATCCGCGAAATCGCCGGGTGTCAGGCTGGTAGCGGCGGCCCCGTCATCGAGCGGCGTGTAGTCGACGGCGCCGTCGTCGACAGTGACATCCCACGTGCCGCTGGTGGGGCATGTGCAGTCGGCGCGGAAGACGTACCGGTATCGGGTGAACCCCTGCGACTCCCACCGCTCCCTGGCCACGAGCAACTCTTCGAGCGTGCGAACGATGGGCATGGCTTGGAGATCGTCATAGGCGAGATCGAGATCGACGTCGCCGTCCCGATCCAAGTCGATGCGGACCCGACGCGGGTACCCCAGATCTGGGTCGTACTCCACCTCGACGTCTGCCCCTTCGCCGATGGAGCGCTCGATGGTTTCGAAAACGCCATCGACGGTCGGTTCATCCGGATCGCTCAACGACACGACATCCCCATCGCGAACGGCGACGGTCTGCGGCTCGTCCGCACAGTCGTCGCAGGCCGTCTGTACCGACACGGTGTAATCCTCGGGTGCCGCTGCTGCCCAGCGATCGCGGGCTGCACTCAACGCAGCCAGCGCCTCGTCGCTCGCCACCATCGGGATCGTGGTCGACATTCGTTCTGGCGCCACCGTCGCGTTCGCCACGTCCGCCCGCCCGCCACACGCCGCCGCAACCGCGACCAAAGCGAGTCCCAGCCCGAGCATCCACCATTGCTTCATGTCTGGGTAGACGGTAGGAGCCAGCGTCTAGGTTCCCCGACCTGTTTCCCCGACACATGGAAGTGACGTCTGACTCTGGCATCGAAGGCGCCGGGATGGTGTGGTGGAGGGGAGACCGGAGGAGCAAACGTGACCACCACTCAAACACCCCGGCCGACCAACGAGCCCGCCTGGACCGAACCGCCCGCCGCAGCGAGACGGTTCGGCTACATCATCGCCATCGGCGTCAACGTCGTGTTGATCTCGCTGGTCCAGAACATCGTCGAGTGGGACGTGCTGCCCTGGCTGACGGCGGAATTCAACGATGTCGTGCCGTGGATCAACTTCTCGCTCTTCGCCACCATCCTCGTCAACGCGATCTACCTCGGCTACGACGAGGGTTGGTTCAAGTCGCTCACCCAGGCCGTCCTCGGTGTCATCGCCTTCGTGGTGACGCTCCGGCTGTATCAAGTGTTCCCCTTCGACTTCACGGCATATGACCCACCGTGGACCGGAATCACCGAGGTGCTGCTGATCTTCGTGTTGGTTGCAACGGCCATCGGAGCGGCTTTCGAAGCAGGCCGATTCGTGCTGCGAAGCACCCAGCGGTTGGGTCGCACTTAGAGGTCGACGGTATGCGGCCCGGCACTATCGCCGGCGAGTGATTCGATACACGGCAAAGGTCTGCGACGTGGTCTCGAGACTCTCGTCGTCGAGGTACATCGCGTCGAGCCGGACATCGACGGGGGCGTCGAAGAGGTGACCTTCGACCAGGGTGGCGAACCGTTCGCCTCCCAACAGACGATTCACCGTCGTCACGAACAAACGATCCAAGACGCCGGCGGCGATGAGGAGACGAAGCACGACCGGCCCTGCAGCGGCATACACGGCTCGATAGCCCAGTTCCGCGAGCACGCTCGCCAGTCGCTCCCCGGCAACGTCTTCATCGTCACCGGCGAACCGCACCTCGATGCCTGCCTCGACGAGTGCGGTGCGGCGCTCGGATCCACCGCTCCTGCCCGTGATGACGACAATGCGCTCGCCGAGACGCCGAGCCGCTGCAGGGTCGATGTCGAGACTCGACGAAACGATGACGACCTCCGGCTGCGGCGGGAGCTCTCGACTGCTCCGCCATTGGGGGAGGTCGCTCATACCGGGAGCCGTCAACTGCACGAGCGGCTCGGCGTGCCCCCCGGCGACCTCACGTACGTAGCGGCCGCTCACGAGGACGGCATCGGACTGAGCGACGAGCTCCTGAAACAACCGCCAGTCAGCCGGGTTGGCAAGACTCGACGGAACTCCCTGTGGCCGCTGTGCGGGTGCTTCCGAGATCGAGATCCTTCCATCGAGACTCATGACAAAGTTGCTGAAACAGAACACTCGGCCGTCGTCGGGTGTCTCGCCCTCCAGCAGATCCAGGTACAGACCACGCAGCGGCACCCGTGCTCGCGAAGATGGAACGAGCTGAGTCAGCTGCACGGTCGACAGATCTGCCACAGTTGCGACCTCCGGGTGATCACGTGAGCTGCGCTCGAGGATATCGAAGCCCGCTCGTGCTCTGCATGCGAGCTCGCCGGCAATGGCCGATCGAGCCGCACACCGCTGACTCCTTGCGTATGGTTGATGGTGGCCCCTGGGGAAGGGAGAGGGCTATGCACCTCGCGCATCGAGCACACGCACCCATGTCACGAAGGACGTTCCTCGGCGCTTCGGCAGCAGTGGCGGCTGCCGCCGGCGTTGGCATCGGAGCCGCACCTGCCAGAGCTCAATCCGGTCTCGGCCATCCGGCCAACCCGGCACCGTCGCCGATCGCCGCCACCGTGCCTTCGGGGGTGACCGAGCCGGCGTTTCTGGAGAACATCCACTGGCTGCTGCCGGGACCCATCGGAGCCACCACGCCATTCATCGGCTTGCCCGGGTTCGGCCTCGACGTCGATCCGAGCACCATGGGTGACTACCGCGGGTTCACCGCTTACGCCGTGGTATCGGGCGAAGCCGAAGGCAGCGACGGCAACACGTACGACGTCGAGTTCGATGTCAGGGTGATGCGCGGGACGTACGAGACCGCGACCGGAGCGAGATTCGACTCGACTTTTGCCTTCTTGTGAGTGGACCTCTTCACTCCCGGTACGGGAGTGCCCGCGGAGCAGGTGCACGACATGAACCCGGGTGTGCTGCTCAACGGACTGTTCTGGACCACCGAGCTCCCCGGAAGCTCCTTCCGGGTGAGTGGCGGCGGCACGAGGGCATCGCTGGAAGTCTACGGGGTGCCGCTCGCCAACACGCTCGTGTTTGCGGGTGACCGCGCCATTGCTTCTTCGGTCGACATCAGCCTCGACTGGAGAGCAACTGCTCCCCGCGAGCTACGTGGGCTCGGCAACTCGGTGCCGCCCGACGACTTCGGCGCTTTCCTCGGGTTGTTCGCCGATGCGCGCTGCTCGGGAACGGTGCAGGGACGGCAAACGGGGTTCTCGTTCGTGACGGGTGAGCTGACCTCCGACACGTTCTTTGCCGAGATGGGCCCGCAGCGAAACGGGGTCTTTCTCTGAGAATCGCTAGGTGGCGTGGCGCCGCGGAAGCGGCGTCACGCACCGCGTGGTTGAGCTGTCGCAGCCGGCTCAGAGCGGTTTGACCCCGCGAATCATTCCCGCGTGCAGACCGTCACCAACCTGGTGGGTGATCTCGATGGCGACGTCGTCGAACCCGGCTGCTTCCAGCATCTCGATGTACTCGTCGTGCTGCAATGCGCCGGCGCCGCATTCGACCCATTCCTCTCGGGACACGTCGAGCGTCACGCCGTTCTCGGCGACGACGTCCGAGATGGCAATGCGTCCACCCGGTCGCAATACCCGCACCATCTCGGAAAAGACCGGGTGCTTGTCCGGGGCGAGGCTGATCACGCAGTTGGAGATCACCACGTCGACCGAACCATCGGGCAGCGGCACCTCCTCCATCATTCCCTGAAGGAACTCGACGTTGCTCACCCCGGCCGCGGCGGCATTCTCGATGGCGATGTCCACCATCTCTTCGAGCATGTCGAGGCCGTAGGCCTTCCCGTCCGGCGCCACCCGCTTGGCGGAGAGGATGACATCGATACCCCCACCGGAGCCGAGATCCAGCACCACCTCGCCGTTGTGCAGATCGGCCAGCACGTACGGGTTGCCGCAGCCCATGGAGAGATCCGCTGCCGCCTGGGGCACCTCGGACAGCGATCCTTCGTCGTAACGGTGGGTGCCCCAGCGCTCATCGGTCAGCACGTCGACGTCGCGGTCCCGGCCGCCGGTGGCGGCTCTCAGGTAGTACTCGCGAACCTCCTCGTGGATCTGCTGTTCACTCATTGTGCGCTCTCCAGTGCTCGGGCGAAATCGTCGGGAACGCGTCCCATCACGATCTCGGCGGCTGTCGGGAACTCCTCGATGCACGCCTCGTTGATCCGCCACAGACTGGCGGTGCCGATGCGCTCGACGTGCACAAACCGCGCATCGGCGAGCCGAGCGAGGTGATGCGACACGGTGGACTGACCCACATCGATCTGGGCGGTGATCTCGCCGGTCGTCAGTTTGCGTCGCTCCGCGGCGAGGAGGTGCAAGATGAGAATACGGGTGGGGTCGGCGATCGCTCTGAACCAGGTCGCCCATTCGTCGGCTTGCTCGCGAGTGATGTGTGCGGAGGTGTCCGATTTCATCGATTATCGACGATAGTCGATGAATGGCCCGCCCGCAAGAGCTGCGTGCGCAAACGGTCCTCAACCGATCGGTTGACAAGACGTCGTCAAATCGTACTCTCATTCAACCAACAGGTTGACGACTGGCTCATGGCAGAATCGCTCTCCAAGATCTTCGCTGCGCTTGCCGACCCGACCCGGCGCGACATCATCGCTCGCCTGGCGGAAGCCGACGCCACTGTCGGCGAGCTCGCCAAGCCCTACGACATCAGCATCCAGGCGATCTCCAAGCACTTGAAGGTCCTCGAGAAGGCGGGTCTCGTGACCAAGACTCCGGTGGCGCAACAACGCTCGGTGCACCTGGAGGCGGACGTGCTCGATCTCATGACCAAATGGATCGAGCGCTACCGGGCCCAAGCCGAGCACCGATACCGCCGCCTCGACGGCGTCCTCGCCGACATGAATCAATCGGTTCGACCCCAAAGAGAGGAGCAAGCATCATGACTGCCACCACTCACCTCCACGAAGCGAAGATCGAAGCCGACGAGCGGGTTCCGCTCATTCGCATCACTCGCGACTTCGCCGCCGGCCCCGCCCAGCTCATGCGAGCCCACACCGACCCCGAGCTGTTCGCCAAGTGGGTGGGGCCGCACGGCATCACGACACGAATCGTCGAGTGGGACGCCCGCGATGGGGGCTCGTGGCACTACGTCGCCTCCCGCGACGTTGTAGAGCACGGTTTCCGTGGATGCTTCCACCAGATCACGGACGATCGCATCGTGCAGACGTTCACCTACTTGGGCATGCCCGACGAAGTCGCCTTGGAGACGCTCCGTGTCGAGGACCTCGGCGATGGCTACACCCGCCTACACGCCCAGTCGCTCGTGGACAGCTTCGAGGGCCGGGACGCCTGGCTGGCCTCGGGGATGGAGACCGGAGTCAACGAAGGCTACGCCAAGCTCGATGCGCTGCTTGCCGCCGGCGAGGTCTGAAGCCATCGAGCTGGCCGCTTGCGGGCCCCCGATCGCCATCGCTTCGTCGCCGCCCGCTTCGCCGAGTTGGCCGAGTCGACACCGGATTGGGACGCCCCCACCCCGGTCACCGGATGGGTCGCCCGGGACGCCGTCGCACACCTCGTCGAGTGGTTTCGGGGATTCCTCGCCACCGGAGGAATCGAGCTGGCGGCCCGTGCGAACGTGGACACGGATCCCGTGCATGCGTGGCGAGCGTACACCAGTGCAGTGCAGGCTCTCCTCGACGCGCCAACCACCGCCAACCCAGAGTTCACTCACCCTCTCGCCGGGACTCAGCGGTTGCAGGATGCGATAGACACCTTCTACACCGCCGACGTTTTCAT
>JBFISM010000078.1:0-17071 GCA_041608535.1 Acidimicrobiia bacterium
CCCGCCCCTCCTCCCAGCCAAGCTCGAGCTTGGCGCGTCGAAGCCTATGCTCACTTGCCGAGTGCGGGCCCCCCAGCCGGGGTGGTGTCGGCCACCGTTGGCCCAGCCGTGACTGCCCACGACCCGTACGCCAACGGATCGGGACCGGTCACCTGACCTGGCGTCGTTGAGATGAAGAAGCCGTACGCACTCGATGTCGTAAAGCTCCCAGTCGCATTGAATGTCGTCGGACCGCCGCTTGCGATACTCAAGCGCAGAGACTCGTACACGCAGAGATGACCGGCTGCTGCCTGGGGATCGGATACTGATCCCGGGCACTCCGCCGGTGCCACAGCTCCAGATTCGATGTAATGCGCGATAGGAGCGCTTGGCATCTCCACACCAAACGAGTGCCCGTCGTTCAGATAGCCCGATGCGCCACCTATCGAGAATGTCCCTCTCACAGTGACGCCCTCGGGAGCGACTCCGCCCGGCAGCAACTCTGAGGCCTCATACCCGTCCACGGTGTCGCTGTCGCCCGCCGTCGTCGCGCTGTCCGCCGTCGTTGCGCTATCCGCCGTTACTGCTGTCGCAGCATCGACGACTTTCTTCTCGGCCAGCCGCCTCATGAAGGCTGCCATTTGCTGGCGCGTTACATTGTCGCCCGGACAATAGGCCGTCCCATCGCCGCATCCAGTCGTGATGCCGTTGTCCTTCATCCACGCGATGTCGGCGTGGAAAATGTTCGTGTCCGGCACATCTGTGAACTGATGCGAGGCATTGGCGGTCAGCGGTACGGCCACGAGCGTGGTCACCAAGGCAACCAGCCCGTATCGGAGCCAGTTCGGGCGTATCCGCACGACATAGTCGCGAGTGGAGCTCATCCTTCCCTCCTAGCGTTGTGAGCCGGACCAACCCTACGCACTAGAAGCGCCCCGGGCGCGAGTTCAATCTGCCGTTGCGCGATAGAGCATCGCAACGACCTGGGCGCGAGTGATCGGATCTTTAGGACAGAAGCGATCATTGAGTGGGGGATTGCAACCGACGGTCAACCCTGCTGCTGCGATCGATTCGGCCTCCACCGAGAATGGTGATCCAGCCAGGTCAACGAACCTTCCGCCCGATACAGGAGAGATGTCGAGTGCTCGGACCAGGAAGGCCGCAAACTGGCCCCTCGTAAGCAGATCCGTCGGGCAGAACTCAGCGATGGGTTGCATCCGGCAACCAGTCGAGATGCCGGCGTTTGCCAGTGCGTTGATGTCATCTTCGAAGAACATATCGCTGTCGTCTGTGAAAGCGTCCGGTCCAGGCTCAAGGTCTAGGAAGCGAGCCAAGAATGCCGCCGCCTGTGCTCGTGAAGCAGGACGACCGGGGCAGAACGCGTCCTCGGAACAGCCGTTGGTGACACCAGTGGCTGAAGCCCAAGCGATCGCATCCCGATGGGTGGAATCTTCGGCATCAACGAACGGCTTGCCAGCGAGAACATCACCGATCTGCAGCACTGCTGTGTCGGTGCCATCGTCTGCGACCGCCGTCAACTGGTATGCCCCTGGTTCGGTGACAACGATCTTCCCGCCGACGGTTCGTCTAGGAGAGCCGTTCAGCAGCCACCACACGTCAGCAGCGTCGTCGTCGACATCTTCGACAGACGCTTCGACCTCGACCTGCAGTGGCACGAACCCGACCAACGACGACGCCGATGCACTCAGGTCAGGAACTCCGTTGAGGTCGACTACGAAGACAGCCGAGTCTGTGAGGCCATCCTCGTCGACAACGATGAGCTCCAACGAGTGAGCAGCAGCGTCCGGGATCCACGCGCGCGCCCTTGGACCACTTGCAAGCCACCTCCCGTCCATACGCCATTCGAACGAGAGCGACGATGCGGTTCGGTCGTACGACGCGGAACCTTCCAGGCCGACACCAGACGGGGCAGTCTGGGCGTCTGGAGTCACGACACCCCTTGCAACGGGTCCCGAGACGGAAAATACTGCGGCGCCTGCATCCAGGCGTCCGCCGGTTACAAGCCAACCATCCATCTGGCTCAGCGTTTCCGCGTGGTCCAGTAGAGACTCGCGCACGCGCTCGGCCGTAAGGTCCGGAGCTAGCGCCTTCATCAAGGCTGCGACTCCGGTCACGTGAGCAGACGCGAAGGACGTGCCCGACAAACTGCCCCAAGAATCTCCAGCGACCGTGAGGACATCCTCCCCGGGCGCAGCCAGATCCACGGAGCGCCGACCGATGTTGGAGAACTCGCTGATGGCATCCCACCGATCCGATGCGGCTACTGCGATGATGTTGCCGTTCGGGAAACTCGCGGGGAAGAAGGGGTGTTCGTCGTTGTCAGCTCCCAGGTTGCCAGCGGCAGCCACGACGAGAATGCCAGAATCTTCAGCCATGTCCAGTGCGTCCGAGAGCGGCTCGAAGAACTCTCCCCGACCTCCAAGCGATAGATTGATGATGTTCGCGCCGTTGCGCACCGAATACTCGACCGCCGCGATCAGGGCCGACATCGAGCACGCCGCGGCGCACGCACGGACTGCCATCAGGGTTGCATCTGGCGCGACGCCTGCCATCCCTCGTCGGTTCAGCCGTGCTCCGACGATCGCCGCCACCGCGGAACCGTGGCCAAGCTCATCTCTTGGTTGCGCATCGCTATCTACGAAATCCCAGCCACCTACGTCATCTACGAAGCCGTTGCCGTCGTCGTCAAGACCGTTGGACGGAACTTCGGACTCGTTGAGCCACGCTGCCGAGGTCAGGTCGACATGCTCGAAGTCGACTCCGGAATCGATGATCGCAACCACCACCGACGGGTGTCCGGTCGTGAGCTCCCACGCCTCGATCGCACCAATGTCGGCCCCCGGTGAACCTCGCTCCTGGCCGTGGTTAGAGAGCGACCACTGCTCAGGAAGAAGCGGCTCATCGACGGCCAGGCTGACTAGCCGGTCTGGCACGACGAGGGCTCCAAGCCGCTGACTCAACACCTCAGCCTGTTGTGAAGGTGTCCCCGGAAGCTGCTCCGCAACCCGACGCCATCTCGTAGCTCCCGTAGAATCCTCTCTTACCAGAAACGAGCCTGGCACAACTGTAACTTCGTCGGGCCGATTCTCAACGGCAACCGACCCGCTCAGCGCAACCAGAGCTGCTACTAGCATCCGAATCGAGGACGTGGCTCCCAGAGCATCACCCCTTCGTCACGAATTCCAGGCGGTTGCCGAAGGGGTCTTCGCTGTAGACGCGGCGATAGCCCGGCAACAGCTCATCGCGCACCACCGACCGCGAAGCGCCCGCCAGGCGCCCGGCCAACTCCTCCAGGTCGTCCACCTCGAACGCCGGATGGGCCTTGCGGGCGGGGCGGAAATCCTCGTCCACTCCACAGTGCAGCTCCGCCTGGCCGTTGCGGAACCACACCCCGCCCCGACTCCGTAGACCTTCGGGCTTGTCGATGACGTCGAACCCGACGACGTCGCGCCAGAACTTCTTCGCCTGTTTCTCTCCCCCCGCCGGGATGGCGAGCTGCACGTGGTGATACTTCACCGTTCCACCCGCTTCGATCCTGCCACGACGAACCGGCCAGTTCGCACGAGCACCATGAGACACTTCATGACGAGCGATCGTAGCCACCGCGCCGAGCAGACTCCGGGACGCCGACGACGATTCGACCAAGCCGATGCCGCCGGCCATGCGTTGCAGGTCGCGGAATCGAACAACCGTCTCACCCGAAGAGCTGCTCACAGCCGTAGAATCGGACCGGTACGACTGGACGCGACGCGTCAAGGGGTGGAGGACCGTCGGGTGAGAGACGGACAGGAGTCAGCAGAACACAACGCGCCTGAGGTGCGGCCATGACCATGCGCCGAATCGCCTACCAGTTGATGCTCGCCACACTGGTCACGATCCCGTTCGAGGACGTCGTCAAGCTGCCCGGCCTGGGAACGGTCGCCCGTCTCTTTGGCCTTGCTGCGTTCGCCACCTGGGCTGTCTCTGCGCTCGCATCGGGAACGATGAGAAAGCCGGATGCCTCCCACGTATTCGCATACGGCCTCGTCGTTTGGGTGGGCCTCGGCGTCTTCTGGTCATTCGACCCGGGCAGCACGCTCGATCGGATCGAGACATTCCTGCAACTGCTGGCTCTGTCGTTGCTGGTATGGGATCTCGTCGACTCGGCTGCGGCTGTACGGGCGTCGATCCAGGCTCTGGTCATCGGCCTGTCGGTGGCAGCAGGCAGCGTGTTCGTCAACTTCGCTCGCGGCGTGGAGGCCTATTACGGGCGCTTTGCATCGTCGGGATCGGACCCGAACTATCTCGCTATGACCCTGGCATTGGGTATGCCGTTTGCGTGGTACCTAGCCCACCACTCGCCACGACGCGCTCTTCGAATCGCCAACGGGGCTTACCTTCCGGTCGCCGCGGTCGCGGTGGCGCTCACGGGTTCACGAGGCGGGCTTCTGGCGACCTCCGTCGCATTGTTCTACATCCTCGTCACGATTCGTCGCCTTCGACCTGCCGGATTCATCGCACTGCTGATTCTTCTCGGAGTGGCAACGGCGACGGCCATCCAGGTGGTTCCCGAGTCGTCGTTCGAGCGAATCGCTTCGGTGGACGAGGAGCTCATCGACGGCGATCTCAACGGCCGAGCGGGCATATGGCTGGAGGCGCGCGATGCATTCTTCGATCGTCCTGTGCTCGGTATCGGACCAGGGGCCAGCCGCGCGACCCTACCGACCGGCAAGGTCGGGCATAACGTCGTCATCACTGTCGCGCTCGAACTCGGCATCGTCGGGCTTGCGCTGTTCGTCGGATTCGTCGCCGGCACCTTGCGGTACCTCCGCTCCCTTCCGACGTCCGACAGGCGCCTCTGGCTGTCAGTTGTCGCAGTATGGGGCGTGGGGTCGCTGTCTCTCAGTCTCGAAACGCGGAAGCTGACGTGGGTGCTGTTCAACCTCGTGCTCGTTGCATCGGTTGCAGCTCGAGCGCACTGGTTCATCGGCGATGCAACCCAATCGGTGCAACCTTCGTCGAGTCAGGACCCAGATGACGCACGGCCGTTGTCGCTGACGACAGCAGTCACTGCGGGACCGATCGCCGATGCCCCGGGGCGGCCGCGCTACGCGACCGACACCGTGGGGTTCAGACCACTGGAGGTGGCGAATCCCGGCCGGCTTCTGAGCGTGAACACTGCGTCGACGGACGACCTGGTCCGTGTCGACGGAATCGGACCGAGAACAGCGGAGGCGATCGTGGCACGCCGCAGCTCGATCGGACGATACAGGTCCGTCGACGACCTCCTCGACGTGCCCGGGATTGGGCCGGCCCGGCTCCGGAAGATTCGGCCGCTGGTGCGGATCTGAAACCGGCGGCCACGACGACCATGTCTCACCAGCGACCATTTCCACGCCCACCAGCCAGACCTCAACCGACGCCGGGACTTCTCACGGAGCGGTGCCATCGCTCTTGCGACGAACTCTCGCCCGACTTGCCCTTGCGGGGCGCTGATACCATCTTCGGCTCATGACGGGTCCTCATGCTCCAATTGCGCTCGTCGCGCGCCTCACCGACCTGTTCGAGGAACAGGGCATTCGCTACTGCCATTGGAAGAGCAATGCCGCCATCGACCGGTCGGAGGCAGGCGAGAATGATCTGGACTTGCTCGTCGATCGAAGCCAGGCAACGGCGTTTCGAGAAGTCCTGTCGCGGGCCGGCTTCGTGCGAGTAGAGCGACAGCAGAAGCCGTTTCCTCCAGCCAAAGAGGACTACTTCGGTCGCGATGACAAGACCGGCAAACTCGTACATGTCGACGCTCATTTTCAGCTCGTTCTCGGACACGACCGCACGAAGAACTATCGGGTCCCGTTGGAAGAGGCCTTTCTGGAATCCGCTACGCGGCCTGGACTCCTTCGGGTACCTGCTCCAGAGCTCGAGTACATCGTCCTGCTCATCAGGATGGTGCTCAAGTACGCCATCTGGGACGAGGTCGCATGGCAGGCGCTGCGCGGCCGACGGGCCGGCCCCAAACCTTCCGAACGAGACGAGCTCGCCCACCTCGAGCAGGAAATAAGTCGGGACAAGCTCGCAGAGATCGTCCAAACGAGCGTGCCGTGGCTCACGACCAGACTCATCGCCGACTGCGCTCGAGTGGCCGAGAACGAGGCCTCTCTGCGAGCACGCCTCAGCATCGGAAGGCAGGTACGGCGCCGCTTGGTCGCTCATGCACAACACGGCGAGCTGGCAGACGGAGCGCTGCGAGTGGGCCGCCGTGTCTCCGGAACACTTCATCGCCGCATGGGTATCGAACATGGATTTCGCCTGGCCCACGGCGGAGCGATCGTCGCAATCATCGGAGGCGACGGCAGCGGCAAATCGACCGCAGTGGAAGAAGTCTCCCGCTGGTTGAGCCACGAGTTGGACGTCCGTCAGATCCATCTCGGCAAGCCCGACTGGTCGGTGGTCACCTACGCCGTGCGGGGAGCGTTCAAGCTCGTGTCGATGGCAAGGCGCTCCTCCGACGAACCGCCGTATCGGGCCATGGCCTGGCTGGCATGCACGGGTCGTGACCGCTACCTCACCTATCGCAAGGCCCGCCGTTTTGCCGACAGAGGGGGGGTGGTCATCTCGGATCGCTATCCCCATCCCTCCCTCGAATCCATGGATGTCCCTCTGATCGACCGTCTGGACAGACCCGAGTCCGGCACTCGGGTCGGGCGGATGCTGCAACGGATTGAGCGGAGGTATCACGACGCCATCGAGATGCCTGAGGTCGTGGTGGTGCTCAAGGTCGATCCGGAGACGGCGGCTCAGCGCAAGACCGACGAGCCTTTCGACTACGTCTTGCGCCGCTCAGCCGAGGTGTGGGAGATCGACTGGGAATCAGCCGGCGTCTCGATCGTCGATGGAACCCGACCCAAGGAAGAGGTTGCGTCCCAGCTCAAAGCGATGATATGGGAGGCCCTTGCGTGAAAGGAGCCGACGACGACTCGCTGATCGTCGAGATCGCAGGCGTGGCGGGCGCCGGGAAAACGACACTGGCCAGCGCGATGGGCGCCGCTCATCCCGCCTCCCGAAGCGACGAGCCCCTCCAGTTGCGCAGCGTGGATCATCTCCCATCGGTGCTGCGCAGCGTCCCTCGTCTGATCCCGCTTCTGGCCCAATCGGCAGCCCGGGGCAAGATTCCTTCCTGGACCGAGCTGAAACTCGTCATCTACCTCATGGAATGGCCACGGCGCCTCCAGCGCCATGTTGCCTATCGGACCGGTTTGACGATCATCGACCAGGGTCCCGTCTACGGGCTGGCCCGTCTGGGGCGGACGGAACGACCCATGAGTGGCACAGAGCCGTCGAGCCCTTGGTGGGCGGCAGTCGCGGGAGCGTGGTTCGATGTGTTGGATGCCGTGATCTGGCTGGATGCACCCAATGACATCCTCCAAGACCGGGTCCAGACCCGATCTCAAGATCACGAGGTAAAGGGCCGATCAGACGCCGAGGCGATGAGGTTCATCGACGATTACCGGGCGAGCTATCAACAGGTGCTCGCTCGCATGGAGCGCCCGGGAGGACCGGTGGTGATGCGCTACGACACGAGCACTCAGTCTGCATCCGCGGTGGCGGCGGATGCGCTCCAACGCTTGCGCTCTGATTCCGATCAGCCCGGGCCAGACGCCAAGGGTGCCTCGTTGTGACCGACCAGGCCATGGGTCCACTGCGGATCCTTCACGTGATCCTCGTTCTGCGGTCGACCAACAGCCAATACAACGAGCACTCCCTCCCGGTCATGCACGAACGAGAAATCTCGCTCTGTACCTACTTCACTCCACAACTGACCCCGCCGCCCCAAATCCGGGTGTTCGCCGGCGACGACACGCTCCTCGGGTTCTTCCGGGCCCTTCGCAAGGCATTGCGGGCTGGTGAATACGACGCCATCCACGCCCACTCGCCGCAGGCGGGCGTCTTCATGCTCATCGCGATGCTGCTGTGGCGGCGACCGAAGTTGGGACCGCGGCTGGTGTACACGGTCCACGATTCGTATTACGACTTCAAGACGCGCAACAAGTTGCTGATGATTCCTTCGTTCGCGCTGTTCCGCCGGGTGGTGTTCTGCAGCCACGCTGCTCACGAAAGCTTTCCTCGCATGCTCAAAAGCCTCGTGGGGCACCGGACTCGAGTAGTCCAGAACGGTGCAGACATCGCCCGCATCGATGCTGCGATCGCCCCGATCGAACGCACACCCAACGAGGGATTCACGCTGTTGTCGATCGGTCGCCTCGAAGCAGTCAAAGACCCGCTGGTCGTGCTCGAAGCTTTTGCCAAGGCCGGCGATGAGAACAGCCGGCTCGTCTACGTCGGCGACGGTGAGATGCGCGCAGAGCTCGAAGCTGCGATTGCAGCCCGAGGGATGTCGGATCGGGTTCACCTCACGGGCCTCATCGAACGCGAAGAGGTCTTTCGTCACCTGGTCAACTCCGATGCGTACATCTCGACATCCCACGGCGAAGGTCTTCCGGTCGCGGTGATGGAGGCGATGGCCTGCTCGGTCCCACTGATCCTCTCCGACATCCCACCCCACCGCGAATTCGGAGCCGACGAAGCACTGATTCCCTTGATTCCACCGGGCGATATCGAAGGCTTCGCGTCTGCCGTCGCCCGTCTTCAGGCCATGACGTCGGCCGAGCGCGCCGCTCTCGGGGAACAGTGCCGGGAGCTGGTCACGTCCAGGTTCAGTTTGGAGCAGATGAACGATGGCTACGCCGCCATCTACCGCGAGCTGCTCGAGCCGGAAACCAGGCGGCTCACGGCATGAGATACGCCCGGCATGACCTCAGGTGACGGCCACCGCCTGGCGGTCTTTCTTCCTTCTCTGGTCGGTGGCGGCGCAGAACGCGTGACACTCAACCTGGTCAAGGAGGCTGCTCGCCGGGGAGTATCGGTCGACCTCGTGCTGAGCAAGGCGGAGGGCCCCTATTTGTCTGACGTTCCCGACTCCGTCAAAGTGGTGGATCTCGGGGCATCGCGGGTGATGTCGAGCCTCCCGGCTCTCACCCGGTACCTCCGGCGAGCCCGTCCCGATGCCATGCTCACCGCCATCAGCCACGCCAATATCATCGGTCTGTGGGCGCGCCGGTTCGCCGGAGCTCCGGCCCGGGTGGTGGTGGCGGAACATGACACGCTGTCGCAAGTCACGCACGAAACCGCTCGACGTCGCGCCCGCCTGATGCCGCGCTTGATCAGGGCTTCATACCCGAGCGCCCAAGGGATCATCGCGGTGTCGTCAGGTGTCGCCGACGATCTCTCCTCCACTGCGGGAATCCCGCGCGAGACCATCGACGTGGTCTACAACCCAGTGGTCACACCCGAAGTCGAAGCGGCCGCGGAAGCCCACATCGGTCACCCTTGGTTCGCTCCAGGCGAACCTCCGGTCGTGATCGGCATCGGCCGTCTGGCTCCCAAGAAGGATTTCGCAACCCTGGTGACCGCGTTCGCCGAGGCGCGCCGGCAGTCCAACGCCCGCTTGATCATCTTGGGGGAGGGACCTGAACGGGCGGCGCTCGAGGAACTGGTGCGGAGCCTCGACCTCGAAGCTCACGTCTCGCTACCCGGATTCGTCGAAAACCCCTACGCCTACCTCCGCCAGGCCAATCTGTTTGTCCTGTCTTCTCGATGGGAGGGACTCCCCACCGTTTTGATCGAAGCGATGTACTGCGGGACGCCGGTCGTGTCGACCGATTGCCCATCGGGGCCCCGTGAGATCCTGGCAGACGGTCGATACGGGGAGCTGGTGCCGATGGGAGATATCGCATCACTCACCACAGCGATGCAGGCCGGGTTGGCGGGCGCAGTGCCGCCCGCACCCGCCGCCAGCTGGAGGCCTTACGAACTCGCGGTCGTCACCGATCGCTATCTGGACCTGGCGCTCGGCTACCCGTCATCCGGGACGGCGTGAGGCCGGCGGTATGCTTCCGGCTTCACGTGAAGTGCGATGTCGTGACCGTCGACTGCACACTGGACCACGGACATGGCGTGGCCAGGCGGCGGTCAGCGAATCGAGCTGGGGGGCGAGTGCGACACCAATCTCATCCGTCGGTTGAGGTCACGAAGTGAGCCTTCAGAAGCAAGCCGCCCAGGGAGTGTTCTGGTCGGCGGCGGGTAACTGGGGTTACCAGGTGGCGACGCTGGTCGTCTTTGCCGTGCTCTCTCGACTGCTCACACCAGCGGAATTCGGGCTGGTCGCGCTCGCTTCCGTGTTCACGGCACTGCTCAAGCTGGTCACCGAGCAAGGACTGGCGGACGCGATCGTCCAGCGCGCAGACTTGGAACCCGAGCACCTCGACTCGGCGTTCTGGCTCAGCATCGGGCTGGGAGCCGTACTCACCGCCGGCCTGGCCGCCGCATCGTGGCTCATCGCCAACATCGTCAACCAGCCCGACATCGCACCGGTCCTCGTTTGGCTCGCACCAGTTCTCGGGCTGGCCGGACTGAGCAGCGTGCAGCGCGCGATCCTGTCCCGTGAGCTCCGCTTCGCCAGCCTCACGCTGCGGACCCTTGCATCCGTCATCGTGGGCGGCATCGTCGGTGTGGTGGCCGCATTGCGAGGGTATGGAGTGTGGAGCCTGGTTGCGCAGCTTCTCACGATCGAAGTCGTCGGGGTGATTGCGCTCTGGACGGCCAGTGATTGGCGCCCGCACTTTCGGTTTTCTCGGCGACACCTTCGTGACCTCATCGGATTCGGCGTCAACGTATTGGGCTTTCGAATCCTCCGTTTCTTCAACACGCGCATCGACAACCTCATCGTGGGTTCCGTGCTCGGCCCTACAGCTCTCGGCCTCTACGTCGTCGCCTACCGAATCCTGCAGCTTCTCATCAACGTGACGACCGCCATCATCGGCAGCGTGGCCTTTCCGGTGCTGTCCCGTGTCCAGGACGACCGCCCCCGTGTCCAAAATGCGTACTACAAGGCGATCCGCCTTACGAGCATGATCGCCTTTCCTGCCTTCCTGGGGCTGGTCGTGGTCGCCCCGGAGGTGACCCGCCTCGTCTTTGGCCCTCAATGGGACGCCAGCGTGCCGGTCATGCAGGTGCTGGCTCTGGCCGGACTGGTCAACTCCGTGCTGTTCGTCAATGGAATCGTGATGAAATCGCTCGGCAAGCCGTCGTGGAGATTGGCGATCATGGGCCTCACTGCGCTCATCCTGACGACCGCGTTCACATTGGTGGTCAGTGCAGGAATCATTGCCGTGGCAACTGCCTTCGCGATCATCAGCCTCGTCCTGGCCCCGTTGTGGATGTGGGGAGCACACAAGCTCATCACGCTCGAACCCGGCCGCTACCTCCGGCAGATCGTCCCGCCGCTGGTGTCGTCTCTGGCGATGGCTGCGACGGTCTGGGGCTTCAAGCCGGTGGTAGGCGATCTCTCGTTGCTGTGGCAGGTCATCGCACTCGTGACGGGCGGGGTCGCGAGCTACGGACTCACGCTCTGGATCGTCGGGCGGCCCATGATCAAAGAGGCAGTCGCGCTGGGTCGGATGAGCTTGCCACAACGTCCCGCTCGGGCGCGTTGACAGCGGCCCCGGGGAACGCTCACGAAAGGCGCTCCGCCGCCTTCAGATCCTCCCAGAGAGATTCGCACAGTTGGTAGATCTCCTCGGCGAATGCCTTCTCGGGGTTTGGCCGAGCCACGCCTGCATCAACTGCGGCCGTGACTTCATTCCGCGGATACGCCACACCTAGGCGCTCGTAGATGTCGACCATCGCTTGGCGCGGGTCGGTCACGAAACGGTCGAAGCTGAGCATCTGGACCCGCGGGTCTTCGTCGAGTCCGAGATCGAACAAGAGTCGATTCCGTACCCACCAGAAGAGCGCAGCTGCGTCGAGCTGGGGCATCTCTTCAGAAAAGAGCCGGTCGACCGTCTCTTGAACATCGTCCGGGACCAACTCGGCACGCCAGTTCGTCCGATCTCTGCGAACGATCGGCCGGAGGTTGTTCTTGCCGCCGCGATCCCCGAACTGCCTGATGTTGGACTGCGCCACCTCGAGATAGTGCCGGTAGCACCAGATCGCCAGCGAAGGCTCGAAGCGATCCAGGAGCAGAGGTGTCTTCTGGGTTTCGACGAGGGGTTTGAGCACCACGATCGGCGCCCGAACCGGACGCAACGCCCGCTCCACGTCGGGGAGCGGGTTGAGGCGGATGTTTCGATCTGCGTCTTGGTCGGAGAGACGGCTGTGCTCCTGAAACACTCGAGTTCGGAAATCGCGTTCGAACACTCGCACGAGGGTTGTCGTACCGGACCGCTGCATCCCCACGATGAACACATACCTCCGGTCGGATTCGTCAGGGCGACGTGACAGTTGGGCTGCCGCTTTCAGACCCCGGTAGCCGGCCATCGTCATGCGGTCGCGTATCTGTCCGGTCCGTGCCGTCATTCGTGCCATGGCGCCTACCTCGCTTCCCGGGAGTCGAACCAGGCTTCCCAGGACATGGCATTCACTGCCCCAGGCGAGCGGCGTTGGGCGCGGGGACAGAGATTCGATCGAATAGACCCCACCATGACGGAGCACACTAACGGACGGCATCGAACCATCGGTCAGGTCGACACCTCCTCTGCGAGCTCTTGCGCCGCTGCGGTGACCGCCCCGTTTGAGATCCTCGTGCAAAAACTGGCTCGCCGCCGATCCTCTGACGGCTACAGTGGGTTGGGCGCCCAGGGTGAGGGAGACCCTGGGAGGGTGTCGGTGCAGCCGGAGTGCCGCCGCACCCACAAACGGGAGGCGAAATGCCGGGGCAATCGGGGGAAGGCTGGGAAACGTGAAATCTCATCGGAATCGTCCGAGCTTGACACTTGTCGTCGCGGCAACATTGGTGACGTCGCTGCTGGCGATACCGACAGGAGCGGCAGTCTCGGCGGCCGGGGTCGAAGCGGCTCGAGAGATCCGATCGATCTACCCGACCGAGCTTGGTTTCTCCGCACCGGGTGGCATTGCATTCGACTCAGGGTCTGTCGAGCTGATCACCGTTGCAGCACCGACTGGCAGCGAGATCGGAAGGTTCAGCCTCACTGAGGATCCTCTCGGCACCGTGACCAGCGGTGTCAGCGTGACCGATGCCGGTCTCGTCGCCTTCGACCGGTCGAAAGACCGCCTCGTATTCGTCGACAACGTCTCTGGCGAGTTCGTCGGGCTCAGCGGGAACGTCGTGCGCGGGCAAGGCGGCAGCGAGGAGCGGGCCGCATTGCCGGCCGACGGTCTCGGCGACGTGCGCGGCTCTGCCTTCGACCCCGACTCCGGGGCATTGTTCACGCTGGACGGCACGGGTCGACGCATTGTTCGAACCGACCCGGGAGGCGATGGCCAGAGCCTCGTCGATGACCTCGGAGCGGGAGCCACGACGTTCGTGCCGCTCAGAGGCGTTCCCGGCTCCAACCTCACCGGCCTGGCCCTCGACCCGGCGTCCGACCACTTCTACGTCGCCCGCAATGACGGCCGCGCCATCTACGAAGTCGACGCCTCCGGAAGCCTCGTCACGACATACGACACCTCCTCGATCGGTTTGACGTCTCCGAGCAGCATCGTGCTGGGCCCGAGCGGCGACCCGACCGACGACCCGGCTGCGACCAGCTTGTACGTCGTCGACGGCACCGCCGATTCCGGCGTCACCAGCGCTACCGCAACCAGCACCGGCACGTTCGCCACGCAGTCCACCGCCACGGCAACCACCTCCGAAAGCCGGATCGTCGAGATCTCACTCACTCCGCTCGTCACGTTCGCGTCGACGCCGGCAACGCTCGTCCAGACGATCGCTACATCTGCGTTCAGTCCTCCGAGTCCCGACCCGGCGGGCATCACGTACATCCCTGCACGAGATCGGCTTCTGATGGCCGACTCCGAAGTGAACGAGATGCCGCTGTTTGCCGGCGTCAACTTGTGGGAATTCACCAACCTCGGCTCGGTGCAAGAGACCGGAGTGACCACTTCGTTCACCAATGAACCCACGGGCATCTCACTGAATCCCGCCAACGGTCACCTCTTTGTCTCGTCGGACGACGACCGCACCGTCTACGAGCTCGATCCTGGCCCGGACGGCCTCTACGGCACGGGCGGTGACGATGTCATCGTGAGCTCCTTCGGTACCGAGAGTTTCGGAAGCAGCGACCCGGAGGCTGTTGCCTACGACTCGCTCCGCAACGAAGTCGCTGTCGCCGACGGGCTGGCTCGCGAGGTCTTCAAGGTGTCTCCCGGCCCCAACGGCGTTTTCGACGGAGTCGACGACACCGTCACACAGTTCGACGTCGCCGCGCTCGGCGTAGACGACCCCGAGGGGATCGACTACAACGCAGCTTCGGACACCTTCGTGATCGCCGACCGGGGGCCCGACATCGTCATCGAGGTCACGAACGACGGTACTTTGATCCAGACGGTCGACGTCTCGTCGGCCGGCCCCAACCCTCGTGCGGCCGGCATCGCCATCGCTCCCAGCAGCGTCAACCCCAGCGAGACGAGCTGGTACATCGTCGACCGAGGTGTGGACAACAACTCCGACCCGTCCGAGAACGACGGGTTGCTGTACGAGTTCAACCCGCCGAGCTCGTCGGTCAACCTGCCTCCGTCGGTCTCGGCCGGCCCCGACCAGTCGCTGCTCGACACGAACGTGGCCAACCTGGACGGCACCGTTTCTGACGACGGCAAGCCCGACCCTCCCGCGGTGACGACCTCAACATGGAGTCAAGTGAGCGGCCCTGGCACCGTCACGTTCGGGGACCCGAACGCGGAGGACACCACGGCCACCTTCCCGGGCTCTGGCACCTATGTTTTGCGTCTCACCGCCGACGACTCGGAGTTGACCGCCAGCGACGACATGACGGTGTCAGTCGGCATTCTCGAAGTGGAGATCGCGGTCGGCTCGGATGATGCCGAGGAACGCGACGGCGGTGGCATCTCGTTGACGAGCGGGGACATCGAAATGGTGTTCGATCGGGGCAGCAATCAGACCGTCGGGCTGCGGTGGGCAGGTGTGAACATCCCCCAGGGGGCGACGATCACCGACGCATGGGTGCAGTTCCAGGTCGACGAGGTCAACACCGAAACGACCAACCTGACCATCCAAGGCCAGGCCGCCGACAATCCGTCGACGTTCACGTCGACGGCCTTCAGCATCTCCACCCGGCCACGGACCTCAGCGAGCGTGGGCTGGAGTCCTGTGCCATGGACGACGATCGGACAGCGCGGGCCGGATCAGCAGACCCCGGACGTGTCGTCCGTCGTCCAGGAGATCGTCAATCGTCCCGGATGGGCGTCCGGCAACGCATTGGTGATGATCATCACCGGAACGGGTGAACGCACCGCCGAGTCTCGCAACAGCAGCGCCAACGCGCCTGCCATGCTTCACGTCGAGTTCGACACAGGCACGGTCGCCAATCGACCGCCTGTGGCGAACCCGGACAGCGCCGCGACGCAGCAGGACACCACGGTGACGATCAACGTCGTCGCCAACGACACCGACCTGGACGGGAACCTCGACCCCCCGTCCGCCAATACGAGCTGCGCAGGCTGCTCGACCCCGACCAACGGAGGCCTCGTCAATAACTTCGACGGGACGTTCGACTACACACCCAACCCTGGCTTCACAGGCAACGACAGTTTCATCTACGAGGTGTGCGACACCGAGCCGTTGTGTGACACGGCCACAGTTTCGATCACCGTGACCGTCGTCAACGACCCGCCGGTCGCCAACGACGACAACGTCACCTCCCCGGAGGACACGACCGCGGTGATCGATGTGGTCTTCAACGACACCGACCCTGACGGCAACCTCGATCCCACGACCGCCAACACGGCCTGCGTCGGCTGCTCGACCCCGACCAACGGAAGCCTCCTCAACAACGGCGACGGGACATTCGACTACACGCCCAATGCGAATTACAACGGGCCGGATGGGTTCGTCTATGAGGTGTGCGACGGTCTCGGCCTGTGTGACACTGCTTCCGTGTCGATCGACGTCACGGCGGTGAACGATCCACCCACGGCGGTAGCCGACGTGGCCGGCACGACGGTCGACACACCGGTCACGCTCGATGTGGTCGCCAACGACACCGACGTCGACGGAAACCTCGACCCGACCACTTCGAACACGGCCTGCCCCGGCTGCTCGAACCCTACGAATGGGTCGTTGGTCAACAACGGTGACGGCACGTTCCAATACACACCGGGACCAGGGTTCACGGGCAGCGATGGCTTCTCCTACGAGGTGTGTGACACGCAGGCGTCGTGCGCAACCGCGGCGGTGTCGATCACCGTGAGCGGGGGAACGCCGACAGTGTTCGAAGCAGACATTGCGGTGGGTTCTGACGATGCCGAGGAACGCAACGACGGCAGCATCTCGCTCACCAGCGGCGACATCGAGATGGTGGCCGATCGGGGCAGTGACCAGGTGGTCGGTCTGCGCTGGGTGGGCGTTCCCATCCCGCAGGGGGCGGTGATCACCGACGCCTATGTGCAGTTCCAGGTGGACGAGGCCACGAGCGTGGCAACGAACTTGACCATTGCCGGCCAAGCTGACGACAACCCGGCCACGTTCACCTCGACGGCGTTCGGCATCTCCAGCCGGCCGACGACGGCTGCGAGCGTGCCGTGGAATCCGGTGCCGTGGCCGACCGTGGGCGACCGTGGGCCTGATCAGCAGACGCCGGACTTGACGGCGGTGGTCCAAGAGATCGTGAACCGCCCCGGATGGGCATCGGGCAACGCACTGGTGCTGATCATCACAGGAACCGGCGAGCGAGTCGCAGAATCGCGTAACTCGAACGCCAACGCGCCGGGCATGCTCCACATCGAGTACCTGACGGCGCCGACGCCCAATCAAGCGCCCACCGCCGTCGAGGACATCGCCGGCACCACCGTCGACACGGCCGTGACGATCGACGTGGTCGCCAACGACAGCGATCCCGACGGCAACCTCGATGACACGTCGGTGAACACCTCGTGCGCGGGTTGCTCGACTCCGGGCAACGGATCGCTCGTCAACAACGGCGACGGCACATTCCTCTACACGCCGAACCCCGGCTACACCGGCAACGACGGCTTCACGTACGAGGTGTGCGACACCGAGCCA
>JBFISM010000079.1:0-16776 GCA_041608535.1 Acidimicrobiia bacterium
CCTCAGGAGGAGCCCACGTCAACGCCTCCCCCACACCACCACCACTCCCAGCCACCGCAACCCCAGACACCGCACCCACCCCAACAAACACCCCAACCCCCACCACCAAACACACCACAACCACCAACAACCGCCTACGCAACCGCATGTATCTGTCCAACCTCGCGTGATACCGACCGGCCCTGCGACTTGGAGGAAAGGGGAGCCTTCGGATGTGTGTGCCCTCGATCGGCCCCCGCCGAAGTAGGAGAGCCGTCGGGGGGACCGGTCTCGCGGCGAACAGAATGGATCGCAACACACTGGACTGCCTCAACTCAGACTTAAGGGATCCCTAAAGATCAACGTCGCTTGAGGCCAGGTAGGCCCAGGAGCGCGACTGCAACGCCGGTAGCAGCAAACGGTTGGTTCTCGCAACACGGACCCACCCGGCTCATCTTTCGGCTGCTCGCAAGCTCCACAGCCGTCGCTTTTGCGTAACCTGTGGAAAAGCCTCTATGCTTGTCGCTCCGAAGGGGATCTGGGGTGGAGTTGAGTTCTGGGGGACAATTTTGTGACGGCATCACTGCCGTCTTGCGCGCCGAACTCGGGTGCGGCCGTGCGACGGCGGCGGCTGTGACGCATCGGCACTCGAAACTCGCCGACGCGGTATCACACTGATGAGCGGACCGTCCGTCGTGGGTGCTGGTTCCGTCGTCTCGGGGGCAGGTGGTGATGACCTCGAGGGGACCGCGGCCGCGGCCCCCAGCAGCACCGTCGCCGTACCGACAGCGGTGAAGCCGGGTCCGTCTTCCAACATACCGCTCGTCGACCTCCAGTCCATGCACCAGCCGCTCATGGCCGAGCTCACGGACGCGTTCACACGCGTCGTGACGCAGAGCGCATTCATCGGCGGGCGTGAAGTCGAGCGATTCGAGGCCGAGCTCGCGGAGTACATCGGGGTGAAGCATGCGGTGGGCGTAGCTTCCGGCACGGCAGCGCTGCATCTGGCCCTCCGCGCCGTTGGGATCGGACAGGGCGACGAAGTCATAGTGCCGGCAAACACGTTTTTCGCCACCGCAGAGGCTGTTCTCGCCGTTGGGGCACGTCCCGTCCTCGTCGATGTCGACGAACGCACGGCGTTGATCGACCCTTCCGCAGTGGAAGCGGCAGTCAACGACCAGACGGCAGCCATCGTGCCGGTGCATTTGTACGGCCAGCCGGTTGATCTCGGGGCGATCATGGCCATCGCGCAGCGGCACGGCTTGTACGTCGTGGATGACGCGGCTCAAGCGATTGGGGCCCGTTGGGATGGACGCTCCATCGGCACCGTCGGGCATGCCACCGCCTTCAGCTTCTACCCCGGCAAGAACCTGGGTGCGCTCGGGGACGCAGGAGCCGTAGTGACGAACGACCCGGCGATCGCTCGCAAGGTCACGGCCCTGCGATCCCATGGCGAGATCGACAAACACCATCACGAGATGGCCGGCTTCACCGAACGCCTCGACGGACTGCAGGCCGCGTTCTTGTCGGTCAAGCTGCCGCGACTCGAGGAGTGGCAAGCCCAGCGCGACAACGCGGTGGCTCGCTACCGCTCACTACTCGAGGCTGTTCCGGCAGCCAGAATGTTCGACATTCACCCACGGGTGCGGCACGTCCACCATCTCTTCGTCGTGCAGGTGCCCCATCGAGATTCCGTACATGATCAGCTGCGCAAGCAGGGGATCGGCGTTGGTATCCATTACCCGACGCCACTCCACCTGTTGCCGGCGTGGAGACCGAGTGGCCAGGCCGGGACTCACCCGGTCGCCGAAGGACTCGCCCAGCGAATCCTCAGTCTCCCGCTGTTTCCCGGTATGTCTGATGACCAGATCGACACGACCGTTGCGGCGCTGGTCGAAGCTCTTAAGAGGAGGGCCAAATGAGCTATGAGACAGGCTCCGACTACCCGAATGGGGACACCTCCGGCCTACGCGTCGGTGTCGTTGGCTGCGGCTATTGGGGGGCGAAGCACGTACGTGTGCTGGATAGTCTCCCCGAGGTCGAGCAAGTCGTGGCGATCGACCACGACGATATGGTGCGCAAAGCCATCATCCAACGTCACCCGCACGTCAGGGGGGCCGACAGCCTGGAATCGGCGATCGACTCGATCGATGCTCTGGTCGTCGCAACGCCTCCACAGACTCATGCTCCGCTGGCGCGGGCGGCGCTGAGTCACGGCAAGCACGTTCTCGTCGAGAAACCCCTGACGACCAACACGGACGATGCCGTCGATCTCATCGAAGAAGCCGAGAGGCGAGACCTGACGCTGATGGTCGGGCACACATTCGAGTACAACGCGGCCGTGTGGCGTTTGCGCGAGGCGGTGCAAACCGGGGAGCTCGGCGACGTCTACTACATCGACACGGCCCGGCTCAATCTGGGTCTCTACCAGCCGGACGTCAACGTCGTGTGGGATCTCGCACCCCATGACGTCTCGATTCTCAACCATGTGCTCGGCGCCGAGCCCAGCGAGGTCAGCGCCCAAGGCCACATGTTCGCCAACGAGGTCACGGAGGACGTGGCGTACATCAGTCTGCGCTACGAGAACATCGGCGCAGAGGCCCATGTTCACGTGAGCTGGCTCGATCCGTGCAAGGTACGGAGGGTCACCGTCGTCGGTTCTGAGAAGATGGCCGTCTACAACGACGTGGCGACGGAAGAGAAGCTCCGCATCTTCGACAAAGGGGTAGGGCCGGCCGCCGAGGAAGATGGTAATGGAACGGCACCCATGTCGTACCGCTACGGGAACATCGTGTCCCCGTTCATCGACTTCACCGAACCGCTCCAAGTCGAAGACCAGCACTTCATCGACTGCATTCGCACCGGAAAGGTGCCGATGACCGACGGCCGTAGTGGCTACTCGGTGGTGGCAGTGTTGGAGGCAGCCCAGGAATCGATACGTATGCGCCGGCCTGTCCCCGTCCGAGCGCCCAGTGTCGTGTGAGGAGCACGACCGGCTCGCCGGGCGGCTAGGACTCAGGCGAGCCGGAGCGCGGATACCTCGTCCGGCTCCGTTGAGGGCGGCCTCGAGGTTGCGTCATCGGCGGCTGCCTTCCAAGCGTATTCTGGGGGCTGAATTCGCTCGAAACGGGGGCCGCATGGTGTGGGTGGAGGACGTGGTGCCGTTCAGCATCGCAGGACTCGATCGATCGCTCGAACGCAACGGCGCCACGGTGACCAGAGACGCCAGGCTCGCGAGGTGGTGATGGCATGAAGAAGCTGCGGACCGAGCGGCGGTTCCGCGTGGCGCTGGCACTGGTCGTCGCCTCCATGGCCTCGACCGTACCCGTGGCCATCGCCGCTGACGACGAGCCGCCGGAGGAGCCGGCACGAGGTGGCCCCCTGCTCACCGTCCCGGTGGCGATCGATGGCGAGGCGTTCGGCATGATGCTCGTCGGCGGCATCGGTCTGGTTCAGAACATCGCCTCGGGAGCCGACCTGGAGATCAATGTGCAGTTCGCCGGCTCCGATATGGATCCGACGATCTGCGTGGTCTTCGAAACGCTGGGTTGCATCGGCCGGCTCCCCGTGGACGCTGCGAGTGGAGAGGCGTCCGGCTCGGTGACGGTGCCACGCAGGGTCGCGGAGGGCACATACACAGTCAGTCTGAAATCAGAGAACCTCGGGGTGGTGGCGTTCGGGGAGACAACCGTCGTTGCGGAGGACGAGACCGCCGTAACGGCTGCGGCGACACGGCCGAGAAGCGAAAGCGGTGCAGACGAGGCGACAGAGGCTCGGCTGGACGCAAGCGCAGCACCGGCACCCGCAACAACCCCCGTGGATGGGGGGTTTGCTGCCCCCGATCCGGTTCTCATTCTGGCTGCCGTTGTTGTGATGCTTGCGCTGCTGACCGCCTGGCAACGCAGACAGGGTCTCTCGACCGCAGTGGCCGGTCTCCATACCCGACTGTCGAACCGACAGCAGGCGACTGCGGGGCGAATACCCGAGCAGAGAGGCCCTGATCGGAGAGGAAACGTGGCGGATGCACTCATCGGTGGTGCGCCCTCGCCACCAGCCGCCGGTACGGCTCCGCCGGGCGGGGACGGGCCAGAACGGCGATCCGATCACCCAGATCCGATCCACGCAGATTCGACCTACGCCGACCCGGCTCTGGCTCGCTCCCCCGTGCGGCTGTCGTTTCTGATCAAGTTTGCGTTGATGACGGTGGCGATCGTGACGGCGACGACCGCTGGAACGTACTTTTTCTCGCTCTCCTTGGCGCCCGTCTACGTCGCCGAAGCCGAGCTCGATGTCCGGCTCGGTGGCCTGACGAACACAGCCCAAATCGAGCGACGACTCGCCTCGATCGAAGCGGTCAGCACGAGCGGCGCCGTCTTGGAGCCCCTCAGCGAGACGTACGGTATCCCTCTCCTCGAATTGAACTTCGCCGCCACCACGGTTGGGGACAGCTCCCTCATGCGCGTCGAAGCCTCCGACGCGGACCCGGACACGGCGCTGGGTATCGTGACGATGGGCACCGGTCTCGTCATCGACCTGGCGACACAGTCTCAGGATTCGGCCGAACGGGCCACAATCGAGGCGGAGATCGTCTCCATGCAACAAGCACTCGACGACGTCAACGCACGGTTGGCGGAGATCGACGTGGAAGACGCCCGCTTGACGGCTGAGGGAACCGTTGCGCTGCCAACCGCCGAGAAACAGTTGTTGATCCTCGAGTCGGACGCGCTCACTGGCCGGCTCGTCGCCCTCGAAGAGCGTCTGTTGGACCTGAAACTCGAGGAGGATCGCTCGGCCGTCGTCATAAGCACGCTGACCGAGCCACGGCTCCTCGATGAGCAGCGACCGCTGCCGCGGCTCCAGGCGATCGCACTCGGCGGATTCCTGGGCCTGCTGCTGGCATCGGTTGCAGGCGTCATCCTCTGGCAGCCGCGGCGTCGGGAGCGCTCCTCGATCCACCCGGATCCGCAGTACCTCCCGGTGCCGCGCGACCGCAACGAGAGCTAGCCATGGATTCACCGGCCGGCACCACCGCATCCAGAACGACTTCGCCCTCAGACGAGATCTCGTCGGATATCGAAACCGTTGCGGCTAACTCCGTGGCCGTGGGTACCTGGACGATCTTCGCCCGGGTCACCGGTTTGCTTCGGGTGGCTGCCATCGCCGCGGTACTCGGTCCCACGTTCTTCGGCAATCTCTTTCAAGCGACCAACGCCATCCCGAATCTTCTCTATGAGTTCGTCGCCGGCAACCTGATCGTCTCGCTGCTCGTCCCGCGCCTCGTCTTGCGAAAGGACTCAGGCGACCACAGTGCCGTGGCCCGCACCGCAGGCCAGTTTCTCGCAGTCTTGCTGTCGTTGTTCTTGGTGATCATCGTCATCACGGTCGCAGCTCGGCCCATCGTGCTCAGCTTTCTCTCGTTCGCCGTCGACGACGCTGCAGTGCGAGAGCAACAGCAGAGCACCGGCCTGCTGCTCCTGGCGCTGTTCATCCCCCAGGTGCTGTTCTACGCCGTCGCCGGGATCGGGATGGCGGTACAGCATGCGTATGGCAAGTACCGGTTGGCCACGGCGGCGTATTCGGTCGAGAATCTCTGGGTGATGCTGGTGGTGATCCTCAGCGGCGTCATGTTCGGAGCCGGGGTCGCCATCGATGAGGTCACCACGCCTCAGCTCGTCTTCCTCGGTGTCGGGACGACCGGCGCCGTCGTGCTCCATGCCGCGGTGCAATGGTGGGGCGCCTGGCGTGTCGGCGTGCCGTTGCGTCCCCGCCTCGGGTGGCGCGCCAACGAGGACCTCCTACATGTTCTGAGGCTGGGTCTGCCCTCCGTCGGCCACGCCGCCATGAATGCCGCCCGCATCATCACCATGATCGCCGTGGCGGGGAGCCTTCCCGGAGGTGTCGTGGCCTTTCAGATAGCACTGGCGTTCCTCGCTCTGCCTCTCGCCATCGGCGCCCGGCCGGTCGCCTGGGCGATGGTGCCCCACCTCTCGAGACTCCACGAAGCCGGTCAGTGGCCCTCGTTCCAACGGGACTGGGCGAAGGGTCTCTCGATGAGCATCTTCATCGTCGTGCCGGCCCTCGCCGGCTACGTAGCGCTTGCCTCCCCGTTGGCGTCCGTAGTGTCGGTGGGCGAGATGGCGGCCGGGGCTGCGCTCGTGTCCGCTGCACTCATCCCGCTGGCGGCAGCGATCCCGGGGGCGACGCTGTTCATCCATGGCTCTCACGGCTCCTATGCCCATTCCGATGCCCGCAGCCCGCTGATCGCGATGGCGGTGCGGGCGGGGCTGACGATCGCCGGTCTCTTCGTGGTCGCCGAGCTGACCGAGGGCCAGTCGCTGCTCGTTGGCATGGGTTTGACGATTGCGGTGGCCGATCTCCTCAGCGGTTCGCTCCTGGGAGTGAGGATTCTGCGCGGCTCGGTCCGGGCGGTTCGTCCCATTGCCGCCGCGCTGGCCCGTGCCACCGCCGCCGCCATCGTCATGGGGATCCCCGTGTACTTCCTCGGCTCATGGGGGGCGGCAGGAGCCGGCGGTCAGGCGGAAGTCGCCATGTGGGTCTTCGCCGCGATCGGGGTGGGGATGCTCGTCTACTTCGCCATGCAGCGGTGGGCGCTGGCGGCTCCCGAATACCAGCTCCTCGCTTCCCAGTTCGGCGGTCTCTTCCGGAGAACTGCCTCATGATCGCCGACCGCTCCTCGCAGCCATGGCGTACGACACCGGATGTTCCGCAGGCGGCTCCGTTCGTGAACGGCGGCATCCTCCTCGGTGTACTCATGGCCGCCCTCCTCGTTGGGGCTGTTGCCGTGATCGACGTCTTTCTCGCCATCGGACTGATCGCAGCAGGGACGCTGTTCGTCGTCACCTTCATGAGGCCGCAGACTGCGGCGTACGTCTATCTGGCCCTCACGCCCCTGCTCGTCGGGATCAGTAGGGGCACGTTGCTCCCCGTCATTCGGCCCAGCGAGGGCATCCTCCTCGTCGTTGGATCCGCCTTGGTCGCCAGGTTCCTCGTACGTCTCCTGCAGGGAGAGCGGTTTGCGCCCACCTTCTCCCGCTTCGATGTGGCGTTCGGCGCAGTCGTCATGCTCGGATCCGTGATCTCACTCGGCTGGATGGCCGCCCGCGGGTTACGCCCCAGCCAGGACGACATCCTGCACGGCATGGCCTTTTGGAAATATTTGGCGCTATACATGGTGGTGCGGAGCAGCATCACCACGAAGGAGCAGGTCCGCCGGTGCGTTTGGATCGTGCTGGGGGTCTCGGCCGTGGTGGCGATCATCGGCGCGCTCCAAGCAAGCGGCGTCGGCGGTTTCGACTCGCTCGTGGCCAAGTACTACGCACCCAACGGCAACGTTCACCTCGCCGTGGCGAACCGGGGTACATCGACCATCGCACACTCGATCGCCATGGGCGACGTCATGGCGATGAGCCTGGCCCTTTCGCTGGCCGCATTGTTCCATGGCCACGGCCGGCGCTGGCTCACCTTGTCCTTGGCCGTTCTCTTCTTGATCGGCGGTGTCGGCTCCGGGCAGTTCTCCGGTGTGATCGCACTGGTTGTGGCCATCGTCACGGTCGGGATCCTGACCCGCCGGCTCGGCAAGCTCTATCTGGCCGCAGTGCCCTCGTTCGTGATCGTTTCGTTGCTGCTGGCTCCCGTCGTTTCGAGACGTCTCGGTGGATTCGGGGAGACCGAAGAGGGTCTGCCGCCGAGCTGGGTGGGCCGATGGGACAACCTGTCGGACCGGGTTTGGCCGAGGCTGATGGACGGGTCGCAGTACATCCTCGGCGTGCGCACCTCCCCGCGTATCCAGGCTTGGGAGGCGTGGCGGGACTACGTGTATATCGAGAGCGGCCACACCTGGCTGCTGTGGGTGGGCGGGATACCCTTGCTCTTGGCGTTCTTGTACTTCTCCTGGATCGCACTGCGGGCTACGTCCCGTATCGCTCGGTCCCGCACGGACATGATCGGTGTCGTCGCCACCGGGGCCGCAACCGGAGCGGCGATCGTGTTCGTGCTGACTCTGCTCGACAACCATCTGACGCTGCGCGGAACCGCCGACCTGTGGTTCCCGCTGCTGGCACTCTCGTTCATCTCGTTACCACCACAACGAGCCGACGAGAAGGTGGCAGGGTCGACGACAGTTCGGGATGGTGGGAGGGGCCTCCATGTGGCGTCGGCGCCCTAGCAACCGGCAGAGCTCCACCCGCGTTCTCATCCTGCTCGAGAATCTGCCCCTCGAGCGGGACAATCGCGTCCGTCGCCAGTGCGCTTCACTCCTCGAGAACGGCTACGACGTCACCGTCGTGTGCCCTCGGCGGACCTGGCGGAGGCAGAAACCGGCTGATCCATCGGTCCGGGTGTATTCGTATCCGCGTCCCAACGATGCGTCGGGTGCTCTCGGGTATGTAGCCGAGTACGCCTACTCCTTGCTCTCGACGGCTCTGATCGTTGCGTGGCTGGCGGCAACGCGCGGTTTCGACATCATCCAGGCATGCAACCCTCCGGACTTCTTCTGGCTCGTGGCGGCCCCATATCGACGGTTCGGCAAGCGCTATGTGTTCGACCACCACGACCTGTCACCCGAGCTGTTCTGCGGGAAGTTCGGACGAGGGGGAATGCTCTATCGGTTGCAGCTGTGGCTCGAGCGCATGGCAGTGAAGCTCGCCGATGCGGTGATCACCACCAATACCACGATGCAAGACATCGTCTCGACACGCACGGGCGTTGCGGCCGACCGGTTCGTCGTGGTGCGTAACGGGCCGCTCCTCGAGGACCTCGGCGGCAGCCCGCATCGGGACGAGTTGAAGGCCGGAAGGGAATGGCTGACGTGCTGGCACGGCGTCATGGGAGAACAAGATGGAGTCGACCTCGCCATCGAGGCGGCCGCCATCGTCGTCAACGAGCTGGGACGGCGCGACTGCACGTTTGCCTTCATCGGGGACGGCGAGATGCGAGCGGATGTCGAGAGGCTCGCCGGCGAGCTGGGTGTCTCCGATTGGGTCGTCTTCCCGGGGTGGCTCGAATACACGGAGCTGTCCGAGTATCTGGCGACGGCCGATGTGGGACTGTCGCCGGATCCTCCGGGCCAGCACATGGACTGGTCGACGCCGATCAAGGCCATCGAGTACATGGGTTTCGGCGTCCCCGTTGTGGGCTTCGACCGAGACGAACAAGTTGCATCGGTCGACGGAGGCGGGGTCTTCGTCTCCGGGGACTCTCCGGCGGCGCTGGCTGCCGAGATCGATCGGCTGCTCGATGACCCGGGTCGGCGCGAGCAGCTCGGGAAGAAAGGTCGAGAGCGAGTGGAGAACGGTTTGGCGTGGGACCACCAGGTGGTTCGCTACCTGGATCTGTACGCAGGGTTGGGCAACCGCGAGAGGAGGGGCTGACAGATGGAGCGACGGTATGCGGAGCGACCGCCCGAACCGGACGTGCAGGATGCTGGTGCCGGGCGCCAGTCCGGATGGGGTGCAGCGGTCAAGCGTCTGATCGACATCGTCGGTGCGGCGCTCGGTTTGGCACTGAGCGCACCGATCCTGGCCTTGTGTGCGCTGGCCATCCTGCGCGACGACGGACGACCGGTCGTCTATCGCGGGACCCGAGTGGGTAAGCACGGGCGTCGCTTTCAGCTGTACAAGTTGCGCACCATGGGGGTCGACACCGACGAAGCCCTGCACCGCACCTTCATCGCCAACGAATTGACGACGACCGATCACGACCCAGATCGTGCTGCCGTCTACAAGATCGAAGACGATCCCCGCTGGACCCGGGTTGGCTCGTTCCTGCGACGTACCAGTCTGGACGAGCTTCCTCA
This sequence comes from Acidimicrobiia bacterium, assembly GCA_041608535.1. Lineage (GTDB taxonomy): Bacteria > Actinomycetota > Acidimicrobiia > Spongiisociales > UBA5794 > JBFISM01. The sequence goes on from JBFISM010000079.1 coordinate 9,794, forward strand.
GCTGGTGAATGTCCTCAAAGGCGAGATGAGTTTGGTCGGACCTCGACCCGAGGTCGAGTATGCGATCCCGTACTACCAGCCGCACCATCATCGACGGTTTCGAGTCGTGCCGGGGATGACCGGCCTGTGGCAGGTGAGCGGGAGGTCGCAGCTCACCGTGATCGAGATGTTGGAGCTCGATGTCGAGTACGCCGACCGTTGGTCGATTTGGTTGGATCTGAAGATCCTGATCCGTACGTTGCCTGCGGTGTTGCTGAGAAGGGGTGCCGAAGCGTGACCGATGTCCATCACCAAACACTGCGCACGGCCATCGTCGGGTGTGGAGCCATTGCTCGCAGCCACGTGGCCGCGGTTGCCGACATCGAAGGTGTAGAAGTCTGTGCGGTGGCGGATCATGACCCCTCGAGTCGCGCTGCGATCGCCGCACTCGCCGGCGGGGTGCCGGCGTATGCCACCCTCGACGAGCTGCTGGCCATCGAGGCTCCCGACGCGGTGCATGTGCTGACGCCACCACCGAGCCACGCTCCCCTGGGAGTGACGGCACTCGAGGCGGGGGCACACGTCCTGATCGAGAAACCGATGGCCTTGAGTAGCGATGAGGCAGATGCGCTGCTCAAGGCGGGTGTCGCCGCCGATCGGTTGGTGGCGACCTGCCACAACATGCTGTTCAAGCCCGCAGTGGCGCAAGCTCTCGAGCTGGTCCGGGCCGGCCACATCGGGAGGGTCGTGCACGTGGTCACGTTTTGGGGCATCGCGGACGATTCCGGAACCTACTCGGGTGACCCCGGCTCACATTGGTCGTGGCGTCTCCCGGGCAGTTACTTCACGAACTTCCTTCCCCATACGATCAGCTTGCAGCAAGCGTTCCTTGGATCGGATCTCGAAGTTGGTGATGTCGTGATCGGTACTGCGGAGAACGCATGGCGGTTCCCGACCGATCTCTCGGTCACTCTGCGCGGCGCCGCCGGATGGGGCACGATGACCGTGTCCACGTCCGTCCGGCCGGGGATGAAATTCGTCGAGGTGTACGGATCCGAGGGCGTCATCCGGGTCGACATGTCTCGCGAGATATGCGTCGTGCAGCGGCCGCGTCGTGTCCCCGGTCCGCTCGCCAAGGTCCTGTTCGGCATCGAGCACGGTCTCCAGCTCGTCAAGGGCACCGTGGTGAGCGCCGCGATGGTTGCGGGAGGGAAGTGGGGGTCGAATCCCGGGCTGGCCCCGCTGATCGCAGACTTCTACGAGGGCATCCGGAGGAACCAACAGCCCGTGGTCGACGGCGAGGCCGGGCGGTCCATGGTGTCGATCATGGAGCGGATATGGGAGAACTCCGGCTCGGCCCTCGACGCAGAGAGCACGGACCGCCACATCGAGCCGGGACTGCTTGCTGCGGAGGCTACGGGCCGTGAATCCGGCGATCTCGCCGGCACCCGTGTTCTCGTGACCGGAGCCACCGGCTTTCTCGGTTCGCACCTCGTGCGAGCGCTACGCAGCCGGGGGGCCGATGTCGCGGTGCTCGTGCGCAGTCGCAAGCGGCTGACCTTCGACATCGAGCAATCTGCAGCGGTCTTCGAAGGGGACCTGGCTGACCGGCGAGCAATAGATCGAGCGATGGCCGGCGCCCGTATCGTGTTTCACTGCGCTGCGGTGACGACGAACAAGGTGGGCTGGGATCAACACTACGAAGGCACGGTGGCGGCGACGGCGAACCTCGCGGAGGCTGCTGCTGCAGCCGGCGTCGATCGATTCGTCCACGTCAGCTCGGTTGCCGTCTACGGGTTCGACAAATCCCACGATGGTCGTGCGATCGATGAGTCGACACCTCTCGACACGGTCGACGACCCATGGTCTCCGTACGCCAGAGCAAAGGTGGAAGCCGAACACGTCGTGCGCCGTATCGAGCGCGAGCTCGGTCTACCCGTCGCCATCATCCGCCCCGGTATCCTCTATGGGCCCGGACGCCCCCTCAAGCCCGGGCTTGCCCGCATGGGCAACTGGTGGCTGTCGATCGGATCGGGGCGCAACGCGCTGCCCTTCACGTTCGTCGGTAACGCCGTTGATGCGATGGTGCGAGTCGCATCATCGCCGGAGGCAGCCGGCGAGGCGTTCAACATCGTCGATGAGCCCCAGGCCGGGGTCGTCGACCTGTTGTCACGGGCCGATCCGGAGACACCTCGCCACATCGTCCCGTTCCCTACCGGGGTGGCGGAGGCGCTGGCGCGCCTCGACGAGCGACGTGTCGCACGGCGTGCGGGAGGCCGTCCGCTCCTGTCCGAGGCCGCAGTGCGGGGCCGCACCCGTGATATCCGCTACGACACCACCAAGGCGAAGCAGCTCCTCGGGTGGCGTGGCGATCCGGAGGCCGCCGCCACCGCAAGCACCACGACGCACCACCACGTGGTCGAGGGAGCACATTGACAGGGACGCGGGCTCGAATCGTCGTCCGGTCAGCCCGCCACGAAGCGGAGCACCTGCGTCTCCTCGCCGACCTGGAGTTCTCGGTCGATGTGGAGGTGTCCGCACCGACAGGGCCGGCTGATGTGGGAGCCGCTGTCGTCGCCTTCGACGTCGCTGCCTCCGAGGTGAATGGCGTCGCCGAGGTGTCGGTCCCCGTGCTGGCGCACATCAGCCCGAGCTCGGGGCCGGTGAGGCCTTACAGGCTGACGTTCGCATCTTCCGATCTGCTCGATCCCAGACTGCGCGGGGCTCAATTCGACATGGTGGCCACTCCCTGGGCTCCCGTGCCCCAAGAGGACGGCGATGTGGTGCTGGCACATGTCGACGGGGCACCGGTGTGGGTGCGCCGGGCCGGTGATCGCACCGTCGAGGTCGCCGGACTCCGTCCAGATTTCGACACCGTCGATGAGAAGTGGGAGCAGGAGGCCGAGCGACTGGTTGGCGCGATCCCCGCAATCCACTTCATCCGGTCCCGCGGCGGCCATTCCGACAGCCGGCGGTATCCCCAGCTCGCCTGCTTCATCGTGGACGATCCCAATCTCCACTGGCCGAGCTACGGTCATCTCCGCTACCGAGACCTGATCGAGCATGCTCGCCGGCGGGGGTTTCACGTATCGATTGCCACCATCCCTCTCGACGCACGCTTTCATCACTCGGAAGTGGTCGAGCTGTTCCGCCGAAACCCGGACTCGCTGTCGCTCTCGATCCACGGGAACAACCACACCAAAGGGGAGTTTGCGACGCTCGACTCCGAGAGGCTGCTTCGATCCCTGGCCCAGTCGCTCCGGCGTATCCGGCGGTTCGAGCAGCGAACCGGGTTGGACGTCGACCGTGTCGTCGTACCACCACACGGTGCGCTGTCGCACGAGCTCGGGCCGGTCTGCGCACGTCTCGGCATCGAAGCCATCTCGGCATCGCCATGGGCGGTGGCCCCGGCACAACTCCGCTCCGGTGGGCGACTCGCCATGACCCCAACGGTGGGGATGCCCAACGGTGCGCCGATGCTGGTTCGCCGCCACATGGTTACCGAGCGAGCCTGGCTGCCGCTCCACGCCTTTCTCGACCAGCCGGCGGTCGTGTATCTCCACCACGAAGACGTCATGGACGGGCTCGACCTGATGGACGTCGCGGCGGACGAGATGGCGAGGCTGGCACAGCTGCGTTGGTGCTCACTCGCCGAGATGAGCCGAGCCAGCTACACCCAGCGCACCGAGGGAGCCGTCAGCGTTGCGACGATGTTCTCGCCACGCATTCGATTTCGGGTCCCGGACGGAGTGGAGGCAGTGGTGGTGCGTCACGCCCTCATCGATGCGCCCGCAACGATCCGGATCTCCCATGCGGGAGCCGAGACATCGACCGAGTTGGGGCTGGAGGTGGCGGTGCCGTCGGGAGAAATGGTCGACATCCTTCTCGAGAACCCGGATCGAGTCGATGCGGCAACCGTGCCGCCTCCCGACGAGAAGGTGTGGCCGATCGCCCGGCGCGTGATGACCGAATCGCGAGATAGGCTGCGTCCGCTGCTGTCGCGGGTGCGAACGGTCAGCTGACAGCCGGCTCCCGGCTCTCCTCGAGAGCTGCGGCGAACCACTCGCGAATCGCCCTTCGATCGGCCTTTCCGTTCGGATTCACCGGTAGCTCCTCCACGATCTTCCATTCCCGGGGAACCATGTACCGAGGCACGATGTCCGCCAGCTGTTTGCGTATCTCACGCACACCGAGCTCCTGGGCCGCGGGGTCGAGGACCAGCGCACAACAGATGATCGGTCCTTCGCCGTCTCCGAGATCGACGGCTACGACCACGGCCATCCGCACAGCGTCCAAGCGATGGAACGCTGCCTCGATCTCGCCCAGCTCGATGCGGTGTCCGCGCGATTTGATCTGTTGATCGAAGCGGCCTACGAGGTAGAGCTGGCCGTCGGACTGGATACGGGCCAGGTCGCCGGTGAGGTACAGCCGGCCGCCGTCGGGACCGTACGGTACGAACGCTGCTGCCGTGCGTGCCCCATCCTCCCAATAGCCGTTGGTGAGGCCGGCACCGCTGATCGCCAGCTGGCCCGTCTCCCCACGGGCGACGGGTCTGAGCTCCTCATCGACGATGGTCAGCCCTTCCCCGGGGATCGCAACTCCGATCGAAACGCTCGTGAGATCGGGCTCGGGCACCTCGGGAACCGTGAGATAGCTGCTGGCGATTGTGGCTTCGGTGGGACCGTAGAGATTGGTGAACTCGATGTCCGGCAGGCGCAGCATCAGCTCCCGCAGAGTCGTGACCGGAATCGCTTCGCCGCACCACAGCAGGCGCCGCAGAGCAGGAAAACCGCCCTCTGCGACGGATCCGCTGGCGACCAGTTGTGTGAGCACGGTCGGAACCGAGAACCACTGCGTCAGTTCTCGCTCGTCGATGAACGCTGCGAGCTTCGGGGGGAGGAGGTTGAGCGATGCGTCGACGAGGTGGAGCTCGGCTCCGGCGCACAGCGTCCCGTAGATGTCGAACGTCGACAGGTCGAAGTGGAATGGGGCGTGTCCCGAGCAGCGGTCGTCCTCACCGATGTCGAAGTAGTCGATGGCCCAGTCGATGAAGTGCCGGACATTCGCATGCGTCACGGCGACACCCTTGGGCATACCGGTGGACCCCGAGGTGAAGAGAATGTGGGCCACGGCGCCGGCGCCGACCGAGAGAGGTACGGGGTGCTCAGGTGCTGCTGCAATCTCGTCCGGACCGAAATCCGGCTCGACACCGAGACCTCGCTCGATCGTCCCGACGACCGGCGACCACTCCGGAAGCAAGTCGCGCACCTCCGAGAACAGGTTGGCGGCGGTGGGATCCACGATGGCGGCGGTCGGATTGGCCACCTTCATCATTCGGGCCAGCCGCTCCGCGGGGCTGGCGAGATCGACTGGCACATAGGCAGCGCCCGAGGCGAGACAGCCCAGGAAGGTCGCTACCGCCGACGCCGACTTCGGTACGAACACCGCCACGTGGTCGCCTTCCCGGACACCGGCCGCAGCGAGTGTGTTGCCGAGCCGGCGTGCCAGCGAGGCGAGTTCTCCGTAGCTGATCTTATGTTCGCCATCGACGATCGCCACCCGCCCGGGTGCCTCGTCTGCCGTCACCCAGAACCGTTCTGGGATCAATCCGTTCATGGTCGGTCGCTCCTGTCGCCGAGTCTCGTGATCGTGCGCTGCACCGATGTGCTTCGTCCCAGCTTCACATCCTGCGGCACATCATCTGGCCATCATTGGGTTCTGGAGTGCGCCTCGGGCTCACCCCGGCAACCTCCTCCGCAGGGAGCCCGGAACGTCATGTTCAACGGTGCCGCACCACGACATCGGCCAGACTGGAGACGGTCCCCAGGTCGGTGACTTCGAGATCCTGCAGCTCGATCGCAACCCCGAAGCGATCGCTCATGGCCGACAGGAGCCTGACGACGTCCATGGAATCGAGATAGCCCTCCCGGATGAGGTGGACGTCGTGGTCGGGGACGTCGACATCCAACTCACTCGAAAAGATCTCACGGATCCCGACCATGACCTCCTCGGTGGTCACCAGTGCTCCCATCGTTCGTCTGCTCCATTCCTGGCTCGCAAGCGCGGACTCATTGGGGATGCCCAAGCACGATCGATCCCGCTCACAACCCACGATCGCCTGCGCCGGACACGTCCTGGAGGATCCCCCTCGCCGGCGCAACCGACTCCCTTCGGTTGCGGTGTGATCGTACCGCATGGAGCGGCCCTGCCGGGACGCGGCACCCGGTGTCGCCGGTGGAACGGAGTGGAGTGCTCGTGCTGCGCTGCGAAATGTTTCCCTCCCCGATTTGGGAGACTCGTGTTAGCGTGGCGGCCCGAACTGTGCGACCCACGACTCATTCATGCTTCGCCAACTAAAAGACCGCGTCCTCCAACTCCTGGCTCTGTACGTCCCAGGTGCTACCACCTCGCGAGTGTGGTTGCATCGCCGGCGCGGCGTGCAGATCGGCGACAGGGTGTTCATCGGGACTGCGGCCATCCTCGAAACCGAACGTCCCGATCTCATCTCGATCGGCGACGATGTCACGATTGGAATCCGTGCGGTCATCGTCGCTCATTTCAAGGGGTCGTTCGGTGTCACCATCGAGGACGACGTCTTCCTCGGCCCCGGTGTGATCGTCTTGCCCGGGGTGAAGATCGGCGAAGGGGCCGTCGTGACGGCCGGCAGCGTCGTCACCAAGACCGTGAGACCGCACACCATCGTTCAAGGCAACCCAGCACGTCCGATCGCGCGTTGTGAGGTGCCGCTCACGGAGGACGTGTCATTCGATGAGTTTCAAAAGCACGTCCAGCCGCTGTGATGTACGGGACCGACGAGCGACCGACCACAGCGCGCCGTGCGGGCGCATCGAGGGGTCGCGTCATGCGTAGGCGGTTGTTGGTGGTTGTGGTGTGTTTGGTGGTGGGGGTTGGGGTGTTTGTTGGGGTGGGTGCGGTGTCTGGGGTTGCGGTGGCTGGGAGTGGTGGTGGTGTGGGGGAGGCGTTGACGTGGGCTCCTCCTGAGG
>JBFISM010000080.1:0-16573 GCA_041608535.1 Acidimicrobiia bacterium
GATCTGAAGCAGAACGGGCAGTGATCCGTCGACACCACCTGCAGGTCGTTTGTCGCCAGACCCCTCCACAACGCATCCTGGTGACCCTCGCTGCGCTTGCGGATCGGCGTCGAGCAGACGTACTTGGCTCCCTCGAAGCCCTCCTGATCGAGATGCTCCTCGAGCGAGAAATACAAGTACTGCGGACATGTTTCGGCGAAAGCGTTGAACCCACGGTTCCTCGCCTCGGCCACCGCCTCCAGCGCCTCCTTCGCTGCGAGATGCACGATGTACACCGGTGTGCCCGCCAGCTCGGCGATCTTGATCGCCCGCCCCGTCGCCTCACCCTCGGTGATCGACGGGCGGGTCAGCCCGTGATACACCGGATCGGTCTGGCCCCGGGCCACCGCTTGGTCGCGCAGCACGTCGATGACCATGCCGTTCTCGGCGTGCATCATGATGGTGGCGCCGAGCTCCGAGGCCTTCTGCATCGCACGGAAGATCTGGCCGTCGTCCGAGTAGAAGACGCCCGGGTAGGCCATGAACAGCTTGAAACTGGTCACACCCTCCCCCATCAGCGCCTCCATCTCCTTGAGCGACGAGTCTGTGACGTCGCCGATGATCTGGTGGAAGCCGTAGTCGATGGCGCACTCGCCGTCCGCCTTGCCCATCCACTCCTCGAAGCCGGGCATGACATCGTTGCCGTAGGTCTGCACGGCGAAGTCGATGATGGTGGTGGTGCCACCAAATGCGGCGGCCCTCGTCCCCGTCTCGAACGTGTCTGAGGCGTAGGTGCCGCCGAACGGCAGCTCCATGTGGGTGTGCACATCCACCCCTCCGGGCATCACCAGCTTCCCGGTGGCGTCGATCACCTCGGCGCCTTCACCCCAGTTGTGATGCTCCGCGGCGGCGATCCCGACGACGGTCTCGCCGTCGATGAGGACGTCCGCCGACATCATCTCGGTGGCCGTCACCACCGTGCCGCCCGTGATCAGTTTCTTTCCCATCGTTCCTCCTCGATCAGTCCCCGTCGACGGCCCGGCGCACCGCCGTCTCCAACTTGGCAAATCCCTCGGCGGCCTCCTCCGACGTCAGGCTCAGCGGAGGGGCGATCCGCAGTACGTTGCCGTAGAGACCGCCTTTGCCGATGAGGAGGGCCTCCTTCTTCGCCTCTTCGGACACAGCCGTGGCCAGCCGCGGACTCGGCACCTTGCCCCCCGGCTCCACCATCTCGATTCCGATCATCAGCCCCTTGCCCCGCACCTCGCCGATCTCCTCGACGTCCTCGGCGAGCCTGTCGATGTCCATACGTAGCTGCTGACCGACCTTCATCGTGTTGGTCTGGAGATCGTTGTCGAGCAGGTACCGCAGGTTGGCCAGCGCTCCGGCAGTCGCCAGAGGATTGCCGCCGAAGGTGGAGATGTGGTTGGCCTGGACGCAGTCCATGATCTCCGGTCGCGCTACCACGCCCGCGATGGCCAGCCCATTGCCCACACCTTTGGCGAACGTCATCAGGTCGGGTGCCACGTCGTCGGCGTCGATGCCCCAGAAGTGCTCACCGGTCCGCCCCCAGCCGGTTTGCACCTCGTCGATGATGAGCAGGATGCCGTGCTTGTCCAGCTCCTCCTTCATAGCCGAGAAGAACCCGGGTGGCGGTACCACGAAGCCCCCAACGCCCTGGATGGGTTCGGCGATCATCGCCGCCACATCGCCGGCGGTGGCGATGGCGAGCAAGTCACGCAGATCGTCGACACACGCCGCCACGTACTCGTCGTCGGGCAGCTGCCCGAAGGGGCTGCGGTACTTGTAGCCGCCATGGACATAGGTCACCTGGAACGGGCTCAGCGTCGTCGCCGACCAGGAGCGGTTGCCGGTCACCGCAATCGCCGAGTGCGACTTCCCGTGATAGCTGTTGCGCAGCGCCAGCACCTGGTTGCTCTTGCGATACTGGGTCGCCAAGAGGAGCGCAGTGTCGTTGGCCTCGGTTCCGGAGTTGGTGAAAAAGACCTTGGCGTCCGGGATGGGCGACAGAGAGGCGATCATCTCGGCCAGCTCGATTTGCTGTTCGATGAGATACAGCGTCGAGGTGTGCACCATCCTCGCGGCTTGCTCCTGAACAGCTTCGACGATCTCGGGCACGTTGTAGCCGGTCATCGTGGTCAGGATTCCGCCGAAGAAATCGAGGTACTCGCGCCCTTCGGCGTCGGTGACCCTGCGGCCGTCGCCGTCGACGAGAGCGATCGGATCGTCGTAGTAGAGCGCCAGCCACGAGGGCAGCACCTTGCGGTGGCGCTCCAGCAGTTCCTTGTGTTTGCCCATCAGCGTCCTACGGAGCGACGAGATCGCCGTATGCGTCCGGCCGGCGATCTCGGTAGAAGGCCCAGGTGGTGCGCACTTCCTCGATCAAGCCCATCTCGAGGTCGCGTACCACCAGCTCCTCCTCGACATCGGACGCCTGCTCGCCGACGAATTGCCCGCGGGGGTTCACGAAGTAAGACGACCCATAGAAGTCGTTGTCACCGTACGGCTCCCTGCCGACACGGTTGATGGCGCCGATGAAGTACTCGTTGGCCACCGCCGACGCCGGCTGCTCCAGGCCCCACAGGTACATCGACAGCCCGCGGCTCGTCGCCGACGGATTGAAGACGATCTTGGCGCCCTTCAGCCCGAGCGCACGCCACCCTTCCGGGAAGTGGCGGTCGTAACAGATGTACACACCGATGCGTCCCACGGCGGTGTCGAACACCGGGTAACCGAGGTTGCCCGGGCGGAAGTAGAACTTCTCCCAGAACCCGCCGACATGCGGGATGTGCGTCTTGCGGTACTTGCCGAGATAGCTGCCGTCGGCATCGATGACGGCGGCGGTGTTGTAGAAGAACCCCTCGTCGGCCTTCTCGAACATCGGGATCACCATCACCATCTCGGTCTCTTTGGCGAGCTGGATCATCCGCTGCATCGTCGGGCCGTCGGGGATCGGCTCGGCCGACGCAAAGTGCTCGTTCTCCTGCACCTGACAGAAGTACGGAGTGTTGAATATCTCTTGGAAGCACATCACCTTGGTGCCCTGCTCGGCCGCCTGGTGGGCGTAGTCGATGTGCTTCTTCACCATCGTTTCGCCATCGCCCGTCCACTCAGTCTGGACGATCGCCGCCCGAACCACATTCGCCATCACGGCCTCCTGATCTCTCGCTCTACCAATGATCGGACGGGGACCGCGGCGTGTAAAGCCGCAATCCCCGGCCGATCGTCACTTTCCCGCTTCCCGACGAACGGCGGGCCATTCTTTCGGCTCTCGCGCGCGCTTTCCGCGATCTGCAGCCTTAGGTTCGTCCCTCACGACCCACCCTCGACGAGCTCTACTTCCACTCGTTGCCAGTTGGTGCCGGTGACGTCGAGGCCTTCTGCCGAGAGGGCGTCGACGGCGGCCTGGGCAAGGTCGGTGCGGAAGGCGTCGGCGGAGATCTCGGCTCCCTGGAGTGCCGGCACCCACGCCGTGGCGATCTCCACCGTCTGGTCCCACAGATCTTGGTTCATCACGCCGATACCATTGGTGGCCGGCCAGATGAGCCCGTTGATCTCGTTGAGCTGCCAGGTCTGGTGGCTGAGCCCGAGCGTCGAGCCGTTGTTCAGCACGACGTCGACACATGCGTCGGGATTGTCCCGGCACCAGATCCAGCCGCGGAACGATGCCCGCAGGAAACGCTCGGCGATGTCCTCGTTCTCCGCCAGCCAGCTGCGCTCCGCCCACACCGCATCCTGCAGCATGGCGGTACCGACGTCGTTGTAGTCGATCACCACCAGATCCTCGGGCTGGTACAGCTCGCCGGTGTCGGGGTTCACCGCCTCGAGCACCTGGGCGTACTCGTTGTAGATCATCGCCTCGGCGGCATCGATCTCCCCGTTGAGCAGCGCATTCATGGTGAAGTCCTGCCCCACGTGCTCCACCTGATCGAAGATCCCGGCCTGCTCGAGCGCGGCGAACACCTCGTACTCATTGCCGAAGCCCCAGTTGCCGACCTTCTTCCCGGCGAGGTCCTCGATCCCCTGGATGCCGCTGTCGGCGAAAGCAACCTGCAGCGTCCCAGAGCGCTCGAACACCTGGGCGATGTTGACGATGTCCGCGCCGCCTTGTATCGACTCCAACGCCTTGGGCACCCAGGCAAGGGCGAACTCGGCGCCGCCGGTTGCCAGGACCTGCTGGGGCACGATGTCGACCCCGCCCTCGAGGATCGTCACGTTGAGACATTCCTCCTCGTAGAGACCCTCGTCGACGGCGGCGTAGTACCCACCAAACTGCGCCTGGGCGAACCATTGCAATTGCAGGCGAACGTCCTCGAATTCGACGCAGCCCTCCTGAGCCGCAGCAGTGGTGTCGGGGGCAGCTGCGGCGGTGGTGTCCGTGTCGGCCATCGTGGTGTCGGTATCGGCCATGGTGGTTCCGGTGCCGTCGGTTGCGGCGGTGGTCTGCGGTGCGGTGGTGTCATCCCCTGCGTCGCCTGTGTCGCCATCGTCACCGCACGCGGCAACGATGAGCGCCAGCACGGCGAGCAGCGCAGCGATCCTCAGCATTCCACTCCATCGGCGTTGCATCTGGTCTCCTTTTCCCAATCCCCGGTGGGGATTCTCATTCTCGTTGCTTTCACGACCCGGTGCTGCCACGAATGGACACGTGCCAGGGCATGAACATTCGCTCCGCCAAAAGGATGAGCAGGTAGAACGCAATCCCGAGCAGCGAAGCCAGCAGGATCGCCGCCCAGGCTTCGGGGAACTGAAAGCCGCTGGCACGGGAGATGATGTACTGGCCGAGCACTTGCTGGGAACCGCCGAAGTACTCGGCCACGATGGCGCCGATGAGCGACAGCGCACTCGCCACCTTGAGCGCCGAGAAGAAGAAGGGCAGTGCGTTCGGGATGCGCACCCGCCGCAGCGTCGCCGCCGGACCCGCGGCGACCGAGCGCATCAGCTCGATCTCTCGTGGGTCGACCTCGGTGAGACCGCGGGTCGTGTTGACAAAGACGGGAAAAAACACCATCACGGCCACCACAGCCATCTTGGACACCGGGCTGGTGATGGTGAACCACTGGTTGGTGATGGGCGCCAACGCCACTATGGGCATCGCCGAGGCCGCAACGGCGAACGGCATGAGACCCTCGCCGAGCGTCACCCAGCGGGTGGCGGCCAGCGCCAGAACGATCGCAGCGAGCGTCCCGAAGACGAACCCGCCCAGCGCCTCGATCAGCGTGTTGATTCCGAAAGGCCAGATGGTCGACCAGGTCTCGACGAATGCGGTGAGGATGGCCGTCGGCCTCGGCAGGATGAACGCCTGCACGTCGAAGAGACGAACGAGACCCTCCCACACGGCAAGCACGAGCAAGATCGCGACGACGGCCGGCAGCCAGCGACCGGCTCTGCTCACTGTCCACCCCCGGGATGGCGCAAAGCCTCACGCACCTCGGTGATCGTGTCGTAGAACGCCTGCTCCTCCCGGGTGTCGTCGTCGCGGGGATGACCCAACGGGACATCGATCACGTGCGAGATACGTCCCGGCCGCGCCGACATGACCACCACCCGAGTCGACAAGAAAACCGCCTCGGGGATGGAATGGGTGACGAAGACGACGGTGGTGCCGGTGCTGTCCCATATCCGCAGCAGCTCTTGCTGCATCCGCTCCCGGGTCATCTCGTCGAGCGCTCCGAAGGGTTCGTCCATCAGCAACAGCTCGGGCTTGAACACCAGCGCCCTGGCGATGGCCACCCGTTGCTGCATCCCGCCCGAGAGCTGCCAGGGGTGCCGGTCGGCGAAGGTGCGCAGCTCCACGAGATCGAGCATCTCCACGGCACGTTCGGCTCGCTCCACCTTTCCGGCGCCCACCATCTCGAGCGGCAGCTCCACGTTGCGCCGCACCGACCGCCAGTCGAGCAGTGTGGCCTGCTGGAAGACCATGCCGTAGTCACGGTCGAGCCGCGCCTGGTGTGGCGTCTTACCGTTGACCCGGAGCGTCCCCGCCGTTGGTTCGAGGAGATCGCCAATCAGCCGCAGCAGCGTGCTCTTGCCGCACCCCGAAGGACCGATCAATGAGACGAACTCGCCCGCACGGATCTCGAGGTCGATGTTGCGCAGCGCCTCCACCCCGTTCACCTGCGACACCCCGAAGATCTTGCCGACACCGGAGGCGGCGACGACGAGGTCACCTGCAGCGTCCGGAGCGTCCACGGCCGGCCTCACCCGGCGAGCCTCCGCCGGTCGCCGACGACACGCCGTTCGACCAGCGAGACCGCTCCCACGAACACGAGACCGGCCAGCGCCGAGAACAGCACGGCGACGTACAGCTTCTCGGGTGCGACACCGAACTGCTGCGAGAAGCTGAGAAGTGCTCTCCCCAACCCATCGGCGAACCCGGCGGGCAGCTCACCGACGATGGCGCCCACCACACTGGCCGCAGCGGAGATCTTGAGGGCGGTGAAGATGTACGGCAGCGCGCTCGGGACCTGCAGCTTCCACAACGTCTCGCTGTCGCTGGCTGCGTAGGAGCGCATCAACTCTGTTGCGGTCGCCGGTGGCGAACGCAAACCCCGGAGCGTGTTGATCGCCACCGGGAAGAACGTGAGATACGCCGCGATGATCGACACCGACACCCACTGCGGGATGGCCAGCCGCCCGCCCCAAATCACCACCATGGGTGCGATCGCAAGGATGGGTACCGTCTGCGAGGCCACGACGTATGGCATGAACGCCCGCTCGGCGAGCTGCGAGCGGACGAAGAGCACACCGAGCCCGAAGCCAATGAGCCCGCCGATGACGAAGCCGAGCGCCGCTTCCCGCAGCGTGAACAAGGCGGCTTTGCCGAGCAGCAGCCACAACACCTCACCACCGCGGCGCGCCGGCTCGAACGTCGTCGATACGATGTCCCAGACGTGCGGCATCGCCGTGTCGTTTGGCGGCGGGCGCAACCGCAGCTCGGTTCCCGGCACCATCCCGCTCAAGACTTCGTCGCCCACCCACTTGTAGCCCTCCCACAGCGCAATCGCTCCGACGACCACGAGGAGGACCGACCGCACCCGGCGATACCGTCGGTTGCTGTCCGGCAGCGGTTGAACCACGACTTTCTCTCCGGGCTCCTCCACCATGGCGGCGAGCCTACAAGTCGGTTGGTGCGCTTGTCTCCGCACAGCAGGTCCTCCGCACAGGTGATTCAGCCTCGACATCCGTCACCGTGGACGTAGCCATCCGTCTTGCGAGATTCGGTGAGTGCAGGAATGCCGACACTGGCACCGCGCGACGAACACTTGGGAGGTAGCTTTGAGGGCGGGAGATCGGGTCATTCGCACTGGGCAACGTGGGGAGAGGTCGCGAGTCGTGCAAGCAGATCACCAGCCCGTCGTGCCGTGCGCAGGCGAGCCCTTCCCCCTGACGCAGGGCGTCATCGACCTTTCCGACGACCTGCGCTCGCTCTTTCGTGGCACGTGGCGCGATCTCGCCGCACCGGGGAACGCCTGGGACGGGGCCGATCGGATCGCCATCGCAGCTGCGGCGCGGGCCGTTCGGCTTGGTCAGGCGGTCGACGAGGCGCTGGATCGCAGAGCCATTGCGGCCATCGAGCTCACCGTCGCACGTCCCTGGGAGGCGACCGAGACCACAGTCGCCGAGATGGTGGCGACACTTGGAGAGACAGGCTATGTCGAGCTCGTCGGCGTCGTCGGCGCCGTGCACGGAATCGACATCGCAACCGCCCTGCTCGGCGAGGCCGCCGAGCCGCTACCCCGGGCGCAAGCCGGTCTCCCGGTGAGCGAGGAGGCCCCCGGTCTGCGCCGGCGCAGCGCATGGGTGGCCATGGACGGTGCGGCGGGACCACGCCGAGCGCTCGCCGCCGCACCGAGAATCCGCCGCACGGTGAACCGCCTCCTCGACACGATGTACCCCGAATCGGTGCACTCGGGACGGGAGGGAGTTCCGGAAACCATGCGGATGCAGATGGAGACGGTGGTGCTCGCCGCGTCGTTGGCGAATCGATGCTCGTACTGCGTTCTCGTCCACATGCAGTCGCTACTCGCCGCAGCGGCTCGGCAGCAGGTCGACATCGATCTCGAGGCTGTTGCCGACGGTCGGGGCGACATTGGTTTCCGCGGCGGACGTGAGCTGGTGGCGCTCGGTCGGGCGTCTTCGTCGGCACAGCCGGGTACCCACGCCACGCGGGCTGTCGCCGCGGCGCTCGGCGATGAGACGGCACTGGCGGCCGTCCAGCGGGCGGCGGCGATCCAGATCGCCAACCGCCTCGCCACCATGACCGGACAACGCGTGCCCAAATCGCGACGAGACGGCATGCTTCCTCACCTGGAGACGGTTGGTGCGCTGGCGTTTCCTCACGCCGATCTCGTTCGAGAGCCCAGCTCGGTGCGGCGGAAACTTGCGGCACTCAAACGTGGTCTTCGCCGCGGGCGCAGCGGCGCAATCATCAGCTGACGCTAGATGTCGTCGAGCAGCGCCTGTTTCTTGGCGGCGAACTCTTCGTCGGTGAGGACGCCGTCGCGGTGCAGCTCTGCGAGCTTTTGCAGCTGGGTTGCGGCATCGGCCGGGGCGGCAACCCGCCCGGTCCCGGTCCGTTGCTCTCGCGTCCGGTAGAGCAGCGACTGGAACTCCTCTGGGTCCGGGATGTCGCTGAACCGGCTCTGGCCGCTCTCCCCTGCCGACTCGATGAGGAGGTCGCCCGACCGAAGCAACCGCTCGATCACGTTCTGCTGGAACAACACGTTGGTGATGTTCTCCAAAGGAAGCTCGATGCCCTGGCGGGCAACGACACCCGAGCGCTGGATGAGACGCTCAGAGGTGAGCACATACAACGTGAACCACCACTTGATCAGCGGCGTCACCGTCAGCGGTATGAGCGCGGCCACGATGACGAGGGAGGTGATGAGATCGATCGTCGAGTCGTCAGGCGGTATCACTTGATAGACGAGCACGATGGCGATGATCGCAGCGATGACCCAGAGCACCGGGATGAAAAGCAGGCGCCAATGTGGACGGAACTCCCTGACGACGGTCTCGTCGTCGGTGAGCAGGTTGCGTGGAAATGGCATGCCAGCAGGATACCGGCCGGCCGCTCCGCAGAGAGCTCCACAAGAGGTGTTTTCCACCCAAGACGCGGAAAACCCCGAGGGAGCTTCCGCCGAAACTTCCACCCTCTCGGGGAATTCCTGCTCGGCCTTCGCCCGAAGGCGCCGACCGTGCCGCTGCATCGGCCGAAGCCTTTGCAGCCACCTCGTGCGGCGTATCCGACCCGAAGGTCTTCGTCCGGCCCCCGAGGGGGCCGCCGGTCCCGAAGGACCATCACCGTACGTGGTGCTCCGCCCCGTCTTACGACGGTGCGGGCCCGATCCGCCTTGCGGCTTCACGGGTGCGGTGACCCGAAGGTCTCCGCCGGTGCCGTCGACCCGGTTCCCCGGGTCGGCGACGATGAAAAATGTATGCGATCGAGAGGGGCGGCGCAACCCAGAATCGACCTTCTTTTTCGCGAGCCATTCGATTGTTTCGCGAACCGCCCCTCCAACCTGTGGACAACTCCGTGATGTGCGTGGACAACGCAATCGACACCCTGTCATCGCCTCGAGGCTCGGTCTCACTCGCCCGGCTGGCTACCAACGAACTCGACGAACTCGGCGGAGTACCGCTCCCACAGGTCGATGGCCTCGGGTGTCAACCGGGGAGCACACGCTCCGCCGTCAAAACACTGATTCTCGTCGTACAGGGTCCACTTGTCGTCCGGGTGGGTGCGATCCAGCCACTCGACGAACGGGTCCATGACGTCGCTGAGGTTGGTTCCCGGCACCGGCGTATAGAACTCACCGATGTCCAAGACCATGTCGAGCCGCTCGATCTGGCCATCGACGATGGTGAACGTGAAGGCCGTTCTGGCCGAAGCGATCGGGCCGAGCTCGAGTGCCTTGGACCAGTCGTTCTCCCAAGTGAAGGGGCACTGCAGCGTGATCTGCTGCTCCACACCGCCGGGCGCCTCGCGGCACGTGCCAAGCGTGAAGTGCCAGCCGGTGACTCGCTCCAAGTCCATGGCGGGGGCGTACCCGCTGGGACTGCTGGCGAGGTCACCGCTGATCGTCGCTGAGTCGGCGAAGAACGATGCCATCTCGTCCGCATCGTGGCGGTTGCGAGAGTCGATGTAGCCGTTCAGGATCTCCAGCGGTGTACGAGCAACCGTCGTTGGTGCGGCTGTCGTGGCTGGAGCGACCGTCGTCGCAGGCGCAATCGTGGTCGGCGGCGGTTCGGTGGTCACTGGATTCTCGTCGCCGCGAAGGACGTTGAAGGTGGTGACCCCGATGAGCAGAATCAGCGCCGCTGCAGCCGCCAGAGCGATGAGTGGTCCGCGCCACCGGTTCGGGCGGTTGCCGGGGCCCGTGTCGTGGACAGGGGTCAGAGTGGTGTTGGTCATTGCCATGCTCCTCTCGTCGATGCGGGCGAGGAGGCCGGCCGAGGTCAGCGCACTGGCGGGCAACGTATCCAGCGACGGGATCTGATTCGCTGAGATGACACGTTCGATGGTGAGCCGAGTGTCGGTCATGAGGCCACCTCCCCGGGTTCGGCCGAGAAGGGACTGCTCGGTGGTGGAGCGCTGTTGCGCACCAAGTGCCTGTGCAGCTTCTTGATCGCTCTGGCGTACCTGGCCTCGACGGCGCGGTCGGTCATGGCGAGCACGGCGCCGACCTCGGCATTGGAGAGGCCTTCCCACAGCTTCAAACGGATCACGTCCTGGTCGGTATCGCCGAGCGTGGCGATGGCGTCGAAAACCTCGCGGTGCTCCTCACGCACGACGATCTGCACATCCGGATCCTCCCCACGGTTCTCCGCAAAGGAACCGACCTTGGCGACGAGCCGGCTGTGACGGCGGCCGCTGCGTTCCCAATTGCGGACGACGTTGCGGGCGACGCCGTACAGCCACAAGCGCGCCTCGTCGCCTTCCGGGATGCGCTCGGTGCGACGCCACGCCACCAGGAAGATCTCGGAAGCGGCTTCGTTGGCGTCGTCGACAGGGAGCCGGCGCAGGCAGTATGCATGGAGCTCCCGATTGTGAGCGTCGAAGAGGCGGCGAAACCTCTCGTCTCGACTGGGCACGACGGCCACGGCGGCTCCAGGTGCTCTCCGATTGAACTTACATGTCCCGAACCAGGCTGCACCCTCAGATTTTTTCGAGGGGTCGGCACGGATCCGGACATGAGGAGACGCCACGATCGGGCGCGGGGAGGGACTGCCCCAATGCAACGAGGCCCCAGAGAAATCGAGGGCCTCGTTGCATTGAGCAGACACGCCGGCGGTGCTCGTTACGCACAGAAGACGCGCTCACGGTGCACAACAACGATGTTGCCTGCTGGCGAAGGAGCGAGATCCCGCACGAGCCCAAACAACAAACCGACCCAACAAACCGCCCCACCACAGCAACCACATTCGCACGCACCCGAAGGGTGCGGCGGTTGTCCCACCCGCACGTCCCGCGGCAGCCGTCGGCTGGGCCGCCGCCCACACGGACAACCGTGTAAGACGCGCTCATGGTGCACGACAACGATGTTGCCTGCCGGCGAAGGAGGGAGACCCGGCACGAGCGCGACGAGCCATTCGACCCAACACACCATCCCCACCACAGCAACAAAGTTCGCACGCACCCGAAGGGTGCGGCGGTTGTCCCACCCGCACGTCCCGCGGCAGCCGTCGGCTGGGCCGCCCCTGAACCCCTCCACCGCAAGGCAACGCGGAGCCAGCCGACAATCAATACGAAAACCCCGAGGGAGTTTCCGCCGAAGCGTCCACCCTCTCGGGGCTTTCTTCCGAGGCGTCCCGAGGGACACCTCAGTTCGACTCGGGCCGAAGCCGTCATCGATGTTTGGCCTGCAGTTCCTTCTCTGAGCGGCAAGCCGCTCATTTCCGGCCCCGCTGGGCCTCCCGTTTCGTCTCCGAAGAGCCGTTCCGGGACTCCAAAAGCCGAAGCCTTTGCGTTCCGTACGCCTGATCTCTCGATCCTGCGTGCGGTCGGTTCCCCTCGCTTCGCCGAAGCTCCGCTCAGGTCCCCTTTACCCGTCCGGCTTGCGCCTTCCGGGCCTTCCAGGTTCGGTTCCGCTTCCCTCCGGTTGCCCGGACTTCCGCTTCCCCTACCGCTCCGAAGAGCGGCCCTGTCGACCTCTCCGGGCAAGCCCTTCGAGGCGATGAAACAGTACGCCCTCCGCTCGGCGAGCGTCAACCCGGATCCATGGTTGGTTTTCGCGAGGTCAGAAAAGAAATCGCGACGCGGTGACGTTCGCCGTCCTCGTCTCGAAATCACACGGATGTGGTTTCTGTCATTGCGAGGCGGTAGTGTCGTGACCATGACGAGCGGTACGATCGCCACGGACAACGCTGTGACGACGGAAACCACCATGCTTTCGACTCCGCAGCTGCTGGAGAACTTGTCGCCGAGTCGCGCCAGCGATTTCAAGCAGTGCCCGCAGCTCTTCAAGTTCAGGGCGATCGACAAGATCGAGGCTCCGCCGACCGTGCACCAGGCCCGGGGCACGGCTGCGCATCTCGCGCTGCAACGTCTCTTCGAGGAGGCCGCTGGTGAGCGGACCCCGGAACGGCTCTTCGATCTCTTCCGGAACGCCTGGCAGGAGCTGAAGGACATCGAGTACCCGGACCTGTTCGAAGATACGGACAGCGAGCGGCGCTGGGGTATCGAGAGCTTGGAGATCCTCGCCAACTACTTCCTCATCGAACAGCCGAGCGCATTCGAGCCTCTCGATCGTGAGCTCGACATGACCGAGTCGGTGGGCGAGATGTCTATCCGCGGCATCCTCGATCGGATGGAGGAGACCGCGGATGGGCTCGTGATCACGGATTACAAGACGGGCAAGGCGCCACCGGAACGGTATGCATTGTCCGCGTTCTTTGCGCTCAAGATCTATGCGCTGTTGATCCGGCAGCGCCTGGGGCGCACGCCGGTGCGTCTCAAGCTGCTGTACCTCAACGGCCCCACGGTGTACGAGATACCGGTCACCGACCGGCAGCTCGACGCCATGCGACGCCAGCTCGACGCATTGTGGTCGGCGATCAATCGGGCCATCGAGAGCGAGCATTTTCCCCCGAACCCGGGACCGCTGTGCTCGTGGTGCTCGTACAAGCCACTGTGTCCAGCTTGGGCCGACGAGGACGACGCAGACGCACAGGCCGGGTAGTGGATCTGCGGCTCAGCGGAGGCGTCGTCATCCCGGACGGCGAGCTGACCTGGCGTTTCGAGACCTCGGGTGGGCCGGGTGGCCAGCATGCCAATCGGTCCGCCACCAAGGCGATCCTCACCTTCGACGTTGCCGCATCTCGCGCGCTCGATGATCGTTCCAAGGAGCGCATTCTGGGAAAGGAGCCGGAACGGATCGTCGTCACGGCGGACGAGTCCCGTTCGCAGTGGCGTAATCGCCAGCTCGCTCGTCGCAAGCTCGTCGAGCGGCTCAACGCCGCCCTCGCCCCTCCCCCACCGCAACGCCGGCCGACGAGACCGACCCGGCGCTCCCGCACCGAGCGACTCGAAGCGAAGCGTCGCCAGGCGGACAAGAAACGACTCCGGCGTCGCCCCGACTGGGACTGACACGCAACGAGGGGTGCACTCGAATTCGGAGTGCGCCGCCGAGGTTGCAGACGCGTGCCTACGGGTAGACGCCGCGGGCGAGCTTGGCGTCGGTGACCCGCCTGATGCCTTTGATGAGCGCCGCCGTGCGCAGATCGACCCTGCGCTCCGTGGCGACGTCGATCACCTCCGACAACGCCCGGTTCATGATCTCCCGCAACCGCGCCACGATCTCCGACTCCGTCCAGAAGTAGTTCTGCAGGTCCTGGACCCACTCGAAATACGACACGGTGACGCCACCGGCGTTGGCCAGCACGTCGGGGACCACGGTGATCCCGGCTTCGTTCAACATGGCGTCCGCCTTGGTCGTAGTAGGTCCGTTGGCGCCCTCGATGACACACTTCGCCCTGATGTCGGCAGCGTTGTGCTCGTGGATGACACCTCCGACCGCCGCCGGGATGAGGTATTCGCATTCGAGCGAAAACAGCTCCTCGGAGGTGATCTCGTCGGCGTAGGGAAAGCCTTTCACGCCACGATGCTCTTCGGTGTAGGCCATGAGTGCTTCGACATCGAGCCCGAGATCGTTGTGCACGGCACCGGTGATGTCCGAAACCGCGATCACCTTGGCGCCGAGCTGGCTCGCCGCCAGCGATGCGTATTGTCCGACGTTGCCGAAGCCTTGCACCACCACTCGTGCCCCGTCGGTACGGATGCCGATGTGCGAACCGATCAGCGGGACCAAGCTGATGAGACCTCGTCCAGTAGCTTCCCGTCGCGCTACCGAACCGCCCAGCGACGGAGGTTTACCGGTGACGATGGCGCCCTCGGTGTGACCGACGTGGGTGGAATACGTGTCCATGATCCACGCCATCACGTGCTCGTTCGTCCCCATGTCCGGTGCCGGAATGTCCTTCTCCGGCCCGATGAAGTTGACGATCTCCATCGTGTAGCGCCGGGTGAGCCGCTGCAGCTCGGCGCGCGACAGCGTTGTCGGGTCGATCCGCACGCCCCCCTTGGCGCCGCCGAACGGCAACCCCACGATCGCCGTCTTCCAGGTCATGAGCATGGCGAGAGCGGCCACCTCACCCAAGTTCACGTCCGGGGCGTAGCGGAGCCCGCCCTTCGTCGGACCCATGCTGAGCAGGTGCTGCACGCGATAGCCGCGCACCGTGTCGACTTCCTGGTACTCGTCGCGCCGGAATGGGAAGGTCACTGCCAGTGACCGCTGTGGCAGCGCCAGGCGCTCCCGGATGTTGTCGTCGAGATTCATCAGCTCGGCGACGAGCTCGAACTGGCGCCGCGCCTCGTCGTAGAGCGGCGACGCCCACTCCAGATCAGCTTCTGTCACGGGTGACAGTGGCAACCCGACCTCCTGAAGCTACGTAGCCGCAGCCTAACTCCGCCATGCGTCGCTCCGCCGTATTGGCGCCAGACCCGTTCCGGCCCGGATCATGAGCCATGACACACGGCAGTGCCCCGATGGCGCGGGCCGGCGGCGGTATCGTCGCACCCATGACTGCAGAGACTTCAGCTCCGGCGCTGCCCGAAGGATTCCCGCTCGATCCAATGGCCGCCAGAGTGATCGGTGCGCTGATCGAGAAATCGATGACCACGCCGGACAACTATCCGCTTTCGTTGAATGCGGTCACGACGGCGTGCAATCAGGTCTCCAACCGCGACCCGGTGGTGGAGTTCAGCGAAACGGACGTCGCGACCACGCTGCGGACACTCACCGACCATGGCATTGCCAGCCTGTACCGCAAACCGGGCGATCGTGTCATCAAATACGTGCACAAGCTCGACAGAGCGCTGGGCATCGGGCTCGCCGAATGTGCCGTGCTCGCCGTGTTGTTGTTGCGCGGAGATCAGACGGCCGGAGAGCTGCGCCAGCGCACAGAGCGCTACGGGACGTTTGCGTCGCTCGACGAGGTGAAGCGCACTCTCGGCGAGCTCATGGAGATCCTGCCGCCGCTCGTCTCACAGCTCTCGCTCCGGCCCGGCCAGAACGAGCCGCGTTTTCGCCACCTCATCGCCACTGCAACCGAGGACACGGTTTCCACCGAAGGAGCCGACGTATCGCACACCACCACCACTGCGCCCCCGCCGGCCGACCCGGACCACCCGTCGGCGGCGGTGCGAGCGGACACCGATGCTATCGGCGCCCGGGTCTCCGAGCTCGAGCGGAAGCTCGATGCGCTGCTCGAGACGCTCGGGGTCACCGAGATCTGACAATCTCGACCGCAGCGCAGCCGTCTCGCTTGCGATCTTGTCACATGCGGGCGATACCGTGGCAGGGCTGCGAGCGGGAGCGAGCTTGAGAGAACTGAGGATCCGTCCCGAGGATTGGGAGGAGGTGGTTGCCCGCACCGACGGGCCGCAGATCGTCGTCGGCGGCCCCGGCACCGGGAAGACGGAGTTCCTGGTGCGTCGGGTGACGCATCTCCTCACGGCCGGCAACGTGCCCAGCGACGACATTCTCGTGCTGTCCTTCTCCCGGCGCGCCGTTGCGGACATCTCCGACCGGATCCATACGAGAACACAACGGCCCGCCGCCCCGGTTCCCACCGCCACGTTCCATTCGCTCGCCGCGGCCCTGGTCGAGGCCCATGCGGACGAGACGCCTTGGGGGCTGCCGCCGGTGCTGCTCACCGGCTCTGAGCAGACGGCGCTCGTCCATGAGCTGCTGGTGGACGACCCTGCCGGCAACTGGTCCCCCGCGTACAGATCGATGCTGGGGAGCTCCACACTGGCCCAAGAGGTCGCAGACATGGCTCTGCGAGCAGCAGAACAGTTACTCGAGCCCGCCGATCTGGAAATGCTGGCCGAACAGCGGCCGCAATGGCGGGGCCTCGGACCGTTTCTCGAGCGCTACCGGACGGAACTGATAGCTCGCAATCGCATCGATTACGGCCAGCTGCTCCTGGTGGCAACCCGGCTGGCCGAGTACGGACTGGTCGATCGGAACCGCTACCGGTACGTGCTCGTCGACGAGTACCAGGACAC
>JBFISM010000081.1:0-16510 GCA_041608535.1 Acidimicrobiia bacterium
CACCGTGCGAGCTCCACCCCAAGCTCGTGGACAGAGTCCGGAAGCTCGGAGCCGTACGTGCCGATCGAGGCGATACGGTGGGGCTTGGTGATGGTGTGATGGAAGAACTGCGCGAATCGGGTGCTGACGTAGTCCGGGCGCTCGAAGGGTGGCGACCGACCTTCGACGCATTCTTTCAAGTCGTAACGGAGCTCGGTGAGGCCCCCTTCTTCTTCGTGTTCCTGGCGGCGATGTACTGGCTTGTCGACCGCGACCTGGCGGTTCGGATCACGATCGTGCTTGCTGCATCGACACTCACCAACGTCTGGCTGAAGGAGGCTTTCGGCGAGCCTCGGCCGGCGGTGCACGATCCCACTCTGTCGCCACTGATCGAGGGCGACTCGCTCGGTTTCCCGTCTGGTCATGCCCAACACTCGGTTGTGATCTGGGGGTCGCTGTTCGTGGCGTTCCAGCATCCGCTGGTGCGTTTGGTGAGCGTGGGTGCGGTGGTGCTGGTGCCGTTCTCTCGTTTGTACCTCGGAGTGCATTTCCCCCACGACCTCGTCGGTGGCTACATCGTCGGGGCCGCTTTGCTGTGGGCGGGTGTGCGATTCGCACCGACACTCATCGACCTGTTCTTCTCGCAGTCACCGACGTTCCAGGTGTTGCTGGCTCTGGGGCTACCGATTGTCGGAGCGCTGCTCGCCAACAGTCCGGGCGGAGTGCGAGGTGGTGCAGCATTCACAGGCGGATTCCTCGGCTTGGTCATCGAGCGACACTGGATCGCGTGCCCGCCTGCGTTCGGCTGGTTTCCACGTGCCCAGCGGTTGCTCATCGGGTCAACCGGCGTGGCGGCGATGTGGTGGGTCGGGTTCGGTGATGTCGGTCTTACTGCGAACAGCCTCGGCTTGTTCCTGATCGCATTCTGGATTGCCGCGGGCGCGCCGTGGCTGTTCCAGCGGGTCGAACGAAGCGAGGAGCGCAACGGGCGACCGTGACGGTTGCCCACGGACACATAGGTCCTGCAGGACAGCGGCGGTTCGGCGCAACCGGTGAACAGCCAGGTGGTCGCGGGTTGATCCTGTTTTGCCATCGTCAGATCGTCGCCCCCCCCAATCCCGACGCCACAGACAGCGTCCCGGCTCCGACCCGGCCTGCTGCGCCTCGACGAGGTCAGAGCGCAACGACCTCCGTAGTTCCGGCGTGCACCTCGATGAGCTGGTCCCGTATCCCGACGCGGACGGGGCCCGCCTGGCTCGGCGGTGTCGTCACCGTCAGCTCGTCGGCCGTGATGCTGAACTCGAGCAGCAGACCGCGATACGAGATCTCGAACTGCAGGCTCCGCAGCTCCTCGGGGATTGTCGGGTCCAGCCACAGCGTGTCCTCGCGAGTTTCGATTCCGGTGAACCCCCGTTGCACGAGATCGACGGTTCCCGCCATCGCTCCAAGGTGAATCCCCTCTGGTGTGGTTCCTCCCTGGATGTCGGTCACATCGCTGAGCAGTGCTCCCTTGAAGAACTCCCACGACCGCTTACGGTCCGACCGCGCCAGCACCCACGCGCTCACGATCCGGCTCAACGTCGATCCGTGGCACGTCCGCTGGTCGTAGTAGGCGATGTTGCGTTGGATGGCGGCGTCGTCGATCTCATAGCCGAGTCGTGCGAAGTTTGCCTGCAACTCTTCAGACGACAACAGGTAGAAGAGCATGAGGACATCGGCCTGCTTCGAGAGCTTGTACCGATTGGGCGAATCGCCCTCGGCTTCGAGGATTCGGTCGAGCCGATGGATGTCGCCGTAGCGCTCCTGATAGCCGACCCAGTCGAATTCCTCGAGGTCGCCGTAACCCTCGAACTGGCTGATGATGCCGTCGTCGTGGAACGCAACGACGAGCTTGCGGCTGATCTCGTCCCACTGAGCCATCTCCTCCTGGCGAAGGTGGAGCTTCTGCGTGAGCTCTGCGAGCCGAAACGGCGGCACGAGGTCGAGGCACTCCTGGGCCCGACACAGCACCCAAGCCGCCATGACGTTCGTGTAGGCGTTGTTGTTGAGCCCTGGCTCGGTGGCATCCGGATAGGCGTCGTGATACTCGTCGGGTCCCATCACTCGACGTATCTCATAGCGATCGATCGCCCGGTTGTAGGTTGCAAGGCTCGCCAGCAGGCGGGCGATCTCCACCATCATCTCGGCGCCGCCAAACGCGAGGAAGGCAACGTCCTCCGTCGTCTGGTAGTACTGCCACACGTTGTAGGCAACGGCGATGTTGATGTGGCGCTGCAACGAGCTGTTGTCCGGGAGCCACCGTCCCGATTTCGGGTTCAGGTGAACGACCTGACTCTCCTCCTTGCCGCTGCTCCCGCTCTGCCAGGGATAGAGCGCGCCGTCGAGGCCCTCTGCCGCCGCCGCCCACCGGGCCTCGGGAAGCCGCCGGTAGCGGTAGAGCAGGAGCGCCCGGGTCAGATCGGGGAGATGCAGATTCAGATACGGGACGATGAACAGCTCGTCCCAGAAGATGTGCCCTCGATACGCCTCGCCGTGCCAGCCACGCGCCGGTACCCCGACATCGAGGTCGATGGTGTGCTTGGACACCGTCTGCATGAGGTGGAAGGAGTGCAGATTCAGCACCATCGCCTCGAAGTCGTCGGCTCCGGTGGCGAGATGGAATCGCTGCCAGAGCGAGTCCCAGGCCATCTGGTGCGACTGCAACAGGTCGTCGAACGAACCGAGACGCCCGATCCAGGTCCGAGCGGCAACGCCCGCCTCGGAGATGCCCTGATCGCGCGACGTATAGAGCGTGATGATCTTGTCGACGGTGACGGGGACATCTTCGGCGACGTCGAGAGCAAGCCCCTGGGCAACGAATGCCTCCGCTTCGATCTGCTCGATCTCGACCGGTATTCGTCCGCCGTTGCGCCGTACTGTGGTAACACCGGCGATCGCAACACGAACGCGTGACTGCGTCGTTTCGACCTGGAGGTACATCGAGTCGGCATCCGGATGGCCCTGCTCGAACGGAGCGAGGTGTTGGCTGGCGAGCTGGCGATAGCGCTCCACCCCGGAGTTGACGACACGACCGTCGATCCCGGATTCCACGTGGAGGCGCCCCGACCAGTTCTCCGGGAGAAACGTAGTTTGCAGTCCCGCAACATGAGGGCTGCCCATGTGCACGAAGCGGCGCTGAGCAACCCGGCTGCGGCGGCCGGCAGCGTCCTCGAACACGAAGAGGCGGGTCAGGATTCCGTGTCGCAAGTCGAGCTCCTGGCGATATTCCTCGAACCGCGCATCCCGCAATGTGAACCAGTCGCCGTCCTCGACTCGGAACCGGAGATGCAACCAATTGGGGCAGTTGACCAGGTCCTCATTGACGATGTCGCGACCTGCGATCTCGGTGACGAGGCGGTTGTACAGCCCGGCGACGTAGGTGGCCGGGTAGTGCGTGCCGTCAGCCGCCGCCTCCGGGGCGGCGCCCCGGGTTGCGAAGTAGCCGTTTCCCAGCGTGCAGAGCGCCTCGCGCAGCGGCTCCTCGTCGGGATCGAAGCCCTCATAGCTGAGAGTCCAGCGGTTCATCGTGTCCGAGACGCGGCGAGGTCGGCGAGAAAGGTCGCGACCTGGTCCGTGTCACCGAGGAGGTAGCGGGCATGCGAAGGCTCGCCGTCACGACCCACAACGATCCCGATGCCACGCTTGCGAACGACCCGGAAGGCGTCCTCGTCGGTCGTATCATCCCCGAGGTAGATCGGGGTGACGGCGTACCGATCGAGGTCGAGCTCGTCGAGCAGCCAGTTGAGGGCGCGTCCCTTGTCCCAGTCGAAATCGGGTCGGAATTCGAAGATCTTCTTGCCGGACGCCACCCGCAGCGAGGGTACCTCCGGGGCCGTCGCGGCGATTGCGGCCTCGACTTTCGCATAGTCGGCGTCGGCGACACGGCGGTAGTGCACCGCAGTCGCGAACCGTTTGCGTTCGACCTGTGCGCCGGGCACGTCCCTCAATTGCTCCTCGAGCTTCGCGGTGACCGCTTCGAGAGGTTCCAGGTAGCTCTGGAACCTCTCGAGACGCTCGTCGACCACCGGTTCTCCAGACGGGGCGATGATGTCGAAGCCGTGGCTGCCTGCGTAGTAGATGCCGGCAACGTCGACCTTGCTACGGACGTCGGTCACGTCGCGACCACTGACAACGGCGACGGTCACGACTCCGGCGAGCTCGGTGAGCACGGCGCGAGTTCGATCGGACAACACAGCGAGGTCCGGATGCGAAACGATCGGGGTGAGAACCCCGTCATAGTCGAGGAATACCACGGGCTCGGCGCCGATGAGCTGCTCGTAGATCACGTCCTCGGCCTGCGCCGCTGAGGGGAGATCGGACCGTGGCACCGGCGCAACCGGCTTCACGGAGATCTCCTCCAAGTCGGAGACCACAACGGTCGCTCCCGACGCAGCGAGCGCGGCGGCGTGATCGCCGCGATCGACGCCGATGACCATACGAAAGCCACCGGCGCGGCCCGCCTCGACACCCGATCGGGCATCCTCGACGATGGCCGCACGATCTGAGGTGGCACCGACGCGCGACGCCGCCTCCAAGAACACCGCCGGGTGGGGCTTTCCCGGGATCCCGAGCTCGGATGCCACGACGCCATCGATCCGCACGGAGAAGAGGTCGAGCAGGTCGGCAGCCTTCAGGACCGCGGTCACATTCCGGCTCGACGAGATCAACGCAGTCTCCACGCCCTGACGCTGCAACTCCTTGATGAGCGCAACGGTCGTGTCGTACGACTCGACGCCGTGCGTCTCGAGGTGGCGGTGGAAGTACCCGTTCTTCCGGTTGCCGAGGCCAGACACGGTCTCCGCGTCGGGCGGATCCTCCGGTGTCCCCCGGGGCAAATCGATGCCACGGGAATTCAGGAAGCTGGCCACACCGTCGTACCGGGGTTTGCCGTCGACGTACTCGAGGTAGTCCGCGGCCTCGAATGGTCGGAATGGTTCGCCCGTACGTTCCGATCGATCCTGGAGGTACTCGTTGAAGAGTTGCGACCAGGCTGCTTGGTGGACCGACGCCGTCTTGGTGATCACCCCATCCAGGTCGAATATCACCGCATCGATGACATCGACGTCGATCACGTACCGATCACTCACGTTCCTCCGTCACCATCGCCGCCTGGCGACCATGCTAAGCAGGAGCTCAACGCATCGGCTGTACCGGATGCTCGGGAGGGCAGAGGACCGTCCAAGGTCGGAATCACAGGTCACAACGCGGAGCTGCCGGGAGCTCTGAGAGTCGCAGCCGGCGGAGCTGCGAATCCATGTAGCGCCGAGCTCGGCGCTGGCCACCGCGCCGTTCGATCGCTTCTTGCAGTGACGCCGTACTCGACCCTCTCCCCTACGACATGGAAAGGCCCTCGCCGCAGCTTTGGACGAGGCGCGATCACGTGCGGATCGATCATGGCGCAGCGCCCGGCTGGAAAACCAGGTCGCGGTGCGATTGCCCAGCGGCCGAACTCCGAAGCCACCGGTATGACTGCACAGGTCGAGAAGCCGGCGGCTCAGGTCTCCGTCGAGCTGTTCCAGCCGACATCACCGTCGCCGTCCGATCTCTTGCGCACCAAATGCCGACAGCGATGGATCGCAGACCGACGAGAGCTACCGGGAGGGCTCGTCGAAGAGACGGGTGGCAGCTTCAAGGTCGATGTGCACGACATCCTCACCAACAGCGTCCACCGTGTAGCCCTCGGCAAACCGTGCGAAATCGGGTTCGGTACGGGGATACCCGCAATCCAGGCAACATTGTCGGCCGCCATCGATGGGTCGAGTGACTCCCGACCTCACGGTGTCTAACTACCCGGGTTTGCCCGGCTCCGGTCGAGCGGAGCGGGTGCGCGGGGATTCACTCATCGCTGCCGAAACGGCGTTTGGTGCGACGGTCCTTGCCATTCTCCTTCTTGACCGGCGGTCCGATGTTGTGGGCGTGGGCGAGGTGGATGTCGAGCTCGTCTCGCCGCACTTGCATCGAACACCGGGAACAGCGTCCCAATGCGTTCAGGTTGCGCCCTTCGTCCGTTTCGCTTCGCCGCTCCGTTTCTGCGGTCATCAGGACCTGGTGGGACGAGGTCGAGCCTTGTTGACCGTGAGGCGCCGACCGTCGATTTCGTGGCCGTCGAGCTGTCCGACGGCTTTGCCGGCGAGCGCATCGTCGGCAAGCTCGACGAAGCCGAACCCGCGTGAGCGACCGGTGTCGCGGTCGGTAACCACCGATGCCGAGGTGATGGTCCCGTAGTCGGCGAATAGAGCGCGCAGGTCCCTGTCGGTCGCGTCGAATGGGAGGTTGCCTACGTAGATGTTCATGGCGACTGCCTCTCTGCAGCACGAAGAGCGCTCCCGCTCCTCTTGGTCAAGTTGTTCCGGTACCGACTCTGCTGCAGTCCGGTCCGTGAACAAGGAGAGAGTGTGAGTCGCCGCCGAAGCAGCTGAACGCATCGTACCAGGTATTCCGTCGATCGAACCCCTCAGGTTGCCGCTGCGGAAGCCGAGCACCTCGGGGGCCATCGCAGTCGACACCACGGGGTAGTGGTCGAGGCCGAAGCACATTGGCCGCAAGTGTGTGACCCGGTCACGGCTTACCGCTGACGGTCCAGGCCCGAGCGTAAAAGCGGATCGATCCATCGTGGGACACGGGAACGGTCGATCTGAGTCGTGCCTCGAGGCGGGCTCGTTGCGAATCGCCGAGGGCGGCGACGTAGCCCGGTGCCGGTCCCTGCCCGGCCAGGAACGGGGTCCAGTAGTCGTTGAAACCGGTGAAGCGAGTGTCGACGGTCAGCTCTCCCGTGCGTACGGCCGACAAGCCTGCCCGACCAAAGAGGTCGGCCAGGCGTTCGGGACGACAGATGGGGAACCGGACACCCTCGTCGAGGCTGGCTGCTGCTGCGTCCAACCCGACAGCGGCATCCCAGAAGCACCTGAGGAACTCCATTCCGTCGGCGTAGTCCCAGACATAGGCGGCGATCGACCCGCCACGGCGAAGCACCCGCTTCCATTCCACAACGGCTGCCAGAGGATCGGGGACGAAGTTGAGGACGAGTCCGCTCACCACCAGGTCGAACGTGTCGTCTCCGAAGGGCAGCTCTTCGCCGCCGGCAACCCGGATGTCTGCCTGCTCTCCGAGCCGAGCCCTGGCGACCTGAACGAACTCCGCGGACGGGTCCACACCAACGGCCTCCTGAGGAGAGCACACCTGGGTGACCGCATGAAGCAGCGCCCCGGTACCACACCCCACGTCCAGCCAGCGGAGACCCCCAGAAACGCTCATCGCTTGAACGAATCTGTCGGCGATCAGTCGACTCCATCGACCCATGAACGCTTCGTATGCGCCCCCGCCGTCCCAGCGATCCGTTGCGACCAAGGGTGCGCTCCTTTGTCGACGATCATGCTCCCGCCCCTCTGAGCGAGGAGCAGTCCTGCGCTCTGGGTCGCGTGTTCCGGCACCGCCCATCCGCGGCAGTCCGGTCCCTGAACGAGGAGAGAGTGTGAGTCGCCACCCGAGGGGCCGACGTCAGCGTACCGGGTGACGCTGCGGAGCCGGCCGGCTTCCTTCGTAGTCGGGGAACTCCGGACGGCGGGCCGGCATCGTTGGCCGCTATCGGGATGGTGCGAGCCAGGCCATCACCTGGTCGATCACAGCGGGCTCGTGGAGCAAATCGAAGTGGCTGACACCGCCAAGGATCGCGACGTTGGTGGGCTCCAGTCTTGGTGCTCGGGTGCTGCTCGCCGGCCGCACCATCAGATCCCCGACAACCGCACCGATGGGATGCGCGGGGTTGGTAGTGATGACTCCTGCGACAAAATGATGTTCGAGATGCGGCAGGCGGGCATGGCCTTCCGGCTCCTCATCCACGGTGTAGCCGATGCGACCGTGCCGGAGATCCTTGATGCCCTGGCTGCGGGTGTCGAGGAAGTCGGCGAGGGCCCGGGTCTGGGGCGTGACTTTGAGGGCCAACGCCGCGGCGTTGACGAACTTCTCCAGTGGTGCACCGCGGTGTGGCGATCCGATGGTGACGACGTCCCTCACATCTTCGATCCAGCTGTGCCCGGCGTGGGTCGCGGCTGCACAGGCGCTTCTGATCACCAGGCCACCCATCGAGTGGCCGACGAGCGCTACGGATCGCACCGGCCGTGGCCAGCGGGCGTGGACCGCTTCGAGGAGCGAGGCGAGTCGTGCCCCGTTGGTCTCGACCGAATGTCCCGTGTTGTAGCGGAGCGCAACCGGCGTGAGCACCGGATCGTCCTCGAGTGCGCGCATCAGACCGGGGTTGGTGTCGGTGCCGTGCCAGCTGCGCTCCGTCTTGACGAGCCCATGCACCAGAACGACGAGGTGATCCGTCGCTGTTGGGAACGCCGCAGTGAGCTCAGGCCCGAGCGGTATCGGGACGCCTTGCCGATTGCGGATACTCATCGAGGTCCCCACTCCGGGCTCGTGTCGCCCGAGGGTGTCGCCCCACAATCCGTTGACGAACGCCTGAGCAGGATCGGCGGACGACGAGTCGGGGGCCACGCGGGTGTCCAGCCCAACACCCACCGCTCTTGCGCCGATGCGGATCGATCCGTAGACGACCCGGGAGATCACGTCATGGGTCACCCGAACCGGTCTGCCAACGGCACCAAGTGCTGCGAACCAAGGCGCAGCAACAGCCCGATGCATCCCTTCCACCGGCTTCAGGATGCGCTCGACGGTCAGCGTGACCATGCTCCCGACACTCATCTGCGAATCCCGGCCCTTCTGCTTGGTCCCCCCACCGTAGCCGTGGCCGGCACTCCCTCGGTCATCGTGCCCTCTGTATCGCTTTGCCCGGGTCGCTGTTATGGTTCTGCGCAGGCCGCACCGGTTGGAGGCCAGCGCAGAGTCGTTTCACCGGTGACCACACGGCTCTTGCTCTCGCCCGGTTGGACCGCCTCTTCGGCCGATACTCGATCCCCAGGTCGCTCGCGACGCGGGTCGAGTGAGATATCGGCCCACTCGTCCACCGGCCGCCTGCGGCCAGGAGTCATCATGACAACCACCTTTGCCCACCTCGGGCTCCCCAAGCCGCTCGTGCGCGTCCTCGCCGACCGCAGCGTTGCGGAACCCTTCCCCATTCAGGCCGTCGCCATCCCCGACGCCCTCGCCGGCTGCGATGTGTCCGGCAAGGCCCCGACCGGCTCCGGCAAGACGCTCGCCTTCGGGCTCCCCCTCCTCGCCAGCGTGAGACGGGCAAACCCGCGTCGACCGCGAGCGCTGGTCCTGGCTCCAACGCGGGAACTCGCCGAGCAGATCAAACAGGAGTTGAGCCCGCTCGCCACTGCCGTGCAGCGGCGTGTGCTGGCTGTGTACGGGGGCGTTGGATACGAGCCCCAGAAGAGCCGGCTCCGCAAGGGCGTCGACGTTCTGGTGGCGACACCCGGCCGGCTGGAGGATCTCATCGACCAGCACTCCGTCGATCTGAGCCAGGTAGACATCGTCGTCGTCGACGAAGCAGACCGTATGGCCGACATGGGTTTCCTGCCCGCAGTACGCCGCATCCTCGATCGCACGTCGCCCCGCCGGCAGACCCTCCTCTTCTCTGCGACACTCGACGGCGACGTGGCGGTGCTCAGCCGTGACTACCAACGTGATCCCGTCCGCCACGAAGCAGCAGCGGTGGAACCGGCGACGACACACGCTCGCCACCACTTCTGGCTGGTGCAACCCGGCGACCGTGTGCAACACGCCGCCGATCTGGTCGACGCGGCCGGCCGGTCCATCGTGTTCACCCGCACCCGCCACCGCGCCGACCGGCTCGCCAAACAGATCGGCAAACTCCGCGTCGATGCGGTCGCCTTGCACGGAGGGCGGAGTCAGAACCAACGCACCAGAGCGCTGGCGGCGTTTGCCTCGGGTCGGGCGCAAGCACTGGTCGCCACCGACGTCGCTGCCCGAGGTATCCACATCGACGCGGTGGCATCGGTGATTCACTTCGACCCACCCGCCGATGCCAAGGACTACCTTCACCGGTCCGGACGAACCGCACGCGCCGGCGCCGCCGGCACCGTCGTCAGTCTCATCACAGCGGATCAACGACGTGCCGTGCAACGCCTCCAGCACGAGCTGGACCTACGAACCCCGATCGAGGCGCCACGCCTAGATCTCGTCCATGGAGGCGGGGCCATCAGCCACGACGTCCCGGGCACGCACCCGGACCGAAGCCCAAGGAGAGCACCGGCAGCGATCAGATCAGGCCGTCGAAAGCGTCCAGCGACGATCGAACCACAGAGCATCTACGTAGCGAATCTGCCCTGGGCCACCACCGACACCGACCTCGCAAGGCTGTTCGGCCGTCACGGCCAGGTACACCAGGCGACCATCATCACCGACCGCCGCACCGGACGCTCGAGAGGGTTCGGCTTCGTCGACATGCCCAAATCCGCAGCCCGACACGCCATCGAAGCACTTCACGAAACAACGCTCCACGGACGCGACCTCACCGTCCGCCTCGCCCGACCGAGAGGCCACGGGACGTGACCGGGCCCTCGCCCTCAGCCGGCAACAGAACGACCTGAAGGACGTGCAAGGAGTTTCGGTGGGACGCCCGGAGGGACTCGAACCCCCAACCTTCTGATCCGTAGATCTCCAAGCCGTGTCCGTGGGCGTCCACGGGAGTCCATACAGGCAGGAACGACGAGCTTTCGAGTCCGCTGGAGTCCACAGCCGTCCACGCAAGTCCACGGCGAATGGCTCCCAGTTTGGCTCCCAGGCGGCAGAGCCCAGACCTTGGGTGTGCCCGGCTGCCACCTGACGAGCTAGCACATCATGCCGGATCGGCTCGAAACCTCATGCTCGATATGGCGCGGGGCGGTGAGGGATCTGTCCGGCATGAGCAACGTGTATCGCAGCGCCGGAGATCGGCTTCGGCGCTCGGTCCCACGTTGAGTTGGTCTGCGAGAAGGGGCGGGCTCACGCCGTTGTCCCAGGATCGCGATGCCGACGGGTACCTCTTGAGTAGCCCGTTGACGTACGACCGGTCGTCCCTCGCAGTCATCACGAACAACGTGGGACTGCTGCGTGGGTCATTACGAGTGCGCGGGCGAGAAGTCGTTCCTCCTCGGTTTCTCCTCGCCGAACGATGTCCGGATGCAGCAGGGCGTCCGTTCGGGTTCCGATGCGCTCTTCATGGGCATCGCACCCGGTGCCGCCATCGACGGGTACCTGGATCGGGTCGCCCCCGAGGAGCCCACGGAGTGGAACTGCAGCATCGACGACATCACCTCGGTCGAGTACACCCGGCACGAAGATAATCCGACGCCAGACGCTTTGATCGCACAACGGCTCTGGGTGACGTCGGTAAGCAGCACCGGACAGCTAACGCTCGACTGGATGATCGAGAGCGGGGAGTGGGCCATCGTAATCATGAACGCCGACGGCTCAAGCGGGGTCTCGTCCGACAGCAGATTCGGAGCGTTGGCACCTTCCAGCCTCCACCGGCTCGCATGGACCTCGTTCGTAGTCGGGCTCGTCGCCCTGATCCGAGGCGGGCGGCTGCCATACGTTGGATGTGAAAACCGGTCGACCCGACGACTTGACAGGGAACAGCAGCGGCCGATTCCTTGGGCGGCTCGATCTGTCCTGAAGGAGGCGCCGTCCCTGCGTCGATGTGGCGTGGCGTGGCGTCACGACCGTTGCGAGGGTCCGAAAGGGCGTCGGCCCTCGGACTACGAACGCCCTGCCGCCGACGCCGCGGCGAACTGAGCACGCCCGAAGCGACTCGAACCTGTCGCCTGCGACCGGCCCCATCCTTCTGAGCCGAAGTCACACAGACCCTGTGCCATCTGGTGTCGCTGCGTCCAACCAGTGTGGCTCTTCTCGGCGGCTTCGCGTCGTTCTGTCGATCTGGTGTCGTCTGCTGCGCCCGAGTTGGGTTGCGTGACGACCTCGCCCGCCACCGTAGGTGAGATGCCCCTCGTGGGGAGCCCATGCGGCGAGGACTCTTGGTGCAGATGGATTCGCCAGCCCGGACACGACCCGCCGAGCCCCCGCCCTCGAGACGCATCGCTCTTCAGCAGCGACTACGGTGACAATTGGTGACAAACCTCCAACCGGAGGTCCCGCCCCGGGGAGAACAGGGAGGTGGGGTGGACCGCCGGTGTGCGGCCCAGGGAAGTAATACGACCCGCAAACGCCAGGAGGCGCCATGGTCTTCACTCATCGACTCGTCCGAGTCGTCATCCTCATCCTCATCACCGCTCTCGCTCTGGGACTGCTGCAGTTCGGACTGGTTACCAACGCACCCGCCCGCGCCGCTTCCATCCACACTGCGGACGCTCTGATCGAGCGTGCCGACCTGCTGATCGAAACCGCCGATGTGTCGATTGAGGCAGCAGACCAGTCAGTGGAGAGCGTCGATACGGTGGTCGAAACCGTCGATGCCGTCGTCGAAAGCGCTCTCGCCTCGATCGCAGATGGAGACCAGGTCTTCGCCAACGAGTCGATGGACCATGCCGATGCGCTCATCGAATCCGCAGACGGCATGATTGAAGGCGTCGACTCGCTCGTCGAATCCGTCGATGCTCTCGTCGAGGATTCCGACGCCAAGGTCGAAGCTGCGATCGACGAAGTTCGAGCGCTCGACCGTACAACGAACCGAGCTGCCTTGCGGCGGGCATTGAGGGCACTCATTGCGGCCGATGAAGCAGTTGAGCACGCCGACGAGATCACCGAACAGGCAGACGCGGCCGTCGAAGCCGCAGACGCCGCCATTGAAGCCGCAGACGTCGCCATCGAAGCTGCGATCGCTGCCGGCAACCCGGTTGGGCTAGTCGAGGACGCAGACGTTGCAGTGGAAGCAGCAGACGCCCTCGTCGAAGCGGCCGACGGCCTGATTGAGGAAGCAGACGCCGCCATCGAAGCCGCAGACGCCGCCATCGAAGCCGCAGACGCCGCCGTCGAAGCCGCGGGCGGTTGAGATCGGGCAATGATATCGACGACTGTGCTCCGCTGGTTGAGCGGTCGAGCCACGGCTCACAGCACGAGGCCCCTTGCTACGCAAGGGGCCTCGCCTCTTCAGCTTGCAGGGGTTTCGGGTGGCACGCCCGGAGGGACTCGAACCCTCAACCTTCTGATCCGTAGTCACACAGACCCGGTGTGATGTGGTGCAGTGCGTCCGGCCAGTGTTGTCCTGTATGGCGTTTCATCGGCGTTCGTGTCGTTCCCGTCCATCTGGTGACGTGCCGTCGCCTGGAGTTGGGTTGCAGCCACAGAGTCAAAGTGTCCTGTGAAGGACGATCCACGTACGAAGCCGCATAATCTTCCAGCACCAACGCAGCCTTCTGATTCGCGGATGACCTGGGCGTTCAGCCGGCGGCGGTGACTGCGAAGAGCTCGGAAGCCTGTTCTCGCCCTTTCAGGCGGAACTCTCCCAATGACTCGACATCGATAGCCTCGGAAGCGCCGATGGCAGCGAGCAGCTCTGATGAGATCACCAGGCTACGATCCTTCTCGGATGCGATCCCCTGAATTCGGGCCGTGGTGTTGATCGTGTCGCCGGAGAACACTATCTCTCGCTTCTGTCCCGAGATCTCACCTGCCACGACCTCGCCGGCGTGCAGCGCGACCCGCAGCCGGGGAGCGGTTCCAAACTCATCAGCGAATGCGGGCGCCGACCGATTCAGCTTGTCGAGAATGGCGAGAGCACACCGAACGCATGTGGCGTCCTGGACGCCGACGGGCGTCGTCCACGTAACGATCATCTCGTCGCCGATGTAGCGGTGAACAGCCCCGCCATAGCGATCGATCGTCGGGCCGATCGTGGTGAACACCGCATTGAGGAGACTGTGATACCTGAGATCTCCGAGATGCAACGCAAGCGGGGTGGAGTCCGCGAGGTCGGCGAAGAAAAGCCGGGTCTTCGTATCGGGTGGTGGTAGCGGCCGGTGAGGGGGCTCCCGAGCGTCCCCACGCCGAGAAACCGATTCGCAGTGGTCCACAACGTGACGCCGAGAGTGACGAGAACGCCCACGATGAGCAGCTGTGCGTTGACAACCCATCCCAGCCCCGGGAAGGGAAGCGCGGCCAGCTGGAATCCGAGGATGATCGCACAGAGCGTGAGCAGCCCATTGATCAGTGTGAATGGCCGAAACGACAGACGCACCAGTCGGCTGTGCCAGACCAGTTCACGAACAACGATGGAGAAGATTGTCATGAGTGAGCCGGCGAGGGCTCCGTACAGATGGGGCTGCCACCTACCGGCGTCCGGATCCCGAGTAGCGCACTGATGACGACGACGACAACGAAGATGCGAGCGATCTCCCTCTTCTGCCGGTTCGTGAACTGGAACATGTGCTCGCGACCCCTCACGTGAGCGTAGGCCGCAGGTGCCCCTCCGGACAGAGATCGCCACGTCCCAGAGGCACCGACGCTCGAGTCGCGTGAGCCGGCCGCGTTCCGGCGTTGCGCAGGCGCGAACCGGTGCCGGGCGGCTTATCGTCGCTCTGTGACGACAGTATTCGCTATCGGGGGCGGCGGAGGGCGGTGCGCCCTCGAACTCAGCGCCCTGCCCTCGGGTACGCCTCTGGTTTTCGACCGGCGTCCACCGAACTGGTGCCAGGCGGCCGCAACGAGCGAGTTGATCGACGAGGCGGCCTGGGCGAGGCTTGCGCTCGGTGGGACAGGGCTGCGATGAGCCTCCCGCCGAAGTGGCTGCGGAGGCTCGTGATCGATCCGGCGGTCGTCGTCGGTCTCGTTTTGGCCGTGGTGGCGTTGCCGCTGTGGGTGCTCATCGCTTTGATCGTGTCGCGGCTCGTTCCGGGCAACTGGCGCATTCTCAGGGTGGCCTGGTTCCTCTTCTTGTATCTGGCGGTCGAGGTCGGTGCTCTGGTCACGCTGTTCGCCCTGTGGGTTGCATCTGGATTCGGTTGGAAGATCCGTTCGGAGCCGTTCCAGCGGGCCCATTTCATGGTGCTTGGCGCGATGCTGTGGTTGGTGGTGCGCTCGGCGCAACGAGCTTTCAAGCTCGACGTTGCGCTCGAGGATGCGCCTCCCCAGACCGCGGGCCAGCCTGACCGCAAACCCGCTCTGATCCTCAGCCGCCACGCCGGACCCGGCGATTCCATCCTTCTCTTGCATTTCCTGGTGAACGGCTACAAGCGACGGCCGAGGATCGTGCTCAAGGACTTCCTGCAGTGGGACCCGGCAATTGATGTCATGCTGAACCGGACACCGACCGCGTTCGTTCCGGTGGGTCGTAAGGGCGGCGAGGCACTCATTCGATCCATCCGTGAGCTGGCCGGTGGTATGGGGAAGGACGATGCCTTGGTGATCTTCCCTGAGGGGGCGAACTACACAGAAGGCCGGCGTACCCACGCCATTCGCAAGCTCCGGGAGATCGGACGCCCCGACCTCGCTGAGCGGGCCGAGGATCTGCGGATCACGCTGCCGCCTCGGACGACCGGCGTCCAGGCGGCTTTGGACGCGGCCCCGGAAGACGCAAACGTCTTCTTCATCGGCCACGCCGGGCTGGAGGCCTTTCTCACCCCGGCTGACATCTGGCGCGCCATGCCGATCGATACGACGGTCGCCGCGAAGACATGGCAAGTCCCCGCAGAAGAGATCCCCGAGCCTGCCCACCTGGAACGGTGGCTTTACGACACGTGGGCTCTGATCGACGAGTGGATCACAGGCACGCTGGCCCGAACCGCAGAGCGTCTCTGAACGGCATTCGTCCGGCTGCCCCCTTCACATCGAGAGAGTCGGCCCACGCCACATCGCATGACCAGACGTATAAAACGTCAGCGAACGGCGGGCTCGACGATCTCGAGCGTGGCGGTTGCGGGATCGAGCTTCGCTCTCACCCCGATGGGAAGCACCGTGTTCGGGCAAGCGTGCCCGAAGTCATCGCACTTGACGATGGGGAAGTCGTAGCCGTCCGCCACATCGAGAAGTATGTCCACGAATGGCACCGGCGGCGGTCCGCCCGTGAAGCCGGACCCGTCGTTGCCGACCAGCACGCCGCGAGTCCGTGCGAAGACTCCCATGTACTCGAGCTGCTCGAAGGTCAAGGGATCACAGCCGATCTGTACCTGGAAGGCGTTTCTTCATGTTTCCAGGGCTCGCCAGCGCGTGGCGCAAGCTGCGGGTCATCCGGATGTGGAACGAGGGGTCGACGAAGTCGACAATCTCCGGGATCGAACGCAGGACGACAAGGTGCCGGGGGAGCGTCGTCCGGTGGACTTGATCGAACACGCAATACGGACACACCTACCCGGC
Organism: Acidimicrobiia bacterium; assembly: GCA_041608535.1. GTDB lineage: Bacteria > Actinomycetota > Acidimicrobiia > Spongiisociales > UBA5794 > JBFISM01. The sequence goes on from JBFISM010000081.1 coordinate 16,234, forward strand.
ACGCCGCCGGACGTGACCGGGACCGCAGCAGATATGGGCGGGGCGTGATGGGTGTCGTGGGTGCATCGTGCCCCGCGATTGATGCCGATTCACCGATGAGAGGCCCCCGGATCGCTAGCGTGTTGGGTGGCCAAATGTGGGACTTGGAACACTGGAGCGGGGGCCTTGGAAACAGAATCGGAGAGGGCCGAGCGCCACGAGCGGGAGCGCCAGGAAGAGCGAGAACGCGCCGATCGGCAGCGCATTGAAGAGCGAGAACAGGCTGAGCGGGAACGCA
>JBFISM010000082.1:0-16203 GCA_041608535.1 Acidimicrobiia bacterium
CAACAGGAGGGATACGAGACGCTCGTGGCGACCACCGGTGTCGAGGCGATCGCCGCCGTCGGGCAGCACGATCCCGATCTCATCATCCTCGACGTGATGATGCCCGACATGACTGGTCTGGAGGTGTGTCAACGCATTCGGGCGAACCCCGCAACCGCGAACATGCCGATCATCATCTTGAGCGCACGCGGTCAGGTGACCGACAAGATCGAAGGGCTCGAAGCCGGCGCCGACGAGTATCTGGCGAAACCGATTCTTCCGGAAGAGATGGTCGCCAGAGTCACCGCCCTGCTGCAGCGAACCCGCCGCCTGCAGCGCGATCACCAGACCGAGCAGGGACGGGTCATCGGGGTCATCGGCTCGAAGGGCGGTGTGGGGACGACCACGCTGACCCTCAATCTGGCAGCAACGTTCGCCGAGCAAGGCGACGGGGTGATCATGTGCGAGCTACGCAGCCATCTCGGCACCGCGGCCAAGCAGCTCGGCCAGATCCCGGATGCGTCGTTCGCCGAGCTGACCACCCTGCAACCGCACGACGTCCGCAGCAAGGAAGTCGCCGGCAAGCTCATGGTCCATCCTGCCGGCTTCAAGGTGCTGTATGGACCGCAACCCGGCGAGGTCGTCGAGGAGCTCTCTGCGGAGCTGGCGGAGACCGTCGTCGACCGTTTGGCGTCGCTGGGCTCCAATGTGTTCCTCGACCTGCCATACCCTCTCACCACCGCCACGTGCGCCGCACTCGGGAGCTGCGATGACATCGTGCTCGTCGTCGAGCGCGAGCCGGGTGCGGTGTGGTCCGCAGCGGCGCATCTCGAATCGATGCGGTCGCTCGGCGTGCCCCGAAGCCGCGTCTCGGCAGTGCTCGTCAACCGGGCGCGTCTCGGTGTCAGCACCAACATGGAAGAAGTCCGGGCGCATCTCGAGTGCGACTTGCTCGGACTGATCCCGGCGGGCGAGGGTTTCATGTTTGCCTATGCCAAGGGACTACCGCTCGTGAGCGCACAACCAGACGACCCTGCGGCCGGCGCCGTGCGCGACATCGCAGCTGCGCTCAACGCCCGCCGGGCCAGCCCGGTGTCTGTTTGATCCGACGACACGCCGCAACGGGACGGCGTGGGCGCATGCGGCACCGCAGGACATAGCTCCGCATAGCCGGACGCTCCCGTTACATTCTCCCGGTGTCCATCGCCGGGAGAAGCGCCGCCTCGATCGCCGCTGTGGTGCTGGCTGCCGCCTGCAGCGGTGATGCCGAACCTCGGGCGGCTGCAGAACCGGCAGCGTCGACGGCCGCAGCCCCGGCAACCGTGGCCACGACCCTTTCTGCAGCCGATTCCGCGGCCGCCGAATCGGAAAGCGCTGCGGACACAACGGCCAGCATGACAACCCTGGCGTCGCTCTCATCTCTGCCGCCATCGACCACAGCAACGACCACCTCGACAACGCCGCCGCGAGAGCGGCTGGTGGTGAGCGCAACCGGCGACGTCAATCTGGACCCGAGCTACATCCCGCGACTCGCCACCGAGGGCTACGGCTTCGCCTTCTCCGGACTTCAGGACATGTTCGCCACCGACGATCTCACCATCATCAACCTGGAGTGCGCCGCGTCGAATCTCGGTTCGGCGTTGCCCAAGTCGTTCACCTTCCGCTGTGACACCGCAGCGCTGCCCATCGCCCGCCAGGCAGGGGTGGAGGTGGCCAATCTCGCCAACAACCACTCAGGTGACTACGGGAAGGATGCGTTGCTCGAGTCGCGCACCAACCTCGAAGCTGCCGGCATCGCCCCGGTCGGTGTCGGCAGGGACGCTGCCGAGGCGCACCGGCCGGCCATCCTCGAGATCAACGGCTGGACCGTGGCGGTTCTCGGCTTTGGCGGGGTGGTCCCGTCACCAGATTGGATCGCCACCGATGAGCGCGCCGGCATGGCCGACGGCGACACGGCAGAGACGATGGCTGCCGCCGTGGCCGCAGCCGACGAGATCGCCGACATCGTGCTCGTCACCGTGCACTGGGGGGTTGAGCTGGACACACAACCGCGGCCCGAGGATCGGGTGCGCGCCGAGGCGATGATCGCCGCCGGCGCCGACGCCATCTTCGGCCACCACGCCCACCGCCTACAGCCGCTCGAGTTCGTCGACGGCGTCCCGGTCGCCTGGGGTCTCGGAAACTTCGTGTGGCCCACCTTGTCGACGGCGGGCTCCACGACGGCTGTCGCCCAGGTGATCTTCGAGGCCGACGGCAGCGTCGACGCCTGTCTGATTCCCACCTTCATCGAGGCGCCCGGCCACCCGGTCGTGCAGATCGACTACGCCCCAGCCAACCCCTGCGGACGCTGACGGGTACGACGCAATCTTCACCCGACCAGGTCGCGCAGAGCTCCGAAAGAAGCGAAAGCACGACTGACGACTCGTAGCGGGCAGAACCCTGTCAGACTGTGACCCGATGGCGACAGACAGAAGGGGCCGCCCCAAACGGTCGAGAAACATCGAGGACATCGACGCCAAGATCACAACGGCTGAGCTGCGCCAGGTCCGCCGGCTGTTTTCTTTCCTCAAGCCGTACCGGGGCCGGCTCGCTCTGGCGCTCACCGCCGTCCTCATCTCTGCGGGTATGGGTCTCGTGTTCCCGCTGGTGGTGGGTCGGCTCGTCGACACCGCACTGAGCGCCACCGCCGACGGTGACCCGTCGTCGCTCAACCAAATCGCAGTGCTCCTGCTCGGGGTCTTCGCCGTGCAGGCGCTGTTCAGCTTCGTGCAGAACTACCAGCTGTCCGCCGTGGGTGAAGGCGTGGTGGCCGATCTGCGCAAGAAGCTCTACAGCCACCTCATGCTGCTGTCGGTAACCTTCTTCGAGACCCGCAAGACCGGCGAGATCACCTCGCGGCTCACGTCGGACGTTGGCGTCGTGCAATCGACCGTGTCCAACGCCGTCGCCTCGGCAACCAGCCAAACACTCACGCTCATCGGTGGGGTCGTCATGCTGTTCATCATCTCGGTGCAGCTCACCCTCACGGTTCTCGCAATCGTGCCGCTGCTCATCGTGGTGGCGAAGTACTGGGGGAGGAAGCTGGAGCGGCTGTCCACGGCTTTCCAAGATCGCATCGCCGACGCCAACGCCACCGCCGAGGAGGCGATCGCCGGAATCCGGGTCGTGCAATGGTTTGGCGCCGAGTTCGCTCTCATCGAGAGCTACTCGGGCTCCATTGGGGATTCGTACAAGGTGGCGCTGCGGCGGGCCAAGCTGCGTGCCGTGCTGGTGCCATCCGTGCAGTTTGCGGTGTTCGCCACCATCTCCCTCGTGCTCTGGCTCGGCGGCCGTTTGGTGCTTGCGGGGACCATCACCGGGGGCAACCTCGTGACCTTCCTGCTGTACACCTTCACCGTGGCCAGCGCCATCGGCTCCTTCACCGGCTTGTACACCCAGCTCAAGGAGGCGCTCGGATCGAGCCGGCGCATCTTCGAGATCCTCGACGAGCGCAGCGAGATCCAGGACCCACCGCATCCGGTGGCCCTGGGCGACATCGAGGGCGAGGTGGCCTTCACCGACGTGTCGTTCGCCTACTCGGACCGAGCAGGCGACGTCTTGGAGCATGTGTCCGTCTCCGCGTCACCGGGTGAAGTGGTGGCGCTGGTGGGACCGAGCGGCGCCGGCAAGTCCACCATGGTGCAGCTCATCGCCCGCTTCTACGACACCACCGGGGGCAAGATCACCTTCGACGATGTCGACATTCGTGATGTGCGGGTGGCCGAGCTGCGCAGCCACATGGCGGCGGTGCCCCAAGACACGCACCTCTTCTCCGGGACGATCGCCGACAACATCCGCATGGGCAACGTCGACGCCACCGATGACGAGATCATCGAAGCGGCCGTCGCCGCCAACGCCCACGACTTCATCACCGGCTTTCCCGACGGATATGCGACCATCGTCGGCGAGCGGGGCGTGAAACTGTCCGGGGGGCAGCGGCAGCGGGTGGCCATAGCCAGGGCATTGCTCAAGGATCCGAAGATCCTCATCCTCGACGAAGCGACCAGCGCCCTCGACTCGGAATCGGAGGCGGTGGTGCAGGAGGCGCTCACGGTGCTGATGGAGGGGCGGACGACCTTCGTCATCGCCCACCGATTGTCCACGGTGCGCGACGCAGACAAGATCGTCGTGCTCGACCAGGGCAAGATCGTCGAGGTCGGCAAGCACGAGGACCTCATGGCCCGCAGCGGGCTCTACGCAGAGCTGGCGCAGCGCCAATTCCGCGATTCGGACGAGGACCAGAGCCCCTATCCGCTCGACGAGCCCGATCTCGAGGAGCGAGCTTTCGGGCGCGGCTGACCGGACTGGGTCTCGGTCAGGCGGAGGGACAAGCTTCAGATGAAGAGCAGCTGGGCCCCTTCCGACAGCTCCATGAAATCGGTGGCGCTGATGATGCCCTCGACGTGCTCATCGAGATCTTCTTCGTCGATGTGCATCATGTCGGCGGACATCCGGCAAGCCCACAGGTGACCACCGGCGTCAGAGATCATCTGGAGGAATTCCGGGACCTCGGGGATGGCCAGATCTTCGATCTGCTTGCGCATCATGTGCGAGGCGAACGCCGTCATCCCGGGAAGACCCATGATCATCTGTGGCATGTGCGTCGCCGGGTTGCCCACGGGGGTGAACTTGAGATGATCCATCCTCTTCTTGTTGATCATGTCGAAGCCCCAGAAGGTGAAGAAGAGATGGGTCTCGATGCCCTCACCGAGGGCGGCGTTGGCCAGCACCAGCCCCGGGTACGCCATGTCGAGCGAGCCCTTGGAGCAGATGATGCAGAGCTTGCGGTCCGTCTCGTCATCGAAGACCGGCACGGGGGCCGGAGCCTCGGCAGTGATTGTCACCAGTACCTCCTTGTTCCGTCAGCGAGGCGTGCTCGCATCACACGCAGCCGTGGGGCTTGGGGAGCCCGGCCACATAGCTCATCTTCTTCGCCGGCTTCTTCGGGAAGAGGGCGAACATCTCTTTGGTGGCCACGCCGCCGGCGGTCGCCATCCGGCGCAACGTCGGGGTTTCCCCGCTGGCGGCGTAGTCCTCTCTGGCAAAGCGGATCGCCTTCCAGTGACCGTCTTCGAGCGTGAGCCCGATCTGCTGCGCCAGCGAGGTGGCCAGCTGCTCGTCCCACTCATCGGGGTTCGTCATGAACCCCTCCGCATCGACACTCACTTGACGATCGCCGATGGTTGCGACAGTCACATCGTCACCTCCTGATCGAGTTGGTTTGTTGTTGAGATCTCTGGCTGCACCTTTCCGGCAAGCGACATCGCCGACGAGACGGGGAGCCGCCTCCCCGGAAGCAGCACCTTCCAATAGAGCGGCTTGAAGGCGAGCTTGCCCAGATGGTTGATCCGGGACTCCTCGAGAAGCTTGAGCGGCCCGATGCGGGCCCACGGAAAGCGGCCGGGGAGCGGCTCGACGTCGTAGTTGAAGTCGATCAGCAACGCCTTGCCGTCGCCGGCTTCCACGAAGCAGTTGGCATGACCATCGAAGCGCTTGCGCATCGGGCGGCCGGCCACGTGGTCGAGGAAGTTATCCACGAAGACGTCTGCGGCGAAATGCGCTACCGATCCGGCCTTCGACGTGGGCAGGTTCGCCGCATCGCCGATGGCGAACACGTTGGGATGCTCCTCTGTCTGGAACGTGCCCGGGTCGACCCGAACGTGCCGCAGCTCGTCGCCGAGCCCGGACTTCTCCACGAACTCGGCACCCATGTTGGGCGGCACCGTCACGAGGAGATCGAAGGCGATCTCCCGCCCGTCGTACGACACGAGCTGCTTCGTCTCGGCATCAACCCGCTCGGTGACGAAGTCTGTCTCGAGTGCGATGTTGCGCTCGTCGAGCATCCCGCCGAGCCGCGCCGAGGCGACGGGCTTGGTGAATGCACCCGACAGTGACGTGACGTAGAGGATCTCCGTGTTCGGCCGGATCCCCAACTTGCGGAAGTAGTCGTCGGCGAGAAAAGCGAACTCCATGGGGGCGACCGGGCATTTGATCGGCATCTCGGCGACGTGCACCACCAGACGTCCGCCGGTGAACGCACGGAGCCGATCACGTAGCGCCACCGCGCCGTCGTAGGTGTAGAACTCGTGGATGCTCCGCCGCCACTCGGGACCGGCGAGCCCCTCGATCTCGCTCGGCTGGGGTGAGGTGCCGGTGGCGATGACGAGCTGGTCGTAGCCGAGCCGATCTCCGCCACTGAGCACCACCTCGTCCGTGTCCGTGTCCACCAGCTCGACGGTGGCGTGGTGCAAGTCGATCCCGTCCGCCAGCGTGGGGGCAATGGGGCGGGTGATCTCATCGGGCTCGTATCCGCCGAACGGCAGGAAGAGGTAGCCGGGCTGGTAGTAGTGGGTCTGCTCCTCGTCGACGATGACGATCTGCCAGTCGTCCGACGGCAACTTCTTGCGGAGCCTGTTGGCGATGATGGTGCCGGCCGTGCCGGCACCCAGAATCAGAAGACGCTTCACTCCGGGCGCTCCTCGCTGCTCGTCTGTATGTTGAAACCGTACGATTGGCCCGACACCGCCAGATAGGGCCCTTTGGTCGTGCGCAGACGGCGAACAGTCCGTAGTCGGATTCGCACGCGCAGTGCCTAGTGGGGATGTACCTGCAGCGGTCGGGGTCGGTCATGCGTAGGATCGAGCCGCTACCGAGGAGAGGTGGAGAGGGCAGAATGCAGCTGGGAAATCTCGCCGGTATACCACCCATCGTGTGCGGCCCGGAGCTCTCGCTGCGCGAGGCTTGCGAGGTGATGCTCGAAGAGGACATCGGCTCGATCCTGATCGTCGAGGGAAGCGAGCTGCTCGGCATCCTCACCGACCGTGATTTCGTCCGGGCCACCGCTGCCGGTGCCGACGGCGACGATCCCGTCACCGACTGGATGACTCGTGACCCGGACACGTTCAACGCCGACACGACATTGAGCGAGGCAGTGTCTTGGATCCTCGACACCGGCTACCGCCACATGCCCGTCGTCGACGGGGACGCTCCCATCGCCGTCGTCAGCATCAAGGACCTGCTCTTCGCCCTCTCCCAAACCGCAGCAGAGACCAACGAGGACTGACCAACCGCGGGGCTCACGTCGCGCAGGGTGTCGGGATCCGGTATGTCGTCGGTCTTCCTCCGTGCGACGCAATCACCGCCGCGCACAGTGACGTTGGATCAGCCAGACGCGATTGTGTTCGGGATCACGACGGTGTTGCCGGAGCATCCTGTCGGGCTCCGGCAGCCGTCCCGCCTCTGGCCGCTGTCATCCTGAGTGCGTGTAGGAGCCATTTGAAGAGAATCGCCATGGCGACCCATGAAACAATCCAGTTGAGACCGGCCGTGTCGGCATGGATGTCGGCCAACGCCATCACACCGAAAGAAACTCCCGGACCTGCGTCAGCGTGGTGGACAGCAGAGCCGTCGAACACATCGACTGAAACGCCAACGAGGACACGAAACCCTTGCCTTTGCGGAGGCGCCGTCGAGAGGCTGACCGCGGTCAGTCGCGAGAGGCCAGCCGGCGAAACTCCTCCGGCACTCCTCGGGGGCCCAGGCGGCGGCCGGCACGGCTGACGGCATCGCGGCCGAAGCGGTCCCGGATGTCGTCGAGGGCCGCATCGAGCCGAAAGAGGGAACGCTCCCGTGGGGAGCCGGTGCGCTCCACATCGGCGACCCGCCAGCCGAGGTCGAACTCGAGCTGCAGATGCGGGCTGTCGACAAAGCCGGAGGTGGAGATGGCAAGCAGACCGATGTCACGGCCCTCCCCGACCTCGGCTATCGCCGCATCGACGAGATGTCCGGCGATCGAGGCCATGGCCGGAGCGGTGGCGATGGGCGCAGCCAGAGTGGTGCGCCGGGTGATCGCCTCCATGTCGTCGAAACGGATCCTCACCCCGACGGTGCGGGCCGCCCAATCCTTCTTGCGCAGCCGGCTGGACACACGATCCGCCAGATCGAACAGCACGGTGCGGCGCAGCTCCGGGTTGCGGCCACCGCGACCGAAGGCCGACTGTGAGCTGACCGAACGGGCTCGGTGCACGGTCTGCACCGCACGCGGGTCACGATTCCACGCCAGAGCGTGCAGGTGAGCCCCGGCAGCCGGGCCGAAGTGGCGCTGCAGCACGCTGCGCTGGGTGGTGGCGATGTCCGCCACGGTCTCGATGCCCATGGCAAACAACGCTCGCTCCGTGGCCGGACCCACACCCCACATCGCCCGCACCGGCAGGGCGTGGAGAAAGTCCAGCTCGGTCTCCGGCGGAACGTGGAGCAACCCGTCGGGTTTCGACGTGGCGCTGGCGATCTTGGCGAGGAACTTGGTGCGGGCCACCCCCACCGACACGACGAGACCGATCTCGTCTCGGACCCTCTTCTTGATGATCCCGGCGATGACCGGCGCCGCACCGAAGATGTGTACGGATCCCGAGACGTCGAGGAAGGCCTCGTCGATCGAGATCTGCTCCACCAGCGGTGTGAAGTCACGACACACGTCGAATACCTGCTCCGACAGCGGCCCATACCGGCCGAACTCACCGGGCACCACGATGAGCCGGGGGCACAGCTCCCGGGCGCGCCGCACCGGCATCGGGGCGCTCACGCCGAACCGCTTCGCCTCGTAGCTGGCCGCCAGCACCACCCCGCCACCTACCGCAACCGGTTTGCCTCGCAGCGCAGGGTTGTACAGCTGCTCCACCGATGCGTAGAACGCGTCGAGATCGACATGGAGAAACGGGGTCGGCTCATCGGCGAGCATGGCACAGCCCCCCAGCCCCCGGTCAGGAGAACAGGTCGTCGAGCATGGCACCCACAGGGTCCGCACCGACGACGCCCGACGACCGCCCCTCCTCATGACCGGCCGGGGTGGCGGCGATCTCTTGGAATCGATCGGTCACCGGAGTGAGGAAGCGGCTCAGCGGCGCATACGAATGGGCGTCGTCACCACCAAACCGGCGGTGGTAAAAGCGCTGCGGGAACGAGACGTGGAGATGGTCCTTGGCCCGGGTCAGGGCGACGTACATGAGACGCCGCTCCTCCTCCAGACCACCCGGCTCACCCAGGGCCATGTCCGAGGGCAGGTTGCCATCGGCGGCGTGGATGACGAACACGGCTCGCCACTCCCCGCCCTTGGCGGAATGGATGGTGGACAGGATGAGGTAGTCGTCGTCGAGATGCGGGGCGCCCGCCAGATCTGCCGTGGAGACCGGTGGGTCGAGCACGAGATCGGTGAGAAAGCGCTGGCGCGACTCGACGCTCGCCGACAGCGTGCCCAGATGCTCGATGTCGGCGAGCCGGACACCGGCATCGTCGTAGTTGCGTTCGAAGACCATCTTGCAGAACGGGAGCAACCGGTCGATCTGCTGCGCCGGTGGTGGCTCGCTCGATCCCTCACCGCGCACGTCGCGGAGGGCTGCCTGCAGCTCGCCGAGCGGCTCGGCGCTGTCGGCTGGCACCGGCATCTGCAGCGCGCAGAATGCGGTGAGCCGGTCGACGCCATCTTCTGCTCCGGTGGTCGCAGCCGTGTCCATGATGCGCACCGCGGTGGCCGGGCCCACACCCGGGATCGACTGCAGCGCCCGGTGCCAGGCGAGCTGGTCCTCCGGGTTGTCGAGGATACGAAGCAGCGCCAGCAGGTCCTTGATGTGGGCGGCTTCGAGAAACTTGAGCCCGCCGAACTTGACGAACGGAATGCCCCGCCGCGCCAGCTCCAGCTCGAGCCCATCGGAATGGTGGCCGGTACGGAACAGCACTGCCTGATCCCGCAGCGGAATGCCGCTCTCGCGATGCTCCAAGAGGGTGTCGCAGACGAAATCGGACTGTGCCGCCTCGTCGAAGCAGGTCACCAGATCGGGCACCGGACCCGACGGACGAGTGGGACGCAGCGTCTTGGGATACAACTCGCTCGACTCGGCGATCACCGCGTTGGCGACGTCGAGGATCTCGGGTGTCGAGCGATAGTTCTCCTCGAGGGCGACGAGCGTCGCGGCCGGATACTCGTCGGGAAATCCGCGAATGTTGGCGATGGTGGCCGCCCGGAACGAGTAGATCGCCTGGGCGTCGTCGCCGACCACCGTCAGGTTGCCGACCTCCCCCACCAAGCCCCCCAGGATGTCGGCCTGGATGCGGTTGGTGTCCTGGAACTCGTCGACCAGCACGTGATCGAACAGACGGCGCACCGTGGCGGCCGCCGGACTGCCGAGAAGCGCCCGCCAGTAGAGCAGTAGATCGTCGTAGTCCACCACGTTGTGCTCCCGCTTACGCTCCCGGTAAAGGGCGAACACGTCACGCAGCGCCGCGACATGGTCGGAGCACCACGGGAAGCGCTCCTCCACCACCTTGGTCATCTTCTCCTGCTCGTTCACCGTGCGTGAGTAGATGGCGGCGATCGTCTCCTGCTTGGGAAAGCGGACCTTCCCGTCGGCCACTCCCAGCTCGGATCGGATCACCCCGAAGAGGGCCTCACCGTCGGCCTGGTCGAGCACCGTGAAGCCCTCGCCGAGCCCCACCGCCGCACCGTGCACCCGAAGCAGCCGGTTGGCGATGGAGTGGAACGTCCCGCCCCACACGTTGCCGGTGGCCCGACTCGACATCAGCGCCCCAGCGCGCCGCACCATCTCGTCGGCGGCCCTCCTGGTGAAGGTGAGCAGCAGGATGCGCTCCGCCGGTACCCCGGTGTGGATGAGCCATGCCACCCGGCTGGCCAGGGTGCGTGTCTTCCCGCTACCCGCTCCGGCGACAATCAGGAGCGGGCCATCACCGTGCACCACCGCCCGGCGCTGGGCGGGATTCAGCGAGTCGATCCAGTCGGGTAGCTCGGCGTTCGGCTCCGAAGCGAACATGTGTTCGACTGTACCACACGTCCCCCGGAGGGGCGGGCTATGCGGAGAGCCCCCAGCTGGGATCCTGATCCTCGGCGTTGGTGACGTTGCGCCACTCACTGGGAACGTTGCCGATGGCGGGGAAGCCGCCCTCGTTACGCAGGAGCTGGGCGGCGTGCATCAGGTTCCACGCCATGATGGTGGTGTTGCGCAGGGTGAACTCGTTGTCGTAGCCCACCGGGGCGTCCTGCCCCTCGACGACGTCGCCGTAGCTCGCACCGGGGCCGGCCTCCCCGATCCAGCCACAGTCGGCCTGTGGCGGCACGACGTAGCCGATGTGCTGCAGCGCATAGAGCAGCTCCATAGAGCACGCCTTCACGCCGTCCTCGTTGCCGGTGACCACACAACCCCCCGCCTTCCCGTAATAGAGGTACTGCATCTGCTCGTTGCGGTCGCCGCTGTAGGCGTACATGCGCTCGATCACCAGCGTGGCCACGCTCGACTTGACCCCCAGCCAGATCGGGGTGCCGATGACGAGGATGTCGGCGGCCATCACCTTGTCGTGGATCGCCGGCCAGTCGTCGTGATGACCGGCGGTCGACAGGTCCTTCTCCATACCGAACGGGATGTTGTACTCCAACGCATGCAACAGCTCCACATCGACACCGTTGGCATCCATGATCCCCGCAGCACGGGCCAGCAGCTTTCTCGTGTGCGATTGTGCGGGGTCCCGCTTGAGGGAGCAGTTGATCATCAAGGCGCTCAGGCCGCTGAAGTCGGTGTCGGTCATGCGAGGGTCTCCCATCGGTCTCTCTCCGCTGCGCCGCAATTGTGGCACGGCGACCGGCGGCGCATCCGCCCGCCGGACCCGACGCCGCCCCAGGTCGTAATCTGCCGGCATGATCGATCTCGAGCGCAGCGGCGACGTGTTCGTCCTCACCATGGACAACGGCGAGAACCGGATGAACGCATCTTGGCTGCAGGCGATCACCGCCGCACTCGACGACGTGGAATCTGCGGCGCCACCGGTGGCGCTCGTCACCACCGGGACCGGCAAGTTCTACTCGAACGGGCTGGATCTCGAGTGGCTGCAAACCGGTGCCGTCGACATGGGTGAGTTCGTCGCCGGGATGGAGAAGGTGTTTGCCCGGGTGCTCGGAATGCCGCTCATCACCGTCGCCGGCTGTAACGGACACACATTCGCCGCCGGAGCGATGCTGGCGATGGCGCACGATTTCCGGGTGATGCGGGCCGACCGCGGGTTCTTCTGTCTCCCCGAGGTGGACATCGGCATCCCGCTCACCGCCGGGATGAATGCGCTGATGACGGGCCGGCTCCCCCGGGTGACCGCCCACGAGGTTCTGGTGACCGGGCGCCGGTTCGGGGGCGTCGAGGCGGCGGAGAAGCACATCGTCGACCGGGCCGTTCCCGAAGACCAGGTGGTGCCCGCGGCGATCACGCTGGCCGCAGAGCTGGCCGACAAGGCGGGCCCGACGCTCGCCACCATCAAGCGGCGTATGTACGCCGAGACGATCGAGTCGCTGTTGACGAGCCCCGGGACGGCCCTCCCCCGCTGAACGGACGAGGTCAGCTGAGAGCGGCGCTTTCGGCGTTGTCGGCTGTCAGAACGGGAACCGCATAGACGACGACGTTGCTGTCGTAGCTGCGGGTCGACTGGCTGAACCCGCCGCCACAGGTGATGAGGGTGAGCACGGGCGAGCCGGTGCGAGAGAAGATCGCATCAAGCGGCAGCTCGTCCTTGTCGTAGATCTTCGTCCCCACCACCCGGAAGTCACGCACCGAATCGTCGTCATATCCCACGGTGACGATGTCCCCCTCACGCACCTCACGCAGCTCGAAGAACACGCCGGGACCCGCCGAGGCGAGATCGACGTGGGCGGCGAGCACGGCCGAGCCGGATTCCCCCGGCGATGGCCCGTACTCGTACCACGCCACTTCGGTGACGTTGTCTGGGACATCCATTTGGCCAGTCGCAGCGACCCCGTAACCCCCAACCGGGGCGTCCACATCGATCGCATCGATGGTGAGTCGCATCGGGTTCGGCGTGTTCGATGTCCGGAGCGCCTCGAGACCGGTGCGTACCTCGATGGGCGCGGTCGCAATCGAAGGCGGTGGTAGGGGATTCGTCGCCTGGGTTTCCGCCGGGGACTGACTTGGCGCCGCCTCGTCCGGCTCAACGTCACGGGATGCCTCGCCGGGGTCGGCGCTGTCGGCGGGAGCCTGCTCCGCCGATGAAGAGGCGGAGAGCGTGGTCGGCGGGGTCTGGAGCGCACTTTCGACTGCGTCGGGATCTCCGGAGAGAGCGCCGTCTGCCGTGCGGACCATCGAAAGAACCGCTCCGGCTGTGAGGGCAACCCCGCCGACCACCAGAAGAATGCCCAATGGACGCTTCCGCACGATCCTCAAGAGAGGTTCCTCCTTCGTGATCTGTACGGAGCGTCCACCGGAAACGGTTGATCGGTTTCGACTCAGCTGCGAGTGCGGGCGACCACTACCGCACCGCCACCGAGGCTAAGCACGCCCAGCGCCGCCAGCAGCATGGCCACGACGGGCAGACCCGACCCGCTCAGGCCACCGGTACCTGTGGGGACACCCGCAGGTGGGGTGTGCAGGTTGGCGATGGACTGCGCTGCAACCGTGAACGAGCCGCCGTCGAGCGAGCCGATGGCATACACGATGACGTTGGTCCCTTCGGGAATGTCGAGATCAGTCTCGAACACAACGGGTTCGGTAGCCCCGGCCGGGACGATCTGCACGTTGTAGGTGGCCGCGGGAACGTCGGCGACGCCTTCATTCGGGTTGGACACGCCACTGAAGAGGGCACCACCGTCGGCCAGGACGTCGACCGTCGGTGCGGCGGCCACGTGCCGGGCGGTGACCCGGCCGTTGCCGGCATCGATGGTGGAGGTGTCGTTGACGAAGACACTCAGCGTGGGGCTTCCCGCCTCGTCGAGGTGGGCGACGATGCTGGCGTTGGCGCCTGCGGGCAGCGTCACCGTATCGGCGAGCGCCGGATCGGTCGATGCAGGATCGGCCCCGGCGGGGTAGATCTCGATGTCGTAGTCGGCAGCGGGAAGCGTGAGTGGATCGGTCACGGTACCGAAGGTGAACCCGGGGAGGAGCGCCTCGCCGTTGGCCCAAACGTCGACCTCGAGATCGGGCACGCCGTGAACCACCGTCACGGTGCCTTCGTCCTGGGCGATCGCTGCGGCCGGCACGGCCAGCAGCGCAACAACCGCCATCGTGGTGAAGAGTTTTCTCATGATATGTGCTTTCTCCTGAGAACGGATTTGTCGTTGTGCTGCACGGGTGTAGTACGGCAGCAGAGGCGCAAGTGGATGAGCGATACCCGAGAATGGCGCCGGCGACCGTGCGCCACCGGCAGGAGAAAGCTGGTCTCAGCCGTCCGACACCGCGGAGATGTCTCGCTTGGTGCGCAGCGTGCTACCGGCCGCCCGCCGGCCGAGGGCGAAGCGGGGGTCCGGGGCGATCACCCCCGTGAGGACGTCGGCCACATATTCCCCGAACGCCGGACCGTGTTTGAAGCCGTGCCCCGAGCCACCCCCGACCAGCCAGTGATGCCGGTACTCCGGCATGGGGGCGATCACCCACTGCTCGTCCGGTGTCGCTGCGTACTGGCACACCCGCCACAACTTGATCGCGGCGTCGGCGAGGTCCGGGAACCTTCGACGCAGGTACGCCCGCACCCGCTCGGTCTTTGCCGGCGACAACACACGTTGCGAAGTGTCCGGGTCGAAGGGCTCGTCTTCGAGGTCGGAGGCGACCTTGGCGCCGAAACCACCGATGTCGGCGGTCCCGTACACCGATGCCGCAAAGTCGATCCACGCGGGAATGCCCGTCCCACGCCAGTAGTCAGGCGCGTTGAGGTAGAGCGTGTCCTGCTTGGTGACCCGGAGCTGCAGCAGCTCGGGAAAGAGCTCGCCGAGCCAGGCGCCACAGGCCCACACCACGATGTCGGCGTTGCAGAACTCGCCCGCGATCAGCACCCCGTCGTCTTTGGGCACCGCGGGACCGATGAACAGCTCGCAACCCCTGAGCTGGGCACGTTGGGAGAGTGTGCGGACGGCACGTGAGGAACGAACGACACCGGCGTTCGGTTCGTAGACTCCTCCGCTGAGGTCCTGTCCTCCGACGCTGGGGAAGAGCTGGCGGACGTCGGCGACGCTGAGCATCTCCACCGGTATCCCGAGCTCCTGCAGCGTGCGGTGACTGGCATGTTCCCACGATGCATCCTCGGTCAGCAGCCAGAGCAATCCGGTCTCCTCGAGCAGCGATGCCTGCATCTCGTCTTCGAGCTGCCGCCAGCCGGCGAGACCGCGCCACGCCAAATCGGCCAGCCAGGTTTCCTCGCCATGGCTGTAACGAATGAGACGAGTCAGCCCGGCGCTTGCTTGAACATCGTTACCCGGGCCCTGCCGATCCACCAGTTGCACCGACCAGTTGCGAGCTGCGAGCGCGTCGGCGACTGATGTCCCAAAGATGCCTCCTCCGATCACGATCGCAGTCTCAGGCACTCCCGCTCCTCTGCGCACCCTCGCATCGAGGCTACTCCACGAGCGCGCAGCCGCCGGGGTTCGGCCCGCTCAGCGGAAAGGTGGCATGATTCCGTGGTGCCCAAGAACGAGGTCATGGTCCAAGCCGGCGACCGCGAAGTGCGGATCTCGTCGCCGGACAAGGTGATGTTCCCGGAGCAGGGATGGACCAAGCTCGACGTGGTCCAGCACTTCCTCATGTGCGCCCCCGGGGCGCTGCGGGGGGTGTGGAACCGCCCCACCATGCTCAAGCGATGGAATGCAGGGGTGAGCCGCGAGCCGGTGTACGTGAAGCGCCCCAAGACCGCACGCACGCTCGTCGACGTCCGCTTCCCGTCGGCCCGGCCGGGACAGATGTTCCTCCCGCTCGATGTCGGCGACGTCATCTGGATGGCGCAGCAGAACTGCATCGATCTCAACCCGTGGAATGCCCGGGCCAACGATCTCGAACACCCCGACGAGCTGCGTATCGACCTCGACCCAACCGAGGGTTACGACTTCGAGGCGGCCCGCGATGTCGCCCAAGCCGTGAAGAAGCTGCTCGACGAGGTGGGTCTCACGGGGTGGCCGAAGACCTCGGGGAACCGGGGCATCCACGTCTATGTCCGGCTCGCCCAGGAGTGGGACTTCTACCAGGTGCGCCGGGCCGGTCTGGCGCTGGCTCGCGAGCTGGAGCGGCGCCACGACCTGGTGACCACGTCGTGGTGGAAGGAGGAGCGCAACGGCGTGTTCATCGACTACAACCAGAACGCCTGGGACAAGACGATCGCCAGCGCCTACTCCGTGCGCCACACCGGTCTCGTCTCGGCACC
>JBFISM010000083.1:0-16183 GCA_041608535.1 Acidimicrobiia bacterium
ATAGCCGATCTCCTTGAGAGCCGAGTCGACGAGCGCCTGCGGCACCGGCGCTCCGTACTTCGCCAGCAGATCCTTGTCGAGCGAACCTGCATTGACACCCACTCTGATGGGCACCCCCGCATCGAGCGCCGCCTGGGCCACCGTCTTGATGTGCTCCTCTTTGCGGATGTTGCCGGGGTTGAGCCGGAGCCCGGCCACGCCCGCCTCGAGGGCAGCGAGAGCCAGCCGGTACTGGAAATGGATGTCGGCGATGATCGGTACGGGCGACCGGGGCACGATCTCTGCCAGCCCCTGTGCGGCATCGACGTCGTTGCAGGTGATCCGCACGATGTCCGCACCCGCCCCGGCAAGTGCATAGACCTGAGCCAGCGTGCCCTCCACATCGGCGGTCTTCGTCGTTGTCATCGACTGCACCGAGATCGGTGCTCCGCCCCCGATCGGCACCCCACCAACGGTGAGACGGCGTGTCGGACGGCGTTCGAATTCGGTCACGAGCCCGTCAACCGGGGAGGTCCAACGGCCGCACGATGTCGAAGTAGATGCCGAGTATCCCCAACAGGACGATGAAGGCGAACACGGCAGCGGCGACGGGGAGCAGCTTGCGCACGTCGGCCGCCCTTCCCACGATCTTCTCGTAGAGCGCCACGGCGAAATGTCCACCGTCGAGTGGGTAGAGGGGAATCACATTGAGCAGGCCGACAAACACATTCACCCAGGCGAGCAGTCCCACGGAGACTTCGATGGAGCTGGCGGCGCGGGTGAGCCCGATGGCGCTGATGGGACGCACCTCGTCGAGCACCTCCTCGTTGCCGCCAAAGGTCGCCCCGAGCAGCGAGTCGAAGTTGGTGACGAGTTGCCCGAGCCCGATGGCGCTTTGTTTGGTGGCGAATGCGACGTCTGAGGCCGCCCGCCCTGCGGCCGAGGCGAGAGGCACGGGTATCAGCTCCACAACAGGCGACACGCCTACGAAGCCCACCTCCTCACCATCGAGAATGCGGGTGGCGAGCACGGTGTCGAAGGTGATTGTCTCCCCGTCCCGCATCACGGTGATCTCGGTCCGCTCACCCGCCAGCGTGTGGGTGATGGCGACGAACCCTTCCCAGGTGTCGAAGGTGCGACCATTGATGGCAACCAACTGATCGCCCTCCTGCAACCCGATGAGGCCCGCCGGAGCCGGCACGACGCTGTCGGTGGTCGTGTACGTGACGAGTGTGCCTCCCCGGTCCACGACGACTTCCACGAGGGAGCCATCGTTGACATCCGTAGGTGTGAGCTGGTCCCAGGGAACGCCGGCGACCGAGACGATGCGGTCGCCTTCTTCGAGGAGCACCGGTTCGCCCTCACCCTCCCCAGGAACGACGAGGGCTTCGGTGACGTTGTTGATCACGGTGGACGGCACCGGATCTCCGTAGGCGACGGCCAGGGAGAAGAACAGCAGGTATGCCACGACGAAGTGGCTGACGATGCCGGCGAGGACGACGATCGACTTCTTCCAGAACGGGTTCTCCCGATATGTGCGCCCCTCGTCCTCGGGGGCCACATCCTCGAACGGATTCATGCCGATGATTCGCACATAGCCGCCAAGGGGGATCGCCTTGACGCCGTACTCGGTTTCCCCTCGCTGAGTCGACCAGAGTCGCGGCCCAAATCCGAAGAAGGCCTCGGTCGCCTTCATGTTGAAGGCCTTGGCGGCGAGGAAGTGTGCCAGCTCGTGGATGATGACCATCAGGATGACGCCGATGATCATGATTGCGGGGCCCATCAGAACACTCCGTGTCGTGGGGATCTCATGGTCAAGCCTCCGCCCGGCTCGAGCCGCTGCGGAGCCGAGCGTGTGGATGTGTGTGCATGAGATTGTCCGATGCGCCGCATACGGTACTCGTTCGATGGACCTATCTCTGTAGGTCGTGCGTCTCGATTGCCGCACGTGCCGCCGCCCGGGCCGCGGCATCGGCGTCGAGCACGTCGGCGATGGACTCGGGAATGCGGTCCTCGGTGCGATCCAAGACCGTGGCTACTACTCCAATGATGTCCGTGAAGCCGATGCGCTCATCGAGGAAGGCGGCGACCGCTACCTCGTCGGCCGCATTCATCACCGCCGGTGCGATGCCTCCACGGCGCCCCGCGATGTAACCGAGATCGAGGGCAGGAAAGGTCGCCCGATCCGGAGCCTCGAAGGTGAGCGACCGGCCGGCCAGCTCGAACGGTGAGGTGTCTGCCGGCGGGCGGTCGGGGTGGGTGATGGCGTACTGGATGGGCAGTCGCATGTCTGGCTCGCCGAGCTGGGCCTTCACCGAGCCGTCGGCGAACTCCACCAACGAGTGCACGATGCTCTGAGGATGGATCACGACATCGATCCGGTCGTACTCGATGCCGAACAGCAAGTGCGCTTCGATGACCTCGAGCGCCTTGTTCATCATCGTCGCTGAGTCGATGGTGATCCGCGGACCCATGTCCCAGGTCGGATGATCCAGAGCTTGGCGGGGCGTTATGGCGACGAGATCGGCGGCGGTCCTCCTCCTGAAGGGCCCCCCGCTGGCGGTGAGGACCAGCCGCCGCACGCTGCTGGGCGCCTCGCCGACGAGACATTGGTAGAGAGCAGAGTGCTCCGAATCGACGGGAATGATGTGCCCGCCTCCATCACGGGCGGCCGCCGCCACGAGAGGACCTCCGGCGACCATCGTCTCCTTGTTGGCCAGGGCCAGCCGGTTCCCGGCGCGAAGTGCGGCCAGAGACGGTTCGAGTCCGGCGGCGCCAACGATGCCGTTGACGACGATGGCATCGGGTCGTGCGGCGGCTTCGACCACCGCCTCCCGGCCGATCGTCAGTCGCTCGCCTATCACCATCGCCCGATGATCCAAGGACTCCTCGGCCGCAACGATGACGGCTGCGCTGGGATGACGGGCAGCGATTGCGGCGAGAGAGGACGACCAGCGCCCCGCAGCGAGCACGGCGACCGCATAGTCGAGGCGATCGGCGACCTCGAGCGTTTGTTGCCCGATCGACCCGGTTGCCCCGAGGACGACCAGCTCCTTCAGGTCAGAAACCCCGCGTTGTGGAAGATCACCCACGCCGCCGGGATCATGAACAGCAAGGCATCGATGCGATCGAGGATCCCGCCATGGCCGGGAAGCACGGTTCCCATGTCCTTGATCCCGAGCACCCGCTTCACGAGAGAAACGGCGAGGTCGCCAAACGGACCGAGCACGATGGCGGCGACTGCGAGCAACGCCCCGGTTTGATAGTCATATGGTGCGAAGAAGGCGAACCCGACGGAGAAGACGATCGTCGCCATGATTCCGCCGATGAGGCCCTCAACGGTCTTCTTCGGCGAGATGACGGGAGCCATCGGCCGACTCCCCAACCTGCGTCCCACGAAGAATTGCCCAACATCCATCGCAACGATGGCGATCACCAGTCCGGCGATGAGCCAGCGGAAATCGTCTGCGTCGAGCAAGGGGAATACGAAAGCGCCGAGGCCGCCCACCCAGGCGGTCACGAGCAGGGTCAGAGCTGCGTCGACGGTCGTGATGCGTTCTGGTGCGGCAACCCCGAATGCCAAGCCACCCACGATGAGAACGAGGATGAGGGCGACCGGCACTGCAATGATACCCCACACCCAGGCGCCGACGAGGCAACCGAGCGTGCCGGCGAGGGTGAGCGGGACGACGGGCCGGTAGCCGTGACGGATGAGCACGGCCGACAGCTCGCCGGCGGCAAGGAAGAACACGACGGTTGCCAGCACACCGATGGCGAGCGGTGCGATCAGCGACAGCGCGAAGAGAACGAGAAGCCCGACTCCGGTGAGCACCCGGAGCCCGACGTCGGCGGCGGTGCGCACGTCGAGCTGAGCGCCTGCGTGCTCACCGGCGACGTCCTCGAGACCCACCACGCCGGATTCGAGACCCGGGATGTCTGCCGACACCGCGCTTGGTACGGCGGGTTCGTCTGCACTCCGGGCGACCTCCGCGGCGAGGTCGCTGTAGTCCTGGGTTGTCGTGCGGACGTAATGCTCATCCGTGAAGAGGTCCCAGTCCGATGATGCGTCCGCCGCATCCTCGGCAGCATCGTCGTGCGGCTCGAGTTCTTCTTCGTCTCGACGACCGCGCTTCATCGCACCCATGAACTCGGAGAAGCGACCGGCCCGGCCGGTGCCCTCGTCGCTGTGCTCGGCTCCTTCGCCACCCTGCACAGTGTCCTGGCCGCCCACTTCTGAACCCTCGCCACCGATCGGAACGGGCTGGTCCCCGGCGCTCGCCGTGTCGTCTGCATCCCCCCCGGCGCCGCCAGATTCGAACGCGCTGCGGAACTGCTGGAATCGGCTGCTCCCTCCGGATCCACCCTGCTCGAGTTGATCGGCCGATTCGTCGTCTCGGCGGCCCGCAGCGACTTCTTCGGATCCCACCTCCGCAGGGGAGACAGCGCCGAACCAGTCTGCATCGGATTCGACGCTCTTCGCGCTTTCGTCGTCACTTCCAGTCCCACCGGTTTCGAGGGCACTGCGAAACTGGTCATAGCGGTTGCCACCGGACGCCGGCGTCTCGTCGATCACGTGGTCGGCGCTCTGCGGTGCTCCCTCGTACGGCACTGCGGGGCTGGCGAGCTCCGAATCGGGCTCGGCGCCGCTCCCGAACCAATCGTCTTCCGCAGAAGTCGTCTCGGGGGAAGTGCCAAAGTCACTGCCTGCGACCGCGGGGGCAGATTCCGCATCCCCGGTGGCAGGTTCCGCATCCCCGGTGGCAGCGTCGTCCTCGGCCATGGCCTGCATGAACCGCGCAAACCGGTCGCTCCGCGGCGGTTCTGCCGGAGCCGGATCCGGTTCTGAGTACGCAGGATCGGCATACGGGTCGCGGGGGGCACCCGTTGCGGCCTCCCCGGCTGCCGGATCGTCGCCAGCGTCCACATCGCCACGGCTCGCCCCACCGTCGGGCTGCAGATCACGCTCCTCATCGGGAGCGGTGATGTCAAACAAGTCGAAGCCGTCGTCGCGCCGTTCGTCGCTCATTGTCGGGTGGGAAGCTTGCCGGGGACCGGTCAGACCTCCATGAGCTCCTCTTCTTTGTGCTGAAGCAGCTCGTCGAGCCGTTTCACGTGTTGGTCGGTGAGTTCCTGTAGCTCCTTCTCGCCACGATGGATGTCATCCTCGGAGATCTCACCGTCGAGCGCCTCCATGTCGTCTTTGATGTGGCGCCGCACGTTCCGCAGTGCGATGCGTCCCTCCTCGGCGATGCTGCGGACGACGCGGATGAGCTCCTTGCGTCGCTCTTCGGTGAGTACCGGGAACACCAGCCGGATGACATTGCCGTCGTTGGAGGGATTGAGACCGAGATCGGCCTCCTGGATGGCCTTCTCGATGGCACCGACGGATGACTTGTCGTAGGGCGACACGATGAGCATCCTCGCTTCGGGAACACTGAACCCGGCGAGTTGCTGGAGCGGAGTCGGCGTGCCGTAATAATCGACGGTCACGCGATGCAGCAGGCCGGGGTTGGCGCGACCTGTGCGGACGGTGCCGAACTCGCCCGCAGTGTGCTCCACCGCCTGATCCATCTTGGCTGCAGCCTCGGCGAGTAATTCCTTGATCACGACAGTCTCCCGTCAGTGCACGAGCGTGCCCACGCTGTCGCCGCGGATCGCCGCGCCGATGTTGCCCTCCCCCATCATGGAGAAGACACGGATGGGCAGTGCGTTGTCCATACACATCGTAATGGCCGTGCTGTCCATCACCTCGAGTCTCTGTGAGATCACCTCCATGTAGGTCACATCTCGCAGCAGCTCGGCATCCGGATCTTTGTCGGGGTCGGCGCTGTACACCCCGTCCACCTTGGTCGCCTTGAGCACGGCATCGGCACCGATCTCCGCAGCGCGCAGGGCGGCCGTAGTGTCGGTGGTGAAGAATGGATTGCCCGTACCTCCTGCCAGCACCACGATTCTGCCCTTCTCCAGATGACGGATGGCGCGCAGGCGGATGTACGGCTCCGCAACCTGCTGGATCGAGATCGCAGTCTGCACACGGCACTCGGCGCCGGCGCGTTCGATCCCGTCTCGCAGGGCCAAAGCGTTGATGACGGTGGCGAGCATGCCCATGTAGTCGGCGTTGGCTCGATCCATGCCTGCAGCGGCCGAGCTCAGACCGCGGAAGATGTTGCCGCCTCCCACCACGATGCCGATCTCATGACCTTCGGCATGGGCCGCGACGATCTCCTTGGCCACACGGTCCACCGTCGACGGGCTGATGCCGTAACCGGTGTCCGGATTGGCGAAAGCCTCACCGGAGAGCTTGAGGACGACGCGGCGCTTGTCGGTCACGCGGCGGACTCACCCACTTGGAGACGGCTGAACGACGCTACCGAGATGTTCTCGCCCATCGTCACGCCGAGCTGCTGTACATACTCGCCGACGGTCCCGTCGAACACGTCTTTCTTGATGAAGTCCTGGTCATAGAGCACATGGTCTGCGTAGAACGAATCGAGGCGGCCGTCCACGATCTTGTCGATGATGTGGTCCGGTTTGCCTTCGTTGCGTGCCTGGGCCGCGATGAGGTCTCGCTCCTTGGCAATCACGTCCTCGGGTACCTCGTCTCGCGTCACATAACTGGGGCGGGCAGCCGCGATGTGCATGGCGAGGTCGTTGGCGACCCGCTGGAAGTCGTCGCTCTTGGCAACGAAATCTGTTTCCGAGGCGAGCACGACGATCACGCCGATCACGGGTCGTCCCGCCTGGTGGTGAAGATAGTGTCCCACCGCCCCCTCACTCTGCGCCCGGTCGCTGCGCTTGGCGGCCGCGGCCAAGCCCTTCTCGCGCAGGATGTCCTGTGCCTTCTCCATGTCGCCGCCGGCCTCTTCGAGGGCCCGCTTGGCGTCCATCATCCCTGCCCCGGAGATCTGACGAAGGCTCTGGACGTCCGTGGCGGTGAACTCACTCATGCGTCTGCCTTCTCCATGCGATCCGTGCGGGCGGCGTCGGCCAGCGCCCGGCCATCACGCGCCGCTTCGGCCATGATCTGGGTGAGGAGTTGCGAGGAGCGGATGGCGTCGTCGTTCCCGGGGATGACGATGTCGACGTGGTCCGGGTCGCAGTTGGTGTCGACGACGGCGACGATGGGAATCCCGAGGCGGGACGCCTCAGCGACTGCGATGTGCTCGGTCTTCACGTCGACGATGAAGACCGCATCTGGGGGCCGGCTCATCGAGCGGACCCCGCTGAGAACGTACTGCAACTTCTCCAGCTCACGGCGAAGTCGCAGGCGTTCCTTCTTGGGCAGCGAAAGCATCTCACCGGAGGCGTCCATCCGTTCCAGCTCGATCATGTAGAGCACACGCTTGTAGATGGTCTGGAAGTTGGTCAGCATTCCTCCCAGCCAGCGATTGTTGACGTACGGCATCCCGCTGCGCTCGGCGGCGAGCCGGATCGGCTCCTGAGCCTGCTTCTTGGTGCCGACGAACAGGACGGTGCCTCCGGCGGCGGCGGTGTCTCGGATGAAGCTTGCCGCCTTCTCGATCTGGTCGAGTGTCTGGCGCAGATCCACGATGTGGATCCCGTTGCGGTCGGTGAAGATGTACGGGCGCATCTTCGGATTCCACCGCTTGGTCTGATGACCGAAGTGAACTCCGGCCTCGAGCAGCTGTCGCATGGTGACGACTGCCATGGTTGCTCCTTTGGGTTGTACCTCCGCTCACCCGTTGAGTCCTCGCGAGACGGAACATCTCGACCCCGAGGGTTGCGGTGAGCGTGCGAATTTCGGCCGAGAGTGTAGCGGTCCGCCGCTGCACGTCGGCGCCGGCATCGTCGCCGTGCCCTCCGTTGACGCCGCCACTGTCACGCCCGCGGGTGACTGCGGTCGTAGGTATCCCGTAGATGGCGTCGCGACACCGCGGTGTAGATCTGCGTCGTAGCGAGCTCCTCGTGTCCGAGCAACTCTTGGACGGAGCGGAGATCGGCGCCGTTCTCGAGGAGGTGGGTGGCGAACGAGTGACGGAGCGCGTGGGGAAACGTACCAAGACGGCGTCGCACGATCCGGCGAATGCTCCTGGCGTCGAGTGCGCCGCCCCGCACCCCCACCCAGAGGGCATCCCCGGCATTTGCGGTCGCAAGCCGGGGACGTGCCGTTCCCAAGTAGTGATCGAGCGTTCGGCGTGCGGCACCCCGCAGCGGGACATCGCGTTGTTTCTTGCCCTTTCCCTCGACCCGGATGAACGACCCCTGGGCGACCTCGATACAGGTCAGGCGAGCCAGCTCGGAGACACGCAGTCCCGTGCCGTACAACATCTCCAATATGGCTCGGTCCCGAACGGCCACCGGGTCATCGTTCCCGATACCGAGTTCGTCGAGTGCGGCGCCGATTGCGCCCTGAGGTAAGGCCTTGGGCAGCCGCTGCGGCAGCTTCGGTCTGGCGATCCCCTCGGCCGGATTGGCGGCGATGAGCCCCCGCCGCACGGTATCGGCCAGCCACCCTCGTACAACCGACATCTTGCGAGCGATCGATCTGGGCGCGTACCGTCGGGTGCTGAGCTGTGCGGCGTACCGCCGCAACGACCGCCGATCCAAGTCGGCCAGCGCAACCAGGCCCAGTCGCTCGCAGTACGTCCTGAATTGCCCGAGGTCCCGCCGGTAGGCGGCGATGGTGTGCTCCGACAGCCCGCGAGCGTGCTCCAGCCTATGGAGGTAATCCTCCATCGACGTCTCGATGTCGGCGATCCGCTCTGCACTCACCGTCCGAATGGTCCTCGCCGCAGCGTTCGCCGTCAACGACCTCCCGGTCCCGCTCGTTGCCTTCGACCGACTCACGTACCACGGGCTGCTCGACCGGCCCGAGCACGAGCTCCAGCTCTTCGACGAGGTCACCGGCATCGAGCACCGGGTGAGCCCCGTCTCGAATCAGCCGGTTGCAGCCCTCCGAGGTCGGTCGGGTGATGTCCCCGGGGAGCACGAAGACCGGCCGGCCCTGCTCCATGGCATACCGTGCGGTGATGAGGGCGCCGCCTCGCATCCCCGCCTCGACGATCACGACCGCCCGGGCGGCGCCTGAGATGATGCGGTTGCGAGGTGGGAAGCGCCATCCGTCCGGACGGGTACCGGGCGGGTACTCGCTGACGACGGCTCCACCTGCCTCGATCAGTCCGTCGACCAACGGGGCGTGTTCTTTCGGGTACACCACGTCGAGACCACACCCGAGGACGGCGACACCGGGAGTGCCCGCCGCCAGGTTGCCGCGATGGGCGGCAGCATCGATCCCGCGAGCCAGACCGCTGATCACGCCCCACCCTGCCTCGCCAATCGCCACCCCGTAGTCGTATGCCACGCTGCGGCCATAGGCGGTGCACGACCGTGTGCCCACCACAGCCACCAAGGGAATCGAGGGAACCTCACCACGAACGAACAACACATCTGGGGCGTCGGGAAGGACGTCGAGATGGGGTGGATAGCCGGCGTCGCCCTTGAACACGACGTCGCAGCCCCTCACGGCGAGCTCACGGCGGCGCTCGACGGCAGACACCGCCACCGCATCTCGCAGCGGCGGGGGCACCTTCGAGTTGCGCTCCAGATGGCGCACGGCGCCGGCGACTCCGAGGCGGTCCCGCAATGCCAGCGAGCGCTGCGGATGGAGACCGGCAAATGCCAGCCGGAGACGATCGTTGCGCTGCTCCGTGGTAGCGGTCACAACGTCGCCCGGAGCTCATGAGCCTCACGGACATGAGATTCCCTGATCTCATCCGCCTCGGCCAGATCTGCGATGGTTGCCGCCACCCGGCGCACCCGATCCCAGCCGCGCCCGGTGAGTGTGCTCAGCGAAGGCTTGGCCAGCTCGCTGCGGGCGGCCGCACTCCACGGGAGCCGATCGAGCTCGGTCCTGTCGAGAGCGGCGTTGAGCCGTCCCCGCCGCTGCTGGCGCAGCCGGGCGGCCGCCACCCGGCTGCGAACGACCTCCGTCGATTCTCCCGGCGGTCCGGTCATCGTTGCGGCATCCACTCGACCCACGGTCACCCGGAGGTCGAGCCGGTCGAGCAAGGGTCCGGAGAACCGGCGTCGGTAGCGGAGCTTGGCGTTCGGTGTGCAGCCACATCCGGTGTGGCTGTCGTCGTAGAACCCACATGGGCAGGGATTGGTGGCCGCGATGAGCTGAAAGGAGCTGGGGAACGTCATCGAGGCGCCCTTGCGTGCCACGAGGATCTCGCCGTTCTCCAGAGGCTGCCGCAGGGAATCCAGGATGTGCGCTGGGAACTCGCCCAGCTCGTCGAGGAACAACACGCCTCGATGCGCCAGGGTGATCTCGCCCGGCACCGGGACCCCGCTGCCGCCCCCGACCATGGCGGCCGAGGTGGCCGAGTGGTGAGGAGCCCGGAATGGCGGTCGCTGCCATGCGGTGCGGTTGAGCCCGGCGGCTCCCCACGCCAGCGCCACTTCGAGAACGTGTTCCTCCTCGAGATCCGGAAGGAGCCCCGCCAATGCCTGGGCGAGCATCGTCTTCCCTGAGCCCGGCGGCCCCATCATCAACAGGTGATGGCCCCCGGCGGCGGCAAGCTCCAGGGCACGACGCGCCCGTTGCTGCCCGCGGATCTCCGCCATGTCGACGGCGGGCGCACGTCGCGTCTGCGTGACGGCCGGCACCGGTCGAGACGGCGTCTCATCCGAGATGGCGACCTCGATGGCCTCGCGGAGGTTGCCGGCCGTCCGCACATCGGAACTGGGAAGCAGATCCGCCTGGTTCGCCGACGCCGTGGGCAGGATGCAGGGAACACCGAGATCGCCGGCCACCACCGCCGCGGCCAGCCCCCCAACGACCTCTCGCAGCTTGCCGTCGAGCGCCAGCTCGCCGAGAGCCACTGCCCTGGTCGCCGGAACGTACTTCTCTTTCAGCGCCGCCAGCACCGCCAACGCAATCGGCAAATCGTATGCACCTCCGCCCTTGGGCAGATCGGCCGGCGACAGGTTGACGACCACGTTGCGCGCCGGGAACACGAATCCCGAGGCGGCGAAGGCGGCGCGAACCCGGTCCTTGGCCTCACGCACCGCAGCGTCGGGAAGCCCCACGATGGAGAAGCGCCTACCGCCGCCGCTGACGTGGGCTTCGACCCGTACCGGGCAGGGAGTGACACCCACTCTGGCTACTGATGTGGTTGATGCGAACATGGCCACACCGTATGCCGCACGTATGACACGATCCGGCAACCGGCCTCTGCCACCGGACCCGCGTGGTGGTGCAATCCCGCTGAACCTGCCGGCGAGGCGCGCAGGCTGCCACGTGGCTCTCGAGGACAACCTTCTAACGGGACTTGTCGCTACGACCGGATGACGAACAACCCAATGGCTCCTTCGACCTGAGGTTGCAGGTTGCGGTCATTCAGGCGAGAACTTCGGATCTCGCTTCTCGGCGAACGCTCGGACGCCCTCTCGAAAATCGGCCGAGCCGAGGTGCACCATCTGGGCGACATTCTCGGCGGCAATGGCCTCGCGGAAGGTGAGTGCGGCTCCGGTGCCGAGCAGTCGCTTGATCGAGCGCAATGCTTCCTGCGGTCCAGCCGCAAGCTGCTCGGCGATGATGGCCACGTCGTTCTCGAGACGCTCGGCCGGAACGACCCGCGACACGAGCCCCAGCGCCAGCGCCTCGTCGCCATCGACCACCCTCCCCGTCATTGCCAGATCGAAGGCCTGCGCCCGTCCCACCGAACGGGGTAGCAGCCAGCTACCACCGAAGTCGATGGCCAGCCCGCGCTTGACAAAGATCTCGCCGAACCGAGCCTGCGGGGTGGCGACCACGATGTCGCATCCCAGAGCGAGGTTCATCCCGGCACCCACGGCCACGCCGTCGACTGCGGCGATCACCGGTTTGTTGACGGCATGGAGAGCGAGGGCCGCAGAACCCGGGCCGCGCATCGCCGCCTCGGCCATGCTCGAGTCTTCGAGCTCGTCGAGCTCCTCCACTGCCAGGTCCGCCCCGGAGCAGAAGTTGCCGTTGCGGCCGGTGAGCACGAGACACCGTTGCTGGCTGGTATCGAAGTCTTCGAAGGCGGTTCGCAACTCGTCCCACCCATCGGGAGGGATGGCGTTCTTCCGCTCGGGGCGGTCGAGGGTCACCCACCGCACCCGTCCGCGATCTTCGGTCACGAGCATCGACACGGCGGCGATCCTACCCGTGTGTGGGATGAGGCCGGGGGTCTCCTACCATCCCCTCATGGGCTTCAACCCGTTCCGCCCGCAGAGCAAGACGGCGTTCGACGTGACGCTCGTCATCGTGTTCGTGCTGCTCGCCCTCGCCGTCGTGGCTTGGGGTTTCTTCGGGTGACGCAGCCCGAATCGATCGTCGCCGGCGACGGACCATTCGGCGCAGACATCGTGACCCCCGTCCAGCCATACCAGGCCGTCAAGAGCTATGTGTGTCCCGGCTGCGAATCGCGCATTCCCGCCGGTACCGGTCATGTCGTCGTGGTGCCGGAGCTGGCGCCCGACCTACGCCGCCACTGGCATCGCGGTTGTTGGTTTCGTGAGCTCCGGATGCGGTGAACACAGCGGCGCACCGTCGTTTCTGAGAAGCGGCAGTCATGTGGATGCGCGGCGCGTGGCGTGCATCCTCTGGATCAACTTCCAGTTGTCGCCGTCGTGGATGAGCCCTCGCCACGTGAACGAGTCGTCTGTCATGTCTTCGAAGATCCACTGCGTCGGCTTGCCGTCATGCGGATCGCCGTCGAGCACGAGACGATCGCCGGCGACCCCGCCCGAGAGCTTGTACATCGTGCCGGAGGCCGGGCTGATCCAGACCACCTTCCACTGCGCCGCAACGGTGTCGTAGAAACGAATCGTGGTGCCGACCCGATGGTCGGCATCGAGAGGCGCACCGTTCAGCGCCGGAAACACCAGCACGTCCTGGATTGCCCGGCCGCCGAGGATCTCGGCGAAATGCCACTCGGCGCTGGTCGTGGTCGATGTCCCATCATCTTCGAAGAACTCTGCGTCGAGGCTCCACGAGCCGAGGAATCGGGCGAACTCATCGAACTCCGGTGGAAGCCGAAGATCGGCGAGGTCCGTGGTGAGAAGGCTGACGAAGGAACTCACGCTGATCTCCTGCAGCTTGCTTGCATGCTCCGTCTGAGGATGCACACGACTCTATCCACCCGGTGCGAGCGGACCGCGTCTGGTCACGCCACCGCGGTTCGCCAGTTGATGGTCACCCCGGATCGACCTGCACGTACGCCCACGAAGTCGACCCGAACCCGACGGCGGCGGCCATTGCCCCATCGACTGGCGACGGCGCGCACCTGGCGGAGCTTGGCCTCGTCGATTCGCTCGACGGCGCTTCCCGCCGTTGCGTTCGATCCTACGGTCTTCACCTCCACGGCGACGACCTGCGCACCGAATCGAACCACGAGATCGATCTCGCCACGGCCGACTCGGAGGTTGCGGCCGACGATCTCGGCGCCACGCCGCGCCAGGAAGTCCGCGGCGATACGCTCACCCCATCTCGCCAGCTCAGGGGTCAGATCTTGGTCGGGTGCTCGATCTCTTCGATGTTGATGTCGCGGAAGGTGAGCACTCTCACCTGCTTCACGAAGCGGGCGGGGCGGTACATGTCCCATACCCAGGCGTCTCCCAGATCGAGCTCGAAGTAGACCGAGCCGTCTTGGGTCCGGGGCCGCATCTCGACCTCGTTGGCGAGGTAGAACCGCCGCTCCGTTTCGATCACATACCGGAACATGGGGAGCACATCCCGATACTCCTTGTAGATCTGCAGCTCGACGTTTGTCTCGTACTTCTCGAGATCTCCCTCGGCCACGCACTGCTCCTCGACTTCGGCTCTCACCCCACCCGGGATGTCACCTCGAAGAACCCAGCGCGATCCAGCGAGAGGTCGAGTGTACGTCGCCAGAACCCTCGATCGGCGTATTGCTGAAACTACAGCGCACCTACGACAGATCCAGCGTCAGAGCCCGGACCAGCGATCGGTCGGCCACAAGATGGTGAAAGCTCTCCCCACGACCGATTCCTCTGCAACCGGCCCAAAGACCCTGCTGTCCTGACTCGAGTTGCGATTGTCGCCCATCACGAACAAGTAGCCGGGCGGAATCTCCTCAGGCCCGAAGTTGGGCATGTTGCTCCGCGGATGCACGTACGGCTCCTGGAGCGGCTCGCCGTCGATGTGGACCGCCCCGTTGCGGATTTCGACCGTCTCGCCCGGCAACGCCACGATCCGCTTGATGAACTCTGATTTGGGAGTCGACAAGCCCACCGATTCGGCGAGGTTGCGCAAGAGAGACTCGGCGATGGACTCCGGGGGAGCCAGCCCCCGTGGATCGTCGAACACGATGATGTCGCCTCGCTCGAAATCACCGAAGCGATATGTGAGCTTGTTGACGAGCACCCGGTCGTCGACCATCAGCGTGGACTCCATGGAACCCGAGGGGATCCAAAACGCCTGGACGATGAACGTCTTGATGATGACTGCGATGGCGAGCGCCACGAGCACCAGCAGCGGCAACTCTCGTAAGAACGACTTGGTCTCGGATGTCGCCGGCCGGGGCGGGGGTGGCGGTGGCTCGGAAACGGCGTACGGGTCTTCTGGCACGTGCGTCTCCGTGGTGATACCGGGGAGGTGGCGGTCGGTCACGGCAGCACGTTACAGGTATTCGGTAGCAAGCAAACGGGAGGAGACTCAGCCGGCGGGGCGCATCAGCCCCGGCCCGAGCCGGAACAAATAGCGATCGGCGAGGTAGTTCAAAACGCGACGGGTTTCGCGGAAGTGGTCGGCAACGTCGAGGAGAAATGACGGTCCCGCACCGACCGCTGCTGCTGCGGCATCGACTGCCCGCCGGTACCAGCCGGCGCCCAAGGCCTCATGGAAGCCGAGAGCGTTGCGCTGGTCGAGCGCAGCGCTCTCCGGAATCCCGGCCGAGCGGACGATGTTTTCCCGATGCCGGGGCTCCACGGGGTTGGTGGCGGTGTGGTCCGGAAAGACACCGGACAGGAACAGCGCCACGTCTCCGAGGCGGCGGTAGCCGCCCGGTCGTTGCGATGCGGGCAGCAAGTCCACCATCTCGGCGAGCCGCACCGGGTCGAGCTCGCTGTAGCGGCGCCTGCGATACCCCTTCCTCGTGCGCACCCACGTGCTCCCGCTCGTCACTTTGGTGAACGAGGTCAGCAGCTCCACGAGGAAGTAGCGCCGAGCCGGATCGTCGATGATCTGCCGCAGCGACACCACGTCGAACACCGGGAGCCGTTGCTTGGGCGCCGACCACTCGAGCACGTAGCTGGCCTCACGCAGATCGGCCGCCACACGATTCACCAGCATGCCGAAGACCAGGAATGGGCTCACCGCCGAGGCGAGCGGTGTGTCGAGATCGCCGAACACGGCGTCATACAGCTCCGGCGCTCCGAGCAACAAGTCGATCGTCTCCGGAGCGCTGCGGAGTTGTGTCCGCAGCGTAGCGGCATCTGGCCGACGCCCGGTTGCCCGGGCCATCAGCTCCAGATCGCTCTCGCTCAGGTGCTCCAGATAGAGCATCGGATAGTTCAACATGCCGCCGCTCGACTCCATTATGAATCCGAACACCACCATCGTGTCACCATTCCCCCCATCCGCCAATGATTCCAGCGAACTGCTTTGGTCGCTGAGATCCGCGTTGCAGGATCGCTGAGGGGTAGCAGGGCGGATCAGCTCCCGGAGCTGCCGCCGGACCTCGGGGTGGGAGAATCGCCGCACCCGTTCGGGTGCGAGCGAAAGCGGCGCACGTTTTGGTTCGGGTCCGCTCGCTAACGCATTCGCTACCGGGCATGACCAGTCCACGGCGAATGACAGATCGTCGACTTGCTCTTGCTTCTCTGCTTCGTTGCATTCCCAAAGCTGGGCGTAGAGCAGCTGACACCCATTGCATGGACGGCGACGGATAGCAGGACGGATCAGCTCCCAGGTCTACCGCCCGGCGTGTCACCGGGACAACCGCCGCCCCGTTCGGGTGCGAGCGAAAGCGGCGCATATGTCCGGGTGACCGCTGCTCTGTCGCTTCGCCGGCACATCTGTCCCCCAGGTGGGGGGAAGGGGCCCCGTGCGGGAGTGCGCAGCACGAAGCAGGGGTAGGGGGGCATGGCGACCTCCCTCGTATGCTCGTACCGTGACCCAGCCATCCTTGGCCCAGTCATCCTTGGCCCAGTCATCCTTGGCCCAGTCATCCTTGGCCCAGTCATCCTTGGCCCA
>JBFISM010000084.1:0-15987 GCA_041608535.1 Acidimicrobiia bacterium
CGTCGGCGTCGGCGTGCCACACGGTCGAGTCGACGCCGTCACAGTTCTGATCGATGCCGTCGCCGACGGTCTCGTTGGCACCCGGGTGGATGCTCGCATCTGCGTCGTTGCAGTCCGTGCCGTCAGCCACGTATCCAGCGGGCTGCTCAGCGGCCACCGTGGTGTGGGTCGCATCGCCGAATCCATCGCCGTCGGTGTCGGCATACCAGGTCTTGCCCTCTTCCTCTCCCATCAACGCCAGGATCGCCCGTCGCAGCATCGCGGCCAGCTCACCCCGCGTCACGTGACGCGTCGGGCAGAACCTGCCGTCGGCACAGCCACGCGTGATCCCGACGGCCGACAGCCATCCGATGTCGTCGACAAAGACATTCCCAGCCACGTCGGTGAACTTCGCACCGTCGCCGCCGCCGAGCTGGTGCTGCAACGCGCGGCGGAAGAACGCAGCGATCTGTCCCCGAGTCACGTAGTCATCGGGGCAGAACTCCGAGCCGTCTTCTGTGCAGCCGCGCGTGATGCCGGTCCCGGCAAGCCAGCCGATGTCCTCGACGAAGATGCTCTGTGCGGTGTCGACGAACGAAGCCTTGCCATCTGCGGCCGGGGCATATTCGCTGAGCGCCCTGCGGAAGAACGCCGCAAGCTCGCCTCGGGTGACGTAGTCGTCAGGACAGAACTCGGTACCGTCGGCGTTGCAGCCGCTCGTGAGGTCGTTGTCGGCAAGCCAGTCGATATCGGCTTCGAAGATCGAATCGCCGTCGTCGACGAAGTGTCCACTCTCCGATGCCGTCGCCGGCACGATCTGCAGCATGAACAGCACCACAAGCAATGCGATGCCAAGACGCGATTGTCCACGCCTCGGGGGAAGGGAAGGCATGTCTGGCCCTTTCTGATTCTCAGCCGTGCGTAGGTGGCACGGCCGAACGAACGGCAACACTGCCGAGAAAGCAGGAGTCACACATCATCAATTCTGATGATGCTGGCGAGCGACGCTCAATTTTGGTCGACCGACCCAATTTCTCGGTGACCCACCGATCAGCCGACGAGCTGCTCCAAGATCGTTGGATCCTCGATCTCGGTGTCTCGAGCCAGCATGACCACCTTGGACACCACCTCGGCCGTCTTGGGATCGTCGTCGGCGAACGGGAGGAACAGTCGCCCGCGATGCTGACTGTGCACCGGGATGATGCACAGCGCCCCACCGGGCCTCTGATGGACCGATGCCGAACCGAGATGAATGCTGTACGAGCCCAGTGCACCGTCGACGATCGCGTGACTGTCGACGAAAGCGACGTTGTCGAGCCCGAGCAAACCGGCCGTTTCGGTGACGAGGGCCTTGCGCATCTCCACGGTCGACGCCGATGCTTCGGGATCCACGCCGCCGACATGGGCCACACTCACCACGAGATCGAGATCCCGCATCGCTTCGCTGAAGATGCGAGGGGGCACGTCGGTGAGCGGAAGCGGCTGCCATTCCCCCCGCCTGGTGAACATCACGACCTCGAGTGTCATGCCCTCGACCTCCGCCGGCGTGAACCACCCACCGAGGATGCCGAGCCACACTGTCACGCCGGCATCGTGGAATGTCTTCGACGGTCCGTCGTCGGGGTGGGCGACCCAGCCCCGAGACCCGAGCAGCGCCATCGCCTGCCGCGGATTGACCTGGTGTCCTGCATAGCGCCGGCTCAACGTGCCTTCCCGAAGCTCGCCGTCGGTGACGACATAGACCTCGCGGAACACCTGCTTGAACGGCTGAATGCGCTCCGCAGCGAAACACTCATGCTGCCAGTCGCTCCACTCACCTGACTCGAGGAGATCGTGAGGATGGGCGATCCGGAGTCGATCCTTCCCGAAATCCAATTGCCGCCCATCGTGCCGCCTCAGGCTGGAGGCGTGCACGTCGAGATAGCCCAGGTTGCCTCCCGCCGCACGCCACACCAGTCGAAGCAGCATCGGCCGGAGTACGGGGTGCTGCATCAGCTGCCGCAGCTCCTCGGCGGCGAAGTCGTCGCCGCGCACCATGGCCGTCTCCAGCGACTGCCGCATCCGGCTCGTCTGGCGGCCGAGCTCCTTCTTGCGTGACCGCAGCTCGGCGATCTCGGGGTCCTTGCGATGCTTGGCGGGGATCGACTTGAGCTTCTTGCCATCTTTGGTTGTGGTGAGCTCGACCACGCCCATGGCGTCGACCCGCAACGTGACGATGTAGGGCTCACGTTTCACGACCACCGGTCCGGCGGCGAGGTCGGCGACGGCTGCGGTCTCCATCGCCCATTGAAAGCGCATCGGGTCTCGATGCCCCGCGGTCCTGGCGAGGTTGTCGACCCCCGTCTCGGCAGCGCGCTTCTCGCTGGCGCGACGCTGGGAGCCGTACCGGCGGGAGCCGCGCAGGAACTCCTGGATCACGGCGTAGCGATCGACCAAGGTCGCGGTGCGTTCCGGCTCGGCTGCCGGCACCGGCAGCAGTCCGAGTGCCCGCACCGAATCTTGATGACGTTTGTCGGCGATTCGTGTCCGCAGCGCCGCCTCATCGAGGGTGCCCGCCAGCGCCTCGGCATAGAGTTGGGCGCGTTTGTGGCCGCCGCCACCCGATGCGTACTTCGCGGCCTTGTCGAGGCGCATCCACCGCTCGTCGCCAATCGCAGCTCGGCACCTTCGATACCAGGCGACATCGACCGCTCCTTCGGTGAGGTCAGCTGCACTCAGCGGTGTGCGGCTGGCGACCTCGGCGGCCCACAGCTCCCGGATGTCGGCATCGACCCGCCACTTCGAGTCCTTGGTGTGGGCATGGAGCCAGTGGACGGACTCCTCCAACCCTTCCCAGTCGAGGGCATGTTGCACGAACCCGGCCCATTGCGGTGCGTAGACGGCTACGTCCAGCAGTCTGGCGTCTGCGATCCTGGCGGAGGCGACCGCAGCGGCAAACCGCTCCGGCGTGTCATCCGGGGCGGGAACGCTGACGCGGATGAGATGCGACAGCACGGAATGGGTTGCCTGCACGTCCCAGGTCCATCCCCGGGTGAGCCTGCGACGACCAAGCGCTTTGACGAATTGCACGAGACGCTCGGCGCCTGAGATGCTGCGGAGCGCCAGGGCGGGAGCCGAGGCCGCAGTCGGCATCTCGCCCCGGGCGAGCTCGACCTCCAGAATCCGTTCGACGGTGAGATCGATCAGCTCGCGGAGACCCGGAGTGGATTCGACGAATTCCTCGGGCCGCCTGCGTGTCACCCGACCGAGATCCCGGAAGACTCCCCACCGGTGATATGTGGCATCGGCTTTCGCGCCGACCAGGTGGTCGATCACGTCCGAGTCGGTGGCGGCGCCGATCCGGAAGGCGGCAACCACCTCCTCCAGCTCCGGGAGCCGGCGCGGGAGGGACGGAGAAGGCTCGTCGAGCCAGCGGACGAGACCCCACAGCCTGCGGATGGCTTCGTCGCCCCAAACGCTGGGGCGACTTGCGAAGGCGCCTCTCGCCAAGGCGACCCAGCGCAAGACGTGGCTGGTTCGCCAGTCCCATTCGCGTTGGTAGTGCGTCGCACTGCGGTCGATGAGCCCACTTTGCCGCACCGTGCGAGGGATCCGGGCCAGGGTGGTCTCGGCGGCATCGAGGAGCAGAGTGATGCTGTCGTCGTCCATCTCGGCGTGGGCCAGCCATCCGATCGCCTTCCACGCCTGCCCGGGATACTCCAGGTCTGGGGCATCCGGATGACATGACCGCTGCAGCTCGCGCTCCCAACCCATCAAGCCGGCATCTATGCGAGCCGAGAGATGACGCTGGCGCGGCTGTGCCGCAAGCGCCCGGAACAGGTTGGCCGGGCTGTCTGCAAGCGGCCGGCCCACGTCGTGCCACCACTCCGTCCAGAGGCTCGTCAGGGGCAGGGAATCCTCGTCGCGGACCATCAACGCCGGCGATCTGTACCGCTGGTCGCCGTACAACTCGGTATCACTCCCCACGGCTTTCTCGAACCGCACCGGGAGGTCACGGTGCCGTGCCACAAAGGCGTCGGCGGCCGCAAGGAGCTTCAGCGCCCGATCATCGATGAACTGTGGGGAGCGGTCGACCATCTGCGGCGGCGTCGTCCGATTCGCCGGGTCGATCAAACCGAGGCAGTTCTCCAGACTCGGCACGTCATCCGCCGCGGCGATGGCGCCCTTGAGCAGCTCTTCTTGATCTGACAGGTCGTGGCCTTCGGCGTGGCGCGCGGCGATCGCCTGTGACTTGTCGACCGCTCGCCCGGCGGCGACCAGCTCCCGCAGCAGATCGAACCCGGCTTCGCGCTGCATGGCGTTCGAGGAGTCAACCAACCGCTGCGCCGACGCCAGCACTGCGCCGTCCTGCTGTGTCAGCAACATCGCCAGGACTGCGCGCCGCACGCTGGCCGTCTTCCTGGTGAGCAGCTTCTCGAGAAGCGGTGCTTCGTGCTCGGCCACGGGGTGCTTCGCCAGCGCCTCGAAGGCGATCTGGCGTACGTATTGCGATCGGTCGCCGGTCAGGGCGAGAAGCGCCGTGCGGTGGTCGGGTGCTTCCGGGCGTGTCGCCACCTTGGTGGCGTACATCCCCCGTATCACCGGATCCATGCGATCGACGTAATCGCCGGCTCGGAGCACATCCTCCGGCTGGAGCTGGGCCACCATGGCCTGGAGCACCCGCGTGGGGTCGCACTCCAGCTCCTGCCAATCCCACAAGATCGACGTCAGGTTCTCCTGGCCGGGGAGTCGTTGGAAATACGCCTCCAAACGCTCATAAGCGTCGAGATGTCGTTCGAGACGGGTGTAGGCACCCAGTCCGCAAAACGCTTGCCACGCCACCGCTGCATCCGGGTCCTCCAGCTGTGCGAGCAAGACCGGAAGCCGGTCCTCGAGTTCGAGTTGGCCCAAGAGGTAGGTGGCCGCAAACCGGTGCGACGGATTCTCGGATCCGAGCATCGACTTCGCCGCCTCGACAGCAGCGAGCGCGTCGAAGAAGGCCACGGACCACAGGGCGACGTACGCTTCCTCCGCGTCATCGCCGTCGAGGTGTGCCCGGCGTGGCTCCGGATCCTCCAAGCATGTGACCAAGGTTGCGAGCAGCCGGTCGACGGTGGCACGTCTGGCCACGTCGAACTCGACGCCGAACCAGACGTTGCAGGCGCGAACCACAGAGGCGAAGCGGGTGAGCCGCTCGTCTCGAACGAGGTGCACCATGCGACGAAACGCCTCCGGATGGGCCTCGTCGACCGCTTCCAGGATGACCTGGCGCAGCCCCTCCTGGCGCTGGGCTGCCAGCAACAGCTTCTCCACGGCTTCCCATCCCTCCGGCC
This sequence comes from Acidimicrobiia bacterium, assembly GCA_041608535.1. GTDB lineage: Bacteria > Actinomycetota > Acidimicrobiia > Spongiisociales > UBA5794 > JBFISM01. The sequence goes on from JBFISM010000084.1 coordinate 5,292, forward strand.
GTGAGCACCCGAGCAACGCGATCGAGACGTGGCGACCCATCATCCCGACCGGATGGTCCCCGCCCATCGAGGCGAGCAGTGCACCGAACACCGCATCGCCCTCAGGACCGGACTCGATCTCGGACGCGAACAACGACCCGAGGAACAGCTTCCAACCGCCGAGGTATGGGGCCCAACCCACATACCACTCGAGGCTCTCGCCGGGATACCTCCAGATGACCTCGGAGACTTGACGAAGCCACAGCACCCTGCGGGCGAGCGTCGCCTCCGGTCTGGTCGGCGTGCGGAAGGGGCGTCGTGTCCATCCGTGCTGATATGGACCCGTTGCCAGGTGACTCCACCCGCGGGCTACCGCCTCGCCGTGGCCGGGGGCAAGAGCCTCGAAGAGCTTGTGGCGACGGCGTGGCTTGAGCGTGTCGATCTCGATCGCAACCTCGATCTCCTGCCGGCGACCGGGCTGGCGGCGGCGGCGATCGTCGGCGAGGATCACGTCGGCGATCCGCCGACCGCCTCGATCCAGCTTGCGGACGGCCCGGCTGCGTGCTTCCCGGTAGTCCTTCCGCTCGATCGACTCCAGTCGGTGTCTCGCCTCCGAGCTCGTCAGCATGGTCAACCGCCTGCAAGTGGGGTCAGCCGGACGAACAGCAACGTCGATGTGGGCACCACATGCACCGCCGCATCGAGATCGTCGATCTGTCTTCCGTCCACGAACAAGAAGAAGAGCCCATCGGCGAATGCCTCGAGGGCCGTCGTCACCGCCTGTTCGGCGTCGACGATTCCGGTGCCGGCCTGCCCGCCGGGATCGACCTTGCCGGTGTGCCGGTCGAGCTCGATCTGCTGCGGTGAGAGCACCCGATCGAGCTGACGCTCGCGTTGCCTGGTGTGGAATGCGTCGACCTCGGAACGCACCACGGATTCAATCAGCTCCCGTAGGGTCAGTTCCTTGGCGACCGGCCATTCCAGCTCGTACGGGGTGAAGAGCTCGCGACGTTGTCCGGCGATCTTGGCTTCGATACGCATGCCACCTCGGTATCGGTCGCCGCGGACGATACCGGGGATCTCCTGGGTCGCCCGACCCGATCTCCTCACCGGCTGCATGCTTCTCGAGGATCGTCAGGGCGTCGTGTCGAGGCACTGCACATAGACGGTGACATCGACATTCCGGTCATGGCCGATACGTTCGAAGTACACCTGCCACTCGCTGGATTCGTCGGTCATCGTCCATACCCAGCTCGGGACGGAACCAACGACACGGAGCTGCGGGACATCTCCCTCTTCGCCGATCACCCAGCCGGCACCCGTGGCAAAGTCACCAACCCCGCACGAAGCAACCACACCGGCGAACTCGGCTCCTGCCGGAATCGTCTGCTGTGAGCTCTGCCAGTAGACAACCGACCCGTCGAGGACGAAGGCCGGACCCGGCGGCCCCTCGGGACCGGGCGGTCCTTCAGGTCCTTGCGGTCCGGCTGGTCCCTGCGCACCGGCAGGACCGGGCACCCCTCGAGGGCCGGTATCGCCGGCTGGGCCAACGGGCCCGGGTGGACCGGCTGGACCGGTGTCACCCTGTGGCCCCACCGGACCGGGTGGACCGGTTGGACCGGCCCGGCCGACCGGGCCGGGTGGGCCCGCCGGAGCGGGAACGACGGATGTCACATCGCTCGGTGCGGTCGGTGCATCGCTGTCGATGGAAGAATCGCTCCCACACGCTGCGATCAGCAGTGCAAAGACGGCGACCAAGACAAGAGGCTTGCGCATCGCCACCCTCCTTCACACGTCCATCGTGCGTCGGAGCCAGGTCGACGACCAGAGCCAAACGGCTCATGCCGGGCGAAAGCGGGATGTCGTGGGTGCGCCGCACGCCGGGACTGCAACCGAGCATCGAGCAATGGCCGCAAGGGTGGGTAGCGCTGGATCGCTCGACCCCGATCCGCCACAGGATTCAGGCGGAGCGTTCCTCCGGCATGTCGCCGGCCACGAGGTCCTGCAGCGGAACCAGCGTCGGGTTCACCTTCTGCCGCACCACTTCTTCGGTGATGACCACTTGGGCGACGTCGGTACGCGACGGCAGCTCGTACATCGTGTCGAGCAGCACCTCTTCCATGATCGCCCGCAACCCGCGAGCGCCGGTGCCCCGCTTCATCGCCAGCTCGGCGATGGCCATGAGCGCATCGTCGGTGATCGCCAGCTCGACGCCGTCCATCTCGAAGAACTTGGAGTACTGCTTGGTGATGGCGTTACGAGGCTCGGTGAGCACCCGAACGAGAGCGTCCTCGTCGAGATGGTCCACGGTGGCCACCACCGGGAGGCGGCCGATGAACTCGGGTATCAACCCGAATGTGATCAGATCCTCCGGCATCACCTGGGCGATGATCTCGCTGGGCCGCCCCCTGTCTGCCGAGCGCACCTCACCGCCGAACCCGACCGACTTCTTGCCCACCCGGTTGGAGATGACGTCTTCGAGCCCGGCGAACGCACCACCACAGATGAACAGCATGTTGGTGGTGTCGATCTGGAGGAACTCTTGATGCGGGTGCTTGCGACCACCCTGGGGCGGCACGGACGCCACCGTTCCTTCGAGGATCTTGAGCAGCGCCTGCTGCACACCCTCGCCGGACACATCGCGGGTGATCGACGGATTCTCCGCCTTGCGGGCGATCTTGTCGATCTCGTCGATGTAGATGATCCCGGTCTCGGCCCGCTTGATGTCGAAGTCCGCCGCCTGGATGATCTTCAGCAGGATGTTCTCGACGTCCTCACCGACGTAACCGGCCTCAGTGAGGGCGGTGGCGTCGGCGATGGCGAAAGGCACGTTGAGCTGGCGGGCGAGCGTCTGCGCCATGAGTGTCTTCCCGACACCCGTGGGACCGACGAGAAGGATGTTCGACTTCTGCAGCTCGACGTCGTCGTCCGGTCTCTTCCCCGCTTGCACCCGCTTGTAGTGGTTGTAGACCGCTACCGAGAGCACCCGCTTGGCGCGCTCTTGCCCGACGACGTAGCCGTCCATGAACTCGTAGATCTCATGCGGTTTCGGAAGCTCGGTCACACCGACTTCTTCGGTGTCGGCGAGTTCCTCTTCGATGATCTCGTTGCACAGCTCGATGCACTCGTCGCAGATGTACACACCGGGACCGGCGATCAGCTTCTTGACCTGCTTCTGCGACTTCCCGCAGAAGCTGCATTTCAGCAGTTCGGTCCCTTCGTACTTGGCCACGTAGTCGTTCTCCTACCCCGTCTTCACGGCTTCCAGGCTGCGGGCGACGATCACCTGATCCACGACACCATACTCCCGGGCCTCTTCGGCACCCATCCAGAAATCACGATCCGTGTCCTGTTCCATCTGCTCGATCGGCTTACCGGTGTGCTCGGCGAGGATCTCGTTGATCTGCTGACGGGTCTTCAGGATCTCCTTGGCGTGGATCTCGATGTCCGTCGCTTGACCGCCCAGACCGGAAATGTGCGGCTGGTGCAACATGATGCGGGCATGGGGCAGGGCAAAGCGCTTCCCCTTGGCACCGGCGGCGAGCAGCACGGCGGCTGCCGAGGCGGCGAGTCCCATGCAGTACGTGGCCACGTCGGGCTTGATGAACTTCATCGTGTCGTAGATGGCCATCAACGCCGTGGTCGAACCGCCCGGAGAATTGATGTACACCGAGATGTCCTTGTCGGGGTCCTCGCCCTCGAGGTGGATGAGCTGCGCCATGATGAGGTTGCCCACGGTGTCGTCGATCGGGGTCCCGAGGAACACGATGCGCTCTTTGAGGAGTCGGCTGTAGATGTCGAACGCTCGCTCGCCGCGGGGGGTCTGTTCGACAACGGTTGGTACGAGATAGCTCATCGGTTCAAACCTCTGAATCATCCTGTGATCATCACTGCTCATCTGAGTCTTCTTCCGGTTCTGTGTCGGCGTCCATACCTACTGCGGCATCCTCTGGCCCCGGATCGCCGGTGTCGCCGCCCACCTCCAGGGCCTCGTCATCGGCGCCGCCCTCGTCGTCTTCGTCCTCCTCGAGATCTTCCTCGAGCCGGGGAAGCGTCAGATCGATTTCGTTTCCTGCAGAATCCACTGGCGTGGACGCCTCGAATATGAGGTCGAGCGCCTTGCGTCGAAGGATATCACCGGTCAATACGCTGATCCGACCATTGGCGGTGAGCGCCTGTTTCACGTCGGCGATGTCGATGTCGTCGTCTTCGGGGCCCTGCATCTGTTCCAGCGCCTCGTCGATCTCCTCGTCGGTCACCTCGATGTTGCTGCCTGAGACCACCGCATCGAGGAGGATGCGGGTCTTCAGCGAGCGCACCGCTCCCTCCCGGACATCTTGAACGAACTCTTCCTCACCCTGACCGGTGATCTGCAGGTAGGTCCCCATGTCGAGACCACTCTGCTGCAGGCTGTGGCCCAGGTTGTGGAGCGACGAACCCATCTCGGCCTCGACCAGCGCCTCCGGCAGCTCCACCTCCAGATCAGCCGTCAACTCGTCCATCAGTCGCTCTCGATAGACGCCCGCAGTCGCCTGTCGCTTCATCCGCAACAGCCCCTGCTCGACTCGATCCCGCAACGACGCCACATCGTCCAGCTCGGAGACCTCCGACACCCACTCGTCGGTCACTTCCGGAAGCCTCTTGGCGCGCACCGCCTTGACGAGCGCTCGCAGCGTGACCTCGGCTCCCACCGGCTCATCGAAACCCTCGGGCAAGTTGCCCGGTCCCTCCCGAATCTCGCCGGCCGAGGCACCGGCGAGCACATCGTCGAGGCCGGGGATGTACGACCGTGAACCCACCTCGTAGAGAAGGTCGTCGGCACGGACGTCGGCGACGGGCTCGCCGTTGGCGGTGGCCGACAGGTTGATCATCACGTAGTCACCTTCCTCGGCCGGTTTGGCGACGTCCTCGAGTTCGGCGTACTGGCTCCGCAGTCGGTCGATCTGCTCGTCGATCTCCTCATCGGTGACTTCCGGGCTCTCGACCTCGACCCGACGGGCGATGTCGGGGATCGTGTCGGCGCTGGGCCACAACGTGATCCTGATGTCGACCTCGATTCCGCCTTCGATGCGATCGCGGATGTCCTCGATCCGTGGTGCTGTCACCGGCTCGAGGTCGATCTCGGCCAGCGCCGGATTGACCAGATCGGGCACCCCGTCCTCGATCGCCTCACCGCGCAGCGCTTCGGCTCCGACCATACGCTCGACCACGGCCCGCGGCGCCTTCCCGGGACGGAAGCCTTTGATCTTGAGCTGCTGCGACAGCTTGCGCGCCGCCGCGTTCTTTGCCGGCTCCAGCTCACCCTCATCGAGCTGCACGGTGAGTATCCGCTCGAAGGGGCCAGCCTCTTTCAGGGTCGTTTGCACGATGCGATCTACTCCGGGCGGGAGGACGGGAAGTCGGCGTGGCGCCGGACGCAACGGTACCAGGTGCGCGGGGGCTGCCGAACTGAGCCGTTTCCCCTCATGCACACATCGGGTACGTGTATCCCGTCATGCACACATCGGGTTGGTGACGTTGGCGAGCCACCGGCCCTGCTCGTAGAGCGGTCCCGGGACGGCCCCGGAGACGACCATCCGGCGTGTCTCCTCCCAGCGGTTCGCATACTCGGCGGGGTCGCGCACCTCAGTAGCGGAGTCGGATGCGCTGCGGAGCACGAAGCTGGGAAACGCGGGCCGCCCGGTCGGCGCACCCACCCGCTGATAACGGAGGTCGAAGCTCCACCGCAACGAATCGGATGTGTTCGGCAACGCGCTGTGCTCGGTGAAACGGGTGAGCAGGACCACCGAGCCGCGGCGACAGGGCAAAGCCACCGGGGCCACATCGTGACGATCCAAGAGAGCTTGCGGGATGTAGTTCTCTGCGGCGTTGCGCCTTCCCGGACAATGCGCGGTGAGCGTCTGCTCCCGATGAGAGCCCGGAATGGCGACGAGACATCCCACGTCCTCTGTGGCATCCGTCATGGAGATCCACACGGTCAGGATCTCCGTGTCCTTGGCCTCGTCCATCACGGCGCCGAAGTCCTGATGCCACGTCGTGAGACCGATGTTGGAGTATTCGGCGACCGATCCGCTCAGGATGCGTTGGGGGGGTTTGAGCCGCACCTGTTGCACGGGGTTGAGGGCGATCTCTTCACCCAGCACCGATTCGACGATGTCGAGGATGGCGGGATGAGAGAGCAAGCGGAACAGTGCCGGGCCGGTGTGCACCCGGACGTATTCCGGATCGAGATCGAGATAGTCGAGCGGAAGCGAGATCCCGAGGTAGTAGAAGATCTCGGGATGGTCGGCGACCAGAGCCATGTAGCGCTCCGGGAAGGGGAGATCGGAGTGCGTCGCGCTGAGGCGTCCGAGCTCATGGAGCCGGTGCGCCGCAGCATCGAGCGTCGCCGCGCATTCGTTCTCGACCGGGGCGAGATCACGTGCGCTCAACACTTCGGGAATGACAAGAAAGCCGTCCTCATGAAACCGATCGAGCTGGGCTGTCGAGAGCATGCAACCAAGTGTGGCGACTCAGGTGTCCATCTGCAATGGTCCCCGCACCGACGGCGGGCGCCCGGTTACCGTGTTGGCGATGTTTCAGGCCGAGCTCGAGACACTGCCGCAGGCATTGCGAGCAGAACTCCAAACCGAGCGGCTCCGGGCGCTGGTCGGCCGCCTGGGGTCGGTGGACACGCCGTACTGGAGAGAGAAGCTGGCCGCAGTGGACAGGGTGGCCTCGTTGCAGGACATCGCGCGCCTGCCCTTCACCACGAAGTCGGAGCTGCGTGACACGTATCCGTTCGGCATGCTCACCGTACCGATCGGCGAGTGCGCCAGAATCCACGCCTCATCGGGTACCAGCGGCAAGCCGACCATCGTTGCGTACACGACAGATGACCTGCGCATCTTCGCCGAGGTGAACGCCCGATCGATCATGTGCGCGGGCGCCAGGCCGGACGACGTGTTCCACATCGCATACGGTTACGGACTGTTCACCGGGGGGCTCGGTCTGCACGGCGGAGCGGAAGCCGTCGGGGTCACCGTGGTGCCCGCTTCCGGAGGCAACACCACGTTTCAGGCAAATCTCCTCGCCGACCTGGGCGCCCGGGGCTTCTGCTGCACCCCGTCGTTCGCCGTGTTGCTCGGCGAGCGAGCGATCGAGCTCGAGCTCATGGATGCGATTCGTGCCGAATACGGCATCCTCGGCGCGGAGCCGTGGTCGGAGGCCATGCGCACGAAGATCGAAGACCTTTGGGGTATCGATGCGCTCGACATCTACGGCCTTTCCGAGATCATCGGCCCCGGCGTGATGATGGAGTCGGTCGCCGGCAAGGGAGCGCCGTTCATCTTTGACGACCACTTCTACCCCGAGATCATCGAGCCAGGTGGCGACGATCCCGTTCCCCGAGGAGACACCGGGGAGCTGGTCATCACCACGTTGACCAAGGAGGCGCTGCCGCTGTTGCGCTACCGCACCGGTGACATGACGCACTTCGTCGATGAGCCGTCGCCGTGTGGCCGTACCTTCCAGCGTCTCGGTCGTATCTCGGGCCGGGTCGACGACATGCTCGTGATCCGGGGGGTGAACGTCTTTCCGTCGGCCATCGAGGCAGTGCTGCTCGCCGATCCCGACGTCGGCAATCAGTATGCGATCGTGGTCGACCGTCGTGGTGCCCTGGCGGATCTCGAGGTCCGCTGTGAGCTGGCAGACGGTGCTGCCATTCCGCATCGTGACGCGATCCGGGATCGTCTCGAGCGGAGTTTGCACTCCACGCTGCGGATCCGGGTTCCGGTCGCAATCGGCGATCCACACACCATGCCCCGCCAGGAGGTCGGTAAGGCGAAGCGAGTGTTCGAGCGAGTCGACGAGCGCGACCCACTCGACGGGTGAGCCGAGCGGTACATGCAGCAACCCGCCGGCTCGGTTCCAGACGTGGTGCGCAACAAAGCCATCGCGGCGGGTGCGTCCGACTGGCTGGCCACGCTCCCGCATCTGATTGACGAGCTGGCTGGCGAATGGGGCTTCACCGCTGGCGAAGCCTTTCCCGGGGGCACGGAGTCGCACGTCGTGGAGGTGGAGCTCGAGGACGGTACTCCGGCGGTCCTCAAGCTGCTCGTACCTCACAGGGGTGACGCGGCCCGGCTCGAAATCGCCGCTCTCCGGCTCGCGGCGGCCGAGGGCTGCCCAGAGGTGTATGTGGCTGACGGAGCCCGGTGGGCCGTGCTGCTCGAACGACTGGGACCGTCGATGTTCGATCTGGGGATCCCGATCTGCCGGCGGCACAAGCTGCTCGCTGCGGCGGCGCAGCGCTTCTGGCGGCCGGTCGACGACACGCGGTTCCCCTCGGGTGCCGACAAGGCGCAGTGGCTGAAGGACTTCGTCGAGCGCTCGTGGGTCGAGCTCGAGCAACCGTGCTCGCGCCGCGCCGTGGAGTATGCGCTGGTATGTGCCGAGCGTCGCCGGCTGGCGCACGACGATGCGACGGCCGTGCTCATCCACGGTGACGTGCATCAGTGGAATGCGCTTCAGGCGGGGGACGGTTTCAAGCTCATCGACCCCGACGGGCTCCTCGCCGAGCCCGAATACGACCTGGGCATCATCATGCGGGAGGATCCGATCGGGCTGCTGGAAGGCGATCCATGGGAGCGGGCGCACCGGCTCGCCGCGCTCACCGGCTGCGATCCGACTGCTGCCTGGGAGTGGGGCGTTGTCGAGCGCGTTTCGACGGGTCTGCTCTGTACCGAGATCGATCTCCAGCAGGTCGGTCGAGACATGCTCGCAGCCGCAGACCTCATCGCATCGTCGACGAGCTGGTAGGCGATCAGCACGCAAGTTATCCACCCACTCGGGCTGGGTAGCTTTACCCCAAACGCAAAGGAGACAGCGATGTGGGTCTTGTTCTACGTCCCCTGCCCGACTCCGGACGGTCACACGGCACGAGATCTCTACGACAAGCGGGTGCGCGTGATCACGCCTGCGATGCAGGCCAGCGCCCGCGAGCATGGCTGCCGCTTCCACCGAGCCTGGCACGCCGCGGATGATTCAGCCTTCTATGCCCTCGCCTCCTGGGACACCAGGGAGGGAGCGAATGCCTTCTACGACGAATGGGAGATCGAGGACGAACCGGGCGAAGTTGCGATCGTGCTCGAGGGCGATATCGGGCTCCTACCCAGCCCCTGATGGACAACGGCATCGGGATGCGATGCGCCACATCGAAACCGGCAGGGTGGTGATCTGCGGTAGGTGAGGCGGCGATCGATCCGACTCGGCCGCCGCCTCAGATCCGGCTAACCGTTCACCACTTCGACGGTGCGAGCACCGGGCTCACCTCCGAGGAGGATCCGCGTCGTGGCGACGTTGTTGTCGTCACGCAGCTCAGCGAGTCTGCCGTCGGTGTTCGTAGCGACTTCGAGCAAGTACTCACCATTGGGAACGTCGGTGATCTCTATCCACTGGCCGGGCACGCCCTGGTAGTAGGTGTCGCCCCACCCCACTTGGAGGATCTCGCGGATCCAGATCGCTCCGAAGCTGCCGCACGACGTCGCCAGCCCTGAATCCCACACTCTCCACTCGGCGTTGGGGATGGTCAGGTCGACCGGATCGGTCGGCATCAGGCAAAACGCTTCTTTGCCGCTGACCGCAACCTCGTTGCCGGCGTCGTCGATGATCCGGTACTGGGCGAAATCGCGGAAGTGCCAGTGGCGATGTCCTTCGATCGGATCGTACTCCAACTCGCCCACGAGCTCCTTGCCCACGATCGAACCGTTCTCGTAGAGGTATTGATACGCATCCATCACAGCCTCGCCGGGCTGGCGGAATCCCTCCACAACGAGCGGACCATCGCCGCCATTCCACACGTTTGCGGCGAAGATGATGGCGTCGACGCCCTCCGACCCGGGATCGTCCGGGCCCGCCATGAAGATGTTGAACGGTGGCAGGGCGATGAGGTCTGGCAGTCCGCTGGCATCTGGTGACACCGAGGGCGGGAGCGCAGTCTGGGCCGGCAACCCGTGGATGTCGCCCACGCTTCGTTCGGTTCCCGCAGGGTCGCCAACGGGGCCGTCGATGACACCGGTGACGATCTCAACCGAGAGCGAAGCGCGGGCACGATCCGCTGGGATTCTGAACAGATCTCGGTATCTGCGGCTGATTTCGATATCGAGCCGATATGTACCGTCGGGTACGTCAGTACCGACGAAGATCGAATCAGGGGCACGTGACGACCACCCCGTGTCGATGCCCCACGCCATCCCCACCGTGAGCTCGGTCTCGGAGCACCCATACGGATACGTGGGCAACGGAGGACCGGTGTCGTCGATACGAAAGCGCTCGGCCGACAACGGACAGAACGGTATAGCTGCAGCGTGGATCTCGGTTCCCGAGGCATCCGTGACCCTCACTCGGAAGAAAGCATCGAGGCCCTGGGTCCAGTCGGCAACGGTCCACCGTGGTAGACGGCGCCGCTCTCCGATGCTCCCGTCGGCGAGACGGGTCACTTGTTGAACCGATGTGCTGCCGTCATCGAGCCGGTTGACCTGGATCTCGAAAGCTCCGCCGACTGCAGCAACGAAGCCGGGCAGCTCATCGATGATCACGAACTCGCTCTCGGGCGAACGGATCTGCTCGATCGCAGACTCCGTCACGATCAGTTGGAGAGAAGGGAAGTTGGAGCGCGGCGACGATTGGGCGGCGCTCGGTGTCGCCGCGCTCATCAGGAGAGCGGTACCGAGGGCCA
>JBFISM010000085.1:0-15960 GCA_041608535.1 Acidimicrobiia bacterium
CTGGCTGCGGAACTCCGACGCCCGCCGAGGTGTTCAGCCGGTCTGATCCGACTACGCTGGATGGGTTTTTGCTTTGTCCTTACGCCAGCGGAAATCCTCCGCCCCGCCGTCTGTTTTCCCATCGCACAACACCGGAAACGGCCACGATGGGGCAGGGGCCCCATCTGTGGAGGAGGTGCCTCGTCCTACGGCCGAGGCGTGGCAGTTTGGCGGAGCCAAACTGCTTCGGCAGCTCGGGCGTCTGTTTCGGGCCGGAGGCCCGAAAGTCGGGGGCGGGCAGAGAACGATGCTTGAAGTAGCGAACCTCGAGGTCGTGTACAACGACGTCGTGCTGGTGCTGCGAGGGATCTCGTTGCAGGTTCCGGACGGGAAGATCGTGGCGCTGCTGGGAGCGAATGGGGCCGGGAAGACGACGACGATCCGGGCGATCACAGGACTGCTCGACGTGCACGAAGGCGATATAACGAAGGGTGCGATCACTCTGGACGGTGAGGAGATTCAGCACAAGGACCCTTCGTACATCGTGCGATCCGGCATCACGCAGGTGATGGAGGGACGCAGGGTGTTCGCAGAGATGACCGTCGACGAGAATCTCCGTACCGGCGGTTACACCAACCGCTCCAAGGCCGACGCCTCGTACGAGCGGGTCATGGGTCTGTTCCCGGTGCTCGCGGAGCGCCGGAAGTCCACTGCCGGCTACCTGTCCGGTGGTGAGCAGCAGATGCTGGCGATCGGGCGGGCGCTCATGGCCGACCCCAAGCTCATGATTCTCGACGAGCCCTCGCTCGGCCTGGCGCCCAAGCTCGTCCAGCAGATCAAGGAGATCGTCGTCGAGATCAATCAGCAGGGGACCAGCGTTCTGCTGATCGAGCAGAATGCCAACATGGCGCTGTCGATCGCCGACTACGGCTACATCATGGAGACCGGCAAAGTCGTGATGGATGGTGACCCCCAAAAGCTTCTCAAGGACGAGGACGTCCAGGAGTTCTACCTCGGTCTGCACGCCGAAGGCGCCCGAAAATCGTTCCGCGACGTCAAGCACTACAAGCGGCGGAAACGATGGCTGTCGTGAGCGTCGCTCGAAGCAGGCTTCAAGCGAGTTTCGCTCGGCTGCGCCTCGCTCCAAGCGTGCGGCCTGCGGCCGCATCATCACCTGTCGGGATGTGCCGCACATGTCGCCACATCCCGAGGCGAGGGGGACTCCACGGAGTTCCGTCCCCCTCCCACACCCCCTGCTCTGGTGTCGAATCGAGCGAGCTCGGTGTCTGGGCCGGAGGCCCGAAAGTCGGCGGCGAAAGATGACATAGCGTGAGTCTCTTGCTCGAGTTCAGGGATGTGTCGTTGTCGTTCAAGGGGGTGAAGGCGCTCAATGGGGTGAGTTTCACGGTGGACGACGGGGAGCTGTTTGCCATCATCGGGCCGAATGGTGCGGGGAAGACGTCGATTTTCAACTGCCTCAACGGCGTGTACAAGCCCCAGCAGGGCGACATCCTGTGGGAAGGGGAGAGCATCCTCGGTCGCCGGCCGGATACGATCGCCCAGCTAGGTGTCGCCCGCACCTTCCAGAACATCGAGCTGTTCGCCCATATGACGGTGCTCGAGAACTTGCTGCTGGGCCGCCATGTACGCACCGAGACGGGGTGGCTGAGCGGGAGTGTGTGGTTCGGCAAGGCGAAGGAAGAGGAGCTGGACAACCGGGCGAAAGTGGAGGACATCATCGACCTCCTCGAGATCGAGAGCTGGCGCAAGTATCCCGTCGCACTGCTGCCCTACGGGATACAGAAGCGGGTCGAGCTGGGTCGGGCACTGGCGATGGAGCCGCGTCTGCTGTTGCTCGACGAACCGGTGGCCGGTATGAACCTCGAGGAGACCGAGGACATGGCACGTTTCATCCTCGATATCCGGGAGGAGTTGGGGATCGCCATGATCCTCGTCGAGCACGACATGGGCCTCGTCATGGACATCGCGGACCGGGTTCTCGTCCTCGACTTCGGGACACCGATCTCACTCGGTCTGCCCGCCGAGGTCCAGCGAGATCCGGAAGTGATCAAGGCGTACTTGGGCGAGGAGTTCGCCAGACCGGAGCTTCAGCACGCTGAAGATGTGGTTGAGAGCGGCGACCCCCATCTGTCGTGACGGCTCTGTGATCAGCGACTCGGACCGCTGGCTCTTCGAGGAGGGCACTCACGAACGTCTCTACGACATGCTCGGTGCGCACCCGGACGAAGACGGCACGAGGTTCAGAGTGTGGGCCCCCCGAGCCGACCATGTCTCGGTGATCGGAAACTTCAACGGCTGGCAACCCAGGACCGACACCATGGGCTGGGCAGGCGGCGGTGTCTGGGAGCGGCACATTCCGGGGGTGGGTCCTGGAGCTCACTACAAGTTCCACATCGGCCGGAGGGGAGATTCGACCGACAAGGCCGATCCCTTTGCGCTCTTTTCCGAGGTGCCACCGTCCTCCGCCTCCATCGTCTGGGATCTCAGCTTCGATTGGTCGGACGACGCCTGGCTGCGGACCCGTGGACGGCGGCAATCCGCCGATGCTCCGGTGTCCATCTATGAGGTGCACATCGGCTCCTGGCAGGGTCCGACTCGTTATCGAGACATCGCCGAGCCATTGGCCGATTACGTGGAGCGCGAGGGTTATACCCACGTCGAGTTTCTCCCCCTCACCGAGCACCCGTTCTACGGGTCGTGGGGGTATCAGCCGACGGGCTATTTCTCGCCGACGAGCAGGTACGGGGTGCCGCAAGACCTCATGTACCTCATCGACACGCTGCACAATCGCGACATTGGCGTCATCCTGGACTGGGTTCCGTCACACTTTCCGTACGACGCACCGGGTCTGGCTCGTTTCGACGGCGAACCGCTCTACGAGCATCCCGATCGTCGACTGGGCCATCACCCTGACTGGGGATCGGCCGTCTTCGATTACGGACGACCGGAGGTTCGGGCCTTTCTCATCTCGAGCGCCCACTTCTGGATAGAGAAGTATCACATCGATGCGTTGCGGGTGGACGCCGTGGCCTCGATGCTCTACCGCGACTATTCCCGCGACGATGGCGCATGGCTGCCCAACGAGCATGGGGGTAATGAGTACTACGAGGCGATCGAGTTCCTCCGCCAGCTCAATGGCAGCTTGTACGGGCGCCACCCCGGGATCCAGATGATCGCCGAGGAGTCGACCTCATGGCCGCAAGTGTCCCGACCGACCGAGATGGGTGGTCTCGGCTTCGGGTACAAGTGGGACATGGGGTGGATGAACGACACGCTTCGATATCTGGCGCGCAATCCGATCCACCGCCGCTATCACCACAACGAGCTCACCTTCCGGGCGATGTACGCCGGCACTGAGAACTTCATTCTGCCGCTGTCCCACGACGAGGTGGTCTACGGAAAGGGCTCGTTGCTGGCGAAACAGCCGGGCGACGAGTGGCAGCGCTTTGCCGGGCTCCGGCTGCTGTTTGGCCATCAATGGACCACCCCTGGGAAGAAGCTCGTGTTCATGGGAGGGGATATCGCCAGCCCGGCAGAATGGAATCACGACACCGGGCTGCCGTGGCACCTCTTGGACGATCCCAAGCACGCCGGCGTGGCCCGCTGGGTCGCCGACCTCAACCGGCTGTACCGATCCGAGCCTGCGCTGTACCGCAGCGACGATCGGCCCGTCTGGTTTCGTTGGCTGGATGCGGACAACGCAGACGAGAGCACGGTGTCCTTCGTTCGCTACGCCGACGACGCCCGGCCAGTGATGGTCGTCTCCAACTTCACCCCCATGGTGTGGGAGCAGCGGCGGCTCGGTGTCCCCGAAGCAGGCGTCTGGATCGAGCTGCTCAACAGCGACGCCGAGACCTACGGCGGCAGCGGGGTGGGCAATCTCGGTGTGGTCGAGAGCGAGCCCCAGCCATGGCACGGTTACGACCAGAGCGTTACCGTCAACGTGCCGCCCCTGGCGACCGTGATCTTTGCACCGGAACGAGAGGACGCCGCCGAGTGAGATCACCAGCTCGACCGAACGTGCTATCGATGGTGCTTGCCGGTGGCGAAGGCCGTCGGCTCATGCCACTCACCGCAGATCGTGCCAAACCGGCTGTCCCTTTCGGCGGCCACTACCGGCTCATCGATTTTGCGCTGTCAAACTTGGTCAACGGCGGCTTCCGCACGATCGTCGTGCTCACGCAGTACAAGAGCCACAGTCTCGACGTGCACCTGTCACGGACCTGGCGGCTGTCCACGCTGCTCGGCTACTACGTGACGGCAGCCCCGGCGCAAATGCGCGCCGGCAAGCGGTGGTTTCTCGGCTCCGCCGATGCGGTGTACCAGAACCTCAACATCATCCGTGACGAGCGACCCGACTACGTATTTGTGTTTGGCGCCGACCACATCTACCGGATGGATCCCAGCCAGATGCTCGAGGCGCACATCGATGCGGGTGCCGACGCCACGGTGGCCGCACATCGCGTGCCGCTCGACCAGGCCCACCAGTTCGGGGTCATCGAAACCGCGTCGAGCACGAAGATCGCCGAGTTTCGCGAGAAACCCTCCGACCCCAATCCGCTCCCTGACGATCCGGCCCAGGCGTACGTGTCCATGGGCAACTACGTGTTCACCACCGAGGCCCTCGTCGACATCGTTCACGAGGATTCCGCGGACGAGGGATCGCGTCACGACATGGGTGGCGATCTCATCCCGAAGCTCGTCAAGGCCGGTCGCGCTCACGTCTATGACTTCACATTGAACGACGTTCCCGGCGACACCGAGCGGGACAAGGGCTACTGGCGTGATGTGGGAACGCTCGACTCGTATTACGACGCCCACATGGATCTCGTGGACGTCGAGCCCGTGTTCAACCTCTACAACGAAGCCTGGCCCATCTACACCGACATGCGGACCATGCCGCCGGCCAAGATCGTCGCCGTCGGACCCGCCGACACCGGTGAGCTGCGCAACACCATCATGTCGAACGGGGTCATCGTGTCGGGCTCGTATGTGCGCAACGCAGTGCTGGCGCCTGAGGTGCGCATCGAAGGGGGTGCGGTGGTGGAGAACTCTGTGCTGTTGAACCGGGTGGAGGTGGGAGCCGGCGCAGTGATCCGTCGGGCTGTCATCGACAAGGACGTGATCGTCCCAGCAGGCGCCACCATCGGCGTCGATGCGGAACGCGATGCGGCTCGGTTCACCGTGACCGATTCCGGTCTGGTGGCCATCGCCAAGGGCGAGAAGATCGCAGAACCGAACTAGCTCGCAGCCGCGGGGCCGAGGATCGACTCGTACAGCTCTATCTGACGGCGGGCCGGCTCTCGCCACGACCAGTCATTCGTCATCCCGCGAGTTCGCACGGCATTCCGGGTCTTGGTGGCCCGCCACCCGCGCACTGCCCGGTGAGTGGCGTCGAGCAGGGCGAGGGGGCTTGGCTCCGCCGCAACGTAGCCCGTGCCCGCGCTGGGATCCAGATCTGCGTCGATCACCGTGTCATGCAGCCCGCCTACATCGGTGACGATGGGGATGGTGCCGTACGTCATGGCCTGCATCTGCGCCAGACCGCATGGCTCGAACCGACTCGGCATGAGATAGAGATCGCATCCGGCGAAGATCATGTGCGCCAACGCCTCGTCGAACCCGTTGACGAACCGGAAGCGGTCGGGCATCTGGGCGGCCGCCGCATCCGCCGCCCAAGCGAGATGTGCGCTTCCGGTGCCGAGCATGACGAGGCGAGCCGGCATGGTATGGAGGAAACTCAGGAGATCCAGCGCCAGGTCGACCCCCTTCTGGTCGACGAGCCTCGTGACCATTCCGATGAGCGCCGAGCGTTCCGGGCCCCAGTCGAGCTCGGTCAGCAAGGCCCTGCGGTTGCGCTGCTTGCCGGAGAGGTCATCGACCGTGTACGTGGCAACGAGAGCGTCGTCGTGGGCCGGTGACCATTCGCTGGTGTCGATACCGTTGCGGAGGCCGACGAGGCGCTCGCCGCGTGCCGCCAGCGCGACGTGGAGTCCGGCGCCTGACTCCTCGGTCGTGATCTCCTTGGCGTAATTGGGGCTCACCGTGACCACCAGATCGGCAAGTGCAATTCCCCCGGACAACGGGTTGGTGGAGCCGTACCACTCGTAAGCCTCGGGGCGACGCACCATCACCTGCCGCCAGCCTGGCGATGCCCACCCCTGGTGGGCCAGGTTGTGGATGGTGAGCACGGACCGCGGAGGTTCGGCGGCAAACCCCAGCGTCGCACCGGTGTGCCAGTCGTTGAGATGCAGGATGTCCGGCTCTTCCTGCGCGGCGAGAGCGGCGATGGCTGCCGAGAAGGTGAAGAAACGCCGATCGTTGTCGGCCCAACCCTCACCTTGGTCGTCGGTGTAGGGGTGGGGCCGGTCGATGCCCGGGGTGTGTACGGCGAGGATGCGAACGCCGGTCTCGATGGTGCCGGTGCGCACCGTGACGGGCCCGATCCAGTCCGCAGCCGGCACTTCATGCCGTTCACCGAGATCCGCGTCGTAGGTTCCATAATCCGGCAGCACCACCGTGACCGCAACCCCCTGGTCGGCCAGCTCGCTCACCAGACCGGCGGCGGCGTAGGCGAGGCCCCCGACTCGGACCAGCGGAGCGAACTCCGAGGTGGCGAACATGACCTTCACGGTGTGTCTCCGATGTGGCGCAACACGATGACACTGTGCGCCGGGACGGTCACCGCATCTCCCGATTTCACCGTACGTTCCTCCTCCGGATCGCTGCTCGATGTATCCAGCTCACACACCCAGATTTGGGGGCGTGGCGCATGGGGAATTGCGGGTACCTCCTGGGTGACGTCTGTGCGCATCCCGTTGAGAAACACGAGGTGGGCCTCCCCGAGGCGACGCCATCCGTCGATCGGATGAATCGCTACGGCCAGGGGGCGAGCCTCGTCTGCCTCCCATTGCTCCCGGCTCATGATCTCACCATCGGTGTCGAACCACACGGCCTCGGCGCGTCCCTGCGCCGGCCGGTCACCGGCGAGCCACCCCGATCCGCCGAACGCATGCGTCGCTTTGCGGAGCCGAATGGCTCGTTTGACGAAGGCGAGGAAGCTCTCGTCCCCAGCCTCCCAGTGGTACCACGACGTGTCGTTGTCCTGTGGGTAGGCATTGTTGTTGCCGCGTTGGGTTCTCCCCAGTTCGTCGCCACCGAGCAGCATGGGTACCCCCCGCGACAGCAACAGCGTCGCCAGCATGCTGCGTCGCCGCCGCAGCCGATTCTCTGTGATGGCCGGATCGTCGCTGGGTCCCTCGGCCCCGCCATTCCACGACCGGTTGTCCGGAGATCCGTCGCGGTTGCCCTCGCCGTTGGCGTGGTTGTGACGTAGCTCGTATGAGACCACGTCGTTCAAGGTGTAGCCGTCGTGCGACGTTACGTAGTTGACGCCGGCACTTGGGCCACGCACGTCGAAGATGTCCCGGCTCCCCATCATTCGGGTTGCGACGCTGTCGTGAAGCCCCGGCGTGCCCCGCCAGAAGTCTCTCACGGTCTGGCGGTACTGGTCGTTCCACTCCAACCATCCGGACGGGAACGAGCCGAGTTGGTAGCCGTCGAACCCCACGTCCCACGGCTCGGCGATCAGCTTGGCGCCGGCGATCACCGGGTCGTTGGAGATCGCGGCAAGCAACGGTGCAGCCGGGTCGAACCGGACATCCAAGCCACGCCGTCCCAGGGTGGAGGCGAGATCGAAGCGGAACCCGTCGATGTGGTAGTTGGTCACCCACCCGCGCAGACTGTCCACGACGAGATCAATCACAGCGGGAGAATCGGCGTTGATCGTGTTGCCCGTGCCCGAGTAGTTGAGGTAGCGGTACGGGTCGTCGGGATCGAGGCGGTAGTAGGCGTGGTTGTCGATGCCTCGGAAGGACAGCGTCGGTCCGATGTGCTCGCTCTCGGCGGTGTGGTTGTAGACGACGTCCAGGATGACTTCGATGCCTGCAGCATGGAGGGTCTTGACCAGATTCTTCAGCTCGGTGACGGCCGCACCCGGCGCCGGATTCGCCGCGTACCCGTTGTGGGGAGCGCACCAGGCGACCGGCTGGTAGCCCCAGAGGTTGCGGAGACCCTGTTTCCACAGCCGCTCGTCATCGACGAACTGCTGCAGCGGCAAGAGTTCGACCGCCGTCACACCGAGCTCGGTCAGATGCTCGACGATGGGGGCGCACGCCATACCCGCATACGTCCCCCGCAGCTCGGCGGGGACGCCGGGATGCAGCATGGTGAGCGAGCGAATGTGGGTCTCGTAGATGATCGTCTCGTGCGCCGGACGCCGCAGCGGAGCATCGCCGCCCCAATCGAAGGTGTGGTCCACCACGAGACATTTGGGTACGGCGCCGGCGCTGTCCCGCTCGTCCCTCGTATGTCCGTCGGGCAGCGTTCCGTGAACCGGTCCCGACCAGTCGACGGTACCGACGAGCGCCTGGGCGTACGGGTCGATGAGTAGCTTGGCGGGGTTGCAGCGCAAGCCATCGCTCGGGTTCCACGGGCCGTCGACGCGCAGCCCGTACCGCTCGCCGAAGCCGAGCCCCTCCACGAAGCCGTGGTGGATGTCACCGCTGCGGTCATCGAGACGATGCCGCTGCTCTCGACCCGCTTCGTCGAACACGCTGACGTCCACCGCAGTCGCGACTTGCGAGTACACGGCCACGAAGGCCCCATCGTCGTGGACGGTCACCCCGAGCGGTGGTGGCGTCAGCGCTTGGCCTTCGTGACGAGCTTCCATGCGGCGGGAAGCACCAGACCGGCGGCGGCCACCTTGGCGAGATCGCCGACGACGAATGGAGCCAGTCCAAGAGCGATGGCTTCCACCCCGCTCACTCCGAGGTGGTTCGCCAGCCAGGGCACCCCGACGAGATAGATGACGACGTTCCCCAGCAGGAACAGTGGGATGGCCGTGGACACTGTCCGATCCTGGCGCCGTTCGCACAGTTTCCCGACCACGGCAGCGGCGACGATGAAGCCGACCAGGTAGCCGCCGGTGGCCCCCTGGACGACGGACAGGCCGGACGCTCCGTCGGCGTAGAAGGGGAGGCCGATGGCGCCGAGAAGCACGTAGAGGAGCTGACTGCCTGCTCCCGCTGTGCTACCGAGAGCTGCTCCGGAGAGCAAGACGGCGAAGGTCTGTCCGGTGATCGGCACCGGTGTGAAGGGCAGCGGAACGGTCACCTGGGCTGCGGCGGCGGTGAGCAGCGCAAAGCCCACAACCAATACGATGGTGACGATCCGGGTGCGCGGGAGGGCGACCCCGGTGATGACATGTGACGGCAACGTTGTCTGCATGGCTGGTTCCTCCGTCCGGCGCCGATCTTAGAAGCAGACCGGGTCGAGGCGTGAGACCTCGGCTCAGCCCAGCAACCTACGATGTTTTGGCTCGAAGGAGCTGGCGAGAGCTGCGTTGTCGAAGGAGCCGCCCGCCGACCCGAGCTTGGCGTAGCGGTAGAGCGCGGTCTGGTAGATCCCCGACATCGTCGCCACCACCACGGCCACCAGCACCAACCAGATCACGGCGATGGCGAGCACGAAGAGGTTGCCGAGGGTGATCCCGTAGAAGCCGATGGCGAAGCCCGGGACCATGCCGAGGAAGCCGAGGAGCCCGAACCCGACGTTCCCGGCCACGTTCTCACCCCAGGTCCGCTTGAACATCTCAGATGAGCGCTTCACCGCCTCGGCCACCCCGACGCCCTCGATCACGAGGATGGGGACGACGAGATAGGTGATGAGGGTCCAGGCCAAGCCCACCAGCCCGGCAACGATTCTGGCGACCATGCCGAAGCGCTCCTCGATGGCTCGCAGGATCAGGGAGACGGTCGCCGAGAGCAAGGCCCAGGGGAGGATCGCCCCGGCGCGGCCCATCGCACCCCGAATAGCGGAACCGAGTGTCGGATCGCCGCCGGCAAGACGCTCGTTGGCTCCGTGGACGAGCGCAGCGTTGAAGAAGATCGTGATGTAGGCGAGTACGAGGTACAACACGAAACCGACGACGAGCTCGGTGTTGCCCGGTTCGAGCTGGGTGGCCCCGCCGGCTGCCACGAACAGAGGCACGATGAACGATGCGGCAACCACGGTGCTGGCGATGGCGGAGATCACGGGGAGCAACACCAGTTCCGTGTCGGTACGGAGAACGGCCCAGCTCGCCTTGGCGAGGGTGATGGTGCGTGAGATACGTCCCATGGGGGCCAGCGTAACCCCGCCGGTGGCGGTGTGGCCCGGGTTGACTCCGTCGCTGGGTAGCATCGTCGGCATGGAATCCCCGGGCGCTGGTGGTGATGCTGCGATGGGCGAGAGCACGCAAGTGGTCCCTCTCGACGCCGCCGTGTCATCCGAAGTTCCGATGCTCGCCGATGAGACGCTTCTCGTCCCCCCGCGGCCGCCACTGGCCAAATGGCCCTTCGTGGTGGCCGGGCTGTTGCTGGCGCTGGGTGCGCTCGTGGCGTTCACGTGGAACATCAACGTCCCCTATTTCGCTTTGTCGCCCGGGCCGGTGAACGACGCCAGCGATTACGTGTCGGTCCCCGAGGACGTGGCAGTGGGCGGGGAGGATGGCGACCTGTTCTTCCTCACGGTCTCGCTCAAGGAGATCAACGCAATGGAGTACCTGGCTGCACTGATCGACCAGCAGGTCGATCTGAGCCCGCGGGAGAACATCCGTCCGGCCGGTGTCACGTCCGAGCAACTGCGCGAACAGAACATCCAGGCCATGGACTCCTCCAAGACCAATGCCACCTATGTCGCGCTCACCCATCTCGGCTACGACGTGACCTTCGAAGGGACTGGGGCGCTCGTCAGCTCGGTCATCGAGGAGTCGGCGGCGATCGGCCTGCTCGAGGAGGGTGATCTCATCATCCAGGTGAACGGCGAGCCGGTGGAGTTCTCCGCCGACGCCTCGGAACTCATCGGCGGAAAGACACCGGGAGAGACCATCGACATCACGGTGTTGCGACCTCAGGACGACGGCAGCACCGAGGAGCTCACCGTTGCGGTGACGCTCAAGCCCTTCCGCTTCGTCGACGAGGATGGCAATGTCGAAGAGCAGCCCGACCGCGGCATGGTCGGCATCCTGCTCATCGATGGTCCAGCCGACATCAAATTCCCGGTGGACGTCTTGATCGATGCGCAGAACATCGGTGGACCGTCCGCCGGTCTGATGTTCACCCTCGAGATCATCAATCAGTTGACCGACGACGACATCACGAAAGGGCATCGCATCGCCGGCACCGGCACGATCAACGCCGACGGCGAAGTCGGAGCCATCGGTGGCGTTCGCCAGAAGGTGTTTGCGGCGATCAAGATCGGCGCAGAGTACGTGCTGGTCCCCGCCGGGGACTTCGAGGATGCGCACGACGCCGCCGGTGAGGACATCGAGGTGGTGAGCGTGGCCACCATCGATGAAGCGCTTGCGTTTCTGGACTCGCTACCGGCGGCGTGAGCCGAGGAGGAAGGGTTGCCACGCTTCGATGCGATCGGGTTTGTCGTCGACGATATGGAGTCGACGCTCGAGTTCTACCGGCTGCTCGGTCTGGAGTTCCCTGCCGAGCCCGCCGGCCACGTCGAGACGATGGGGCCCGGCGGGATTCGCCTCATGTTCGACACGGTCGACGTGGTTCGGAGCTTCTCCACCTGGGACCAACCGCACGGCGGTCATCGTGTTGCGATCGCATTTGTGTGCGACTCGCCGCAGGATGTGGATGCCACTCACGACCGTTTGGTTGCTGCGGGTCATCCCAGCACCGTCGCTCCGTTCGATGCTCCCTGGGGGCAGCGGTACGCCACCGTTGCCGACCCCAACGGCGTGCCGGTCGACCTGTTCGCACCTCTCGCCTGAGGGGCGGGGCCCGCAGGCATCGAAAGGTCAACTCGGGTAGGCGGGCTCGGGTATCGTCGACACATGTCCCCTGATCTGACTCCGGAGCAGGTGCGTCGTCGAGCGTTCGACACGGCGCTGCGTGGTTATGACAAGGCCATCGTCGACGCCTTTCGTGACGAGGTGGCGGCCGAGCTGAGCCGTCTCCACGAACGTATCCAGACCCTGGAGCAGCACGTGCAGCAACTCGGGATCGACGAGCCCGGCGATCTGGCGGTGGAGCTGCGCAAGGTCGGCGAGGACGTGTCCGCGATCCTCGATGAGGCCCGCCGCACGGCAACCGAGCTGCGCGAGCGCGCCGCTGCCGATGCGGCGCAGTGGCGCGGCGAGGCCGAAGCCGAGTCCACCGCTGTGTGCACCGCCGCACAGGCTGAAGCAGAGCAGATCCGAAGCGATGCTTGGAACCAGTCGTCCCAGATGCTCGAACAGGTCACCCAGGATGTCGACGAGCAGATAGCCATGGCGAAGCAGGATGCCCTCTTCATCCGGGCCGAGGCCGAGCGAGAGTCGCTGCACATGACGGCCGATGCCCGTCGCGAGGCAGAAGACGTGCTGCGCGCCGCCAAGACCGAAGCGGAGCGCATGTCGACGAATGCACAGGCCGAAGCCGCCCGCACGCTCGACGAGGCCCGCCGCGCCGCCGAGGGTGCGCAGGAGCGTGCCCGGGCACTCGAGGAGCGCCGTGCCGAGCTGCTCATCGAGCTGGATGCTGCGCGCAGTTCGATCGGGCAGCTCGAAAAGCAGATCGACGAGCGACGGGAGGTGCTCGAAGAGGCGTCCCCCACCGTCCCCACACCAGCGGGAGCCGATTGGGAGCAGCAACCAAGGCACTGGGGTGACGACGAGGGCTCGGTGCGGTTGGTGGCACCGCTCCACCTCCGTGAGCCGACCCCGGTCGATGCGGACGAGCTCGTCGAAGAGGTGGAACGGCTGCGCGAGGGAGTGCTCGCTGCGGAGTTGATCGGACCCGAGGACGGCATCGGGGTCGAGTTGGATGTTGCGGCCCCGCAAGACGAGTCTGATGACGACGGGGCGGCCGTAGCGGCGGATGCGGACGATGACGGCGAGCCGGCTGAAGACGCCTCCACAGTCGTCGAGGACGAACCGACCCATATGGAGATCGGGGCCGATGCCGGTGCGGACGACCACGAGCCACCGGCCGCCGGTGATGGCGTCGGGGAGACGGCCGAAGACGATGGTGCGATGGCCGCCGAGGGCGCCACCGTGGTCGTGACGACGGGTCCCGGGCAGGAGGACGCGAGCGACACGTCGGGGGAACCAGCCGCACCGGAAGAGGACGAAGCAGAGGCGACCGCGGTGAGCGGGGAGGCGGACGACCACGTGCTCGACGACCTCTTCCAGCGGCTGCGCAGCGACGACGGTGTCGCACCGACCCCCACTCCTGCCGACGAGCCCGAGGAGGACGCACCGGTGGAGTCGCCAGCTGCTCCAGTCGAACCGGAGACGGTGTCCGTCGAGCATGTTGTCGAGGAAGCGCCACAGCAGTTGGGCGAGCCGGCGGCAGACGCACCTGCCGAAGCGCCGTCCCTGTCGGTCGGTGAGGCCGTGGACTTGCGAGATCGGCTGTTGCTCCCCATCGAGAATCGGGCGCTGCGCAGCGTGAAACGCCGCATCGTCGATCTGCAGAACCGGGCTCTCGAGGAGCTCCGGATCGGGGATGGCTCCTGGACACCCGATCGGGCGATGTTCACTGCCGATCTCGGTCCGGATCTGGGGAAGCTCGCCCAGGAAGCTTTCGTGGCGGGGCACCGAGCGGCGGCGGAGATGTCCGGCACAGAGGGGGTGTCACCTCCTTCTACTCGCACCCGCACCGACGCCGTGGCGATGGTGGTGGATCCGCTGGCAACCGCTGTGGCGTCGTCATACGACCGCACCGTCGCCCAAGAGGGGGGCGCGAGGCAGGTCGCGGCTGCCGTATCACGGGTCTTTCGCGCGTGGCGCACCGACGAAGCGGAGCGACGGCTGCGGATGGTCGGATACACGGCCTACCACGAGGGCATCGTCACCGGTTTCGCCGCAATGGGTGTCGCTGCTGCGGTGGTGGTTGCCGAGGGTGCGCACGCCGAGCTGTGCCCCGCCGTCACCGGAGCGCCCTTCGATCCGGCGGCGTCGTCCGCCTTGCGGCTGCCACCCGCACACGAGGACTGCGCCAGCACGATTGTCCTCGCCGGGTAGCTTGAGACCGCGCAGGCATAGAAT
This sequence comes from Acidimicrobiia bacterium, assembly GCA_041608535.1. Taxonomy (GTDB): domain Bacteria; phylum Actinomycetota; class Acidimicrobiia; order Spongiisociales; family UBA5794; genus JBFISM01. The sequence continues at coordinate 14,090 of JBFISM010000085.1, forward strand.
CGCCTCGTGATCAACAGAGATCCTGTCCCCCTCCAAACCCAGAGTCGATCGCGCCGGCTGCTGTCGTTCGTCTTCATCGGCTTCCTCGTGGTGTTGTTCACGCTGCGATCGGTTGCCACGTTCTGGACGGATTTCCTGTGGTTCAACGCCCTCGAGCTCGACGGTGTGTGGCGGACATTGATCCTCACGAGGGTGTGGCTGGTGGTGGCGGCGAGCGTGTTCGCCGGTTCGCTGATTTGGATCAACCTGTGGCTCGCCGATCGGCTGGCGCCGCCTGTGCCAGAGCTCACCGGCAATCCGGACGAGGAGCTGATCGAACGCTGGCAGGAATGGGTGGGGCCGCGGGTCCGTCTGGTGCGGCTCGTGATCTCGATCGGGCTCGGCCTGTTGCTCGGGCTGGGCGCCTCGCTGTGGTGGCAGGATTACCTGCTGTTCCGCTTCGGCGGCGATTTCGGAGTGGCCGATCCGATCTTCAACAACGACGTCGGTCTGTACGTCTTCAAACTGCCGTTTTACCGAGCGATCTTCGGTTGGGTGTTCCAGCTCATGGTGGTCACGCTGATCGCCGCCGGGGTGCTGCACTACCTGAACGGCGGGATCCAGTTCCAGGAGCGCGTGCGGCGGGTGAGCGCCGGGGTCAAGGTGCATCTGTCCGTGCTCTTCGCCGTGATCGCCGTCCTGAAAGCGTTCGGGTACTGGCTCGACCAGTGGGAGTTGCTCTACTCACGGCGGGGCAGAGTCGTAGGTGCGTCCTTCACCGACGTGAACGCACAGCTCCCGGCGCTGCGACTGCTCGTCCTCATCTCGCTGGTGGCGGCGATCATCCTGCTCGTCAACATCTGGTTCCGTGGGTGGAACCTTCCGCTCGTCGCCGGTGGGTTGTGGCTGTTCACCTCGATCGTGGTGGGAGGCCTGTACCCGGCCATCGTGCAGCGGTTCCAGGTCGCGCCGAACGAGGTCGAACGCGAGGTGCCGTTTGTTGCGCACAACATCGAGTTCACGCGGCAAGCCTTCGGCCTGGGCGAGGTAGAGGTGCGTCAGTTCGCCGCGTCGTCGTCGCTCGACCGGGGGGCCATCGATGCCAACTCACCCACCATCGACAACATCCGTCTGTGGGATCCGGCGGTGCTGGAAGACACCTATCGCGAGCTCCAGGAGATCCGCACCTTCTACCGGATCGAGGACGTCGACGTCGATCGGTACGTGCTGGATGGCAAACTCACCCAGGTGATGGTATCGGCTCGGGAACTCGACGAGCGCAACATCCCCGGTGGTGGCTGGGTGAACAACACCCTCATCTACACCCATGGCTTTGGTGCGGTGCTGTCACCGGCCAACGATGTCGCTCCGGGGGGGCAGCCGGCCTTTCTGCTCAAAGACATCCCGCCCGAGACGGATTTCGCAGAGGTCTCGGTCAGCCAACCGAGGATCTACTTCTCCGACAGTGCCGACATGGACTATCTCATCGTCGCCACCAACGAGGACGAGGTGGACTTCCCGGTGGGGGAGTCGCAAGTGAGCACCAACCAGTACGACGGTCCAGGCGGGGTCACGCTCGGCGGCATCATGCGTCGGTCGGCGTGGGCGCTTCGGTTTGGCGACGTCGACGTGCTGATCTCCGGCGAGGTGCGCAGCGACAGCCGGGTGATGCTGGCGAGGAACATTCGGGACCGTGTGGAGCGGGTGGCGCCGTTTCTCCATGCCGATGCAGATCCATATCTGGTGCTGCTCGACGGCGAGCTGAAGTGGGTGCTCGATCTGTATACGGTGTCGGCGGCGTTCCCATATTCCTCCGTCGCCAACACCGGCCGCCTCGACCGCACCGAGGGACTCCCGGTCAACTTCAACTACATCCGCAACCCGGTGAAGGC
>JBFISM010000086.1:0-15936 GCA_041608535.1 Acidimicrobiia bacterium
GAATCCCCAGGCTCGACGATGTGCTGTCCACCTGGCCCGACATCCACTTCAACATCGACCTGAAAGCGCCGCGGATCGAATGGGCAGTGGCCGAGGTCGTGAAGAGTCTGCGCCGGTCCAACTCGGTCCTCATCGCATCGTTCCACGATCGACGTATTGCCAAGTTCCGCCGCATCACCAGGAACACCGTTGCCACCTCGGGTGGCCCGCTGGCTGCGCTCCGGCTGGCGCTGGCTGCCCGCACCGGACGCCGGCTGACAACACCCCACGCCGCATTCCAGCTTCCGGACGACCGCCGCGAGCTCCCCATCGACGAGAGGCTGGTGGCGACCGCCCATGCTGCCGGGGCGCAGCTTCACGTGTGGACGGTCAACGATGCGGCGGAGATGCGCCGCATGCTCGATCTGGGAGTGGACGGCATCATCACCGACCGGCCCGACGTCCTCAACGAGGTGGTGGCGGAACGCCGGGAGGGCTGAGCAGCCGTGATCGGCTGAACTTCCCGTGATGGATCGGCGGCGGCATCCGCCGGCCGCGATCACTAGCGTTCCCTCCGGAGAGAAGGGGAGGAAACGGATGCGACGGACTGCGTGGGTGTTGGCGGCGGTGCTGCTGGTCTCGATGCTGCCGGTGGCGACGGCAACGGCTGACGAGCATCTGCCACAGTGGTTCATCGACGAGGACAAGCTCCCCTTCGATGCCATTCCGGGGTTCGAGGACGCCGAGCGACTGTGGGGTGTCCATCGCAACGCCGGCTACCGGATCGAGGTGCCGGCGGACTGGAACGGCACCCTGGTGATGTGGGCGCACGGCATCCGCGTCGACGAGTTGGAGCTGACCGTCGACAACCATCCGCTGCGTGCATTCCTCATTTCCAACGGGTATGCCTGGGCCGCTTCCAGCTACTCGTCCAACGGCTACACCGCCGGTGACGGGGTGCGCGACACCAGGCTGCTGTTGAAACTCTTCCGGCAGATCGCCGGTACCCCCGATCTCACCTACATCACCGGCGCATCGATGGGTGGCCACGTCGTGGCGCGGTCCATTGAGCAGTATCCGGCCGATTACGACGGTGCTCTGCCGATTTGCGGTGCGCTCGGCGATTTCGAGCAGTTCGACTACATCCTCGACTTCAATGTCGCCGCACAGGAGATCGGTCTCGGGTCCTCTGAATTTCCCGTCGGCGACCCTGCGATCTATTTGGGTGTCGACGTCCCGCAGATCAAGGCGAACCTGGAAGGTGCTCCGGGGGCGTGGCCGTTCGTGCTCAACGCCGACGGCGAGGGCTTCAAACAGCTCGTAGAGCTGCGGTCCGGCGGTGATCGGCCCAACTTCGACGAGGCGTTCTCCTTCTGGAACAGCATTCCGGCGGAAAGTGGTGATGGGAACTTCCTGTTCGAGCTCGCCGTCGCCGACGCCGGCGACGGCACGGTGGGTGACTTGCCCGGGGTTGTCGCCGACAACCTCGACACCGTGTATCAGCTCGATCTCGATCCGGCGCTGACTGCCGCCGAGGAGGAGTTGAACGACGAGATCGTGCGGGTGGCCAGCCCGCCGCACCTTCGCCAGACCAACGCCCTCAATCCGATCCCCAAGATCACCGGCAACATCGGCGTTCCGGTGTTGACGCTGCACAATCTCGGCGACCTGTTCGTACCGTTCCACAACGAGATCGTGTACGCCCAAGACGTCGCCAACCAGGGGAGGAGCGATCTGCTCGTGCAGCGTGCGATCCGCGGGGTGAGTCACTGCGGATTCACCGCCACCGAGTTCGTCACGGCGTTCGTCGAGCTGGACGCCTGGGTCCGCTTCGGCATCAAGCCGGCCGGGGACGTCGTCCTCGACCCGGCAGTAGTGGCGTCGCCCGACTACGGCTGCCAGTTCACGGATTTCGCCACTCCGGGGGGCCACGTACTGGCGACGCCATGTCCATGATGCCTGTCGAGTGTGCTTGATCGCCGCGTAATCGACGTTGTAAGCACACTCGACGGACGTAGGCTGAGGCCGTGCCCGCCAACGTCACTCCCGAATACAAGAAGGCCGAGGCGGCGTACCGGCGGGCGCGCGATCCACAGGAACGGCTCGAGGCGCTGCGGGTGATGCAGCGGACGCTGCCGAAGCACAAGGGCACAGAGCACCTCCAGGCCGACATCAAGACGCGGATCAAGGAGCTGACCGAGGAGCTGACCGGCCCGAAGCGTGGAGGGGCTCGCACCGGTCCGCCAACGGTCATCAAGCCCGAAGGTGGTGCGCAGGTGGCGCTGCTGGGGCCGCCCAACACCGGCAAATCGGCGTTGCATGCGGCGCTCACCGGCTCGCACTCGGCGGTGGGCGAGCATGCCTTCACGACCCAGTGGCCCACACCCGGCATGATGCCGTACGAGGACGTCGGCATCCAGCTCGTCGATCTGCCCCCGATCGCCTCCACCCATGTGATCCCCTGGATCGCCAACTCGCTGCAACCGGCCGATGCCGTGGCGCTCGTGATCGACTTGAGCCACCCAGGCTGTGTCGCCGAGGTGATCGAGCTGCACGAGATCCTCGCCGAGCGCAAGGTGCATCTGCATGGAGAGTGGAGCCGGGGCCGGCGCAACGGCGACGACGAAGACGACCCGTTCGCCACCCGTCTACCCGCGCTCCTCGTCGCCAACAAGACGGATGTGATAGCTGATCCAGCCGGCGAGCTCGAGGTGTTCCGGGAGCTGACCGGCTATTCCTACCCGGCCATGGGGGTGTCGGCGACGACCGGTGCCGGGCTGGAGGATCTTGCGGCGTGGCTGTTCGCCAATCTCGGCATCGTCCGCGTCTACACGAAGATCCCGCATCAGGCTCCGGACATGGGTCGTCCCTACACGATGCGACGTGGTGACACCGTTCTCGATCTGGCGAGGCTGGTCCACCGCGATCTGGCGGAGAGTTTCAGCTATGCACGGCTCTGGGGTGGAGCCGAATTCGAGGGGCAGCAGGTAGGCGCCGATCGAGTGCTCTGTGACGGCGACGTGGTCGAGTTGCACACCTGACGTCGCCTGGGTCGAGCGCCCTGTCAGAGGGCGATACCGGCGCTCAGGCTGCGCGCTGTATTCCGTATCCACTGTCAATGGGTCGCCGGACCGATTGAAGGAAGGCGCTTCTAGCGAGACACTCGCCGTACCTACATTTGGAATGACAACTCTGTAATCCTGTTGTCCCGGGGGAATAGAAACGGGAAAGTGGCCTTGGCCAGACAATCGAATCGGCTTCACCCGACGCCGGGGCGCTCGCTCCGCCTTGGCGTCATCATCGCAGCGCTGCTGTTGCTCACACCGACCGCGGCGCTGGCAGCGACCGACACCCAATCGGCCACCGTGCCACCCACCGATACAGACTTCATAGAGACGCTCGGCGTCGCCCAGTTCGATCCGCAGCTCGGCACCCTCCAGTCGGCCACCGTGACTCTCGAAGGCACGGTCGTCGGGACGATGGAGCTGGAGAACACGTCCACCAGCTCCCCAAGTGTCGGCACGATGCAGCTCTCGGCGAGTTTCGCCCTGACGCAAGCAGCCGGAGGCGATCTGGCGAATCTCGACGCGGCGCTCCCCACCACCGAGCAGACCTTCTCGCTGACCACGTTTGACGGGTCCGTCGATTTCGCCGGCGGTTCCGGTGTCTCCATCCCCGCACATGCCTCCGACAGCGTCACGCACACCGTCGACGACGCTGCCAGCCTCGCCGGATTCATCGGCACGTCCACGGTGGGCTTCGTGGTCGAAGCTGTGGGTACGAGCTACGCCATCGGCGATACCGGCAACATCGCGTCCAACTTCATCAGTGATGCCTCCGCCTCCGTGACCGTGGAGTACGAATACGTACCCGCCGGTCTGCCCGCCATCGACATCGACAAGAGCCCCGATCTCCAGACGGTCGAGCTGGGCGGTGATGCTCCGTTCACTATCACCGTCACCAACACGGGTCCGCTGGATCTTGTGAACGTGGTGGTCACCGACGAGCTCTCTCCCGACTGCGACCTCGTGATTGGAGATCTCGCTTCGGGTGCTTCGGTCTCCTACGAATGCACAGCTTTCGGTGTGAACGAGCCCTTCACCAACGTGGCCGTCGTGACCGGAGAGGATGCCGACGGCAACCCGGTGAGCGACGAGGACGATGCCGTCGTCGAAGTGATCGACGTTCTCGGCATCGGCGCCATCCTCATCGAGAAGACGCCTGACCAGCAGACCGTGCTCACCGGCAGCGACGTGATCTTCACCATCACGGTGAGCAACGCCGGCCCGGTCGACCTCGTCAACGTGACCGTGACCGACGTGCTCGCCCCCGACTGCGATCGAGTGATTGGCGATCTCGCCGTCGGAGCTTCCGTCTCCTACGAGTGCGCGGCGCCGGACGTCACCGAAGCCTTCACCAATGTTGCGTCGGTCACGGGAGAGGACGAGGACGGCAACGTCGTCGAGGATGAGGATGATGCCGATGTCTCCGTTGTCGACGACGAGAGCGAGATTCCGGCGATCTCGATCGACAAGAGCCCCGACCTCCAGACCGTCGTCGTGGGTGACGACGCCGTGTTCACGATCGCCGTCTCCAACCCGGGTCCGGTGGACCTCGTCAACGTGATGGTGACCGACCCCCTGGCGCCCGACTGCGACGCAGCCATTGGTGACCTCGCCGTGGGCGAAACGGAGACCTACCAGTGCACGGCGTTCGACGTCACCGCGCCCTTCACCAACGTCGCCACGGCGACGGGCCAGGACTCCGACGGGAACGGTGTCAGCGATTCGGACGATGCCCGAGTCGAGGTGGGGAATGTGCTTCCCCTGACCGGCTTCAATTCCTCGACCCTTGCGCTCTTCGGTCTGATGTTGCTCACCGCCGGGTTTGCCCTCGTCCTGGTGGCGCGGGGGCAAGCCCGGCCGCTGCAGGTATTACTCGTGGCGCTCTTTGTGATGCTGCCGATCGTGTTCGGCGCACGGACCGATGCTCAGGCTGCAGATATCACCGAGAACCACTCCAGCTCGATCGCACCGACGTTGACCAACTGGACCGACCAGTTCACATTCCCGCAGTTCGACCCGGTGCAGGGTGATCTCGTCGACGTGACGATCACCCTCACCGGCTCGGTGGATGCGACGATGCAGGTGGAGAACACCTCCACGTCGTCGGGTTGTGTGGCCAGCCACGAGTGGCGATCGGTCGTCTCCATGGAGACCCCGTCGGGGGACTTGGTCGTCGCACCCGACGACGCAGCGACCGTGGCGCTCGGGGACTTCGACGGAGCCGTCGACTTCACCGGCGCCTCCGGCGCCAGCTTCTCCGCTGGGGGCGCCTTGGATGCCGGCACGATCACGATCACCGATGCGGCTGCGCTGGAGGCGTTCGTCGGCTACGGGACGATCGAACTGGCAGCTGCGGCGAGTGGAGCGACGAAGGTCACCGGCTGTGGCAATATCTCCCAGGTTGTGACGACGATCGCCGCCGCCGATGCGGAGCTCGTGTACCGCTACGAAACGGCCCCCGCTGAGCCTGCGATCGACATCGAGAAGTACACGAACGGCGAGGATGCCGATGACCCGACCGGTCCCGAGATCCCGGTCGGCGACGACGTGCTGTGGGAGTACGTTGTCACCAACACCGGCGCCGTCAACCTGCGCCGGATCGTGGTTTCCGACGATCAGGGCGTCTCTGTTTCGTGCCCACAGGACGTCCTGACCGTCGGTGAGTCGATGGTCTGCGAGGGCGCCGGCATCGCCGTGCCCGGCCAGTACGCCAACGTCGGTTCGGTGGTCGGCTCGACGCAAGACGGGGTCCAGGTGTTCGACGAAGATCCGAGCCACTACTTCGGCGTGACGGTCACGCACCCCGAGCCGGCCATCGACATCGAGAAGCACACCAACGGCGAGGACGCCGACGTGCCCACCGGACCGGCGATCGCAGTAGGTGCGCCTGTGCTGTGGGAGTACTTCGTCACCAACACGGGCAACGTCGACCTCGTCGACATCGACGTCACCGACGACAAGGGCGTTGCCGTCACTTGCCCGGGCACCGAGCTCGGCGTCGGTGGGGCGATGACCTGCACCGGCTCGGGTGTCGCCAAGCGCGGCCAGTACGCCAATGTCGGCACCGTGACCGGGGTCGCCCCTGATGGATCGGTGGTCGACGACCGCGATCCGAGCCACTACGTCGGGTTCACGGTCAAGACATGGCTCGATTGCTCGCACGCCGAGGTCGGATGTCTCGGCATTGGCGGCGAAGCACCGGGTCCCGTCCAGGTGTTCATCGACGGTGTCGAGATCGACTGTCAGGAATCGTCCCAGCCGGGCACGATCATGGTCCACTTCACCTGCATGGTCGACTCTCGGGAGCTGGCCCCGACGGTGACGGTCGAGATCTACGGAGCCGGCCAGCTGCTGTGGGTCGGCACGGATCTCAACACGATCTGCCAAGAAGTGCCGCCGCCCCCACCGCCTGGGAGGCCGTCTGCCCCCTGACCTGAAGACAACCGACGAGCCGCCGGCCTCGAAAAAGGCGGGCCGGGAAAGAGGCCACCGAGCGTCTGAGACCTCGGGGGTCACACAAAGAGCGAGAGTGCCGGTCGTTTGACCGGCACTCTCGTTTTGCGCCGACCACGCCGCGGCAGCCGGCACCGTCGGCTGCGTCAGCTCTCGCCGCCGCCCAGCGTGCGCCTATCGCCGCCAACCACGTGCGCAGTCGCCCTGCTGGCACGAGGGACAACGAGTAGACCTCGAGACCGCCGAGCAGCACGAAGCCATGGATCCGCACCACCGGCGTACCCGCCGCGGCGGGCGTGACCGCCTCGACACGGTCGCCGATGACGCTGAGCGAGGAGACGTCAACTGGAGTGCCGTCGGCCACGACGATCCTGACGTCGCCGATGACGGACACGGTGGTGAGATCGATGCCGTCGGCAGGGATGTCCGCTGAGGACAGGTCGAAAGTGACGTCGCCTATGAGAGAAACGGCACGGACGGTGCCGGGAACGGAGATCCATCCTCCGTGCTTGATGATGCGGCCGCCGGTGGCTCAGGCGGATACGGAGTCGAGCAAGTCGTCGAGCGAGCCGTCGCGGTGCAGCGCGACCAGGTCGTCATAGCCACCGACATGGGTGTCGCCGATGATGATCTGAGGGACGCTCTTGCCGGTGGTGACCCGTTCCAACTCGCCGAAGGGGTCCTCGGGGAACTCCGTCTCGATGTTGATGTTCTCGTACTCGATGCCCTTGGTTTCGAGCAGCCGCTTGGCGCGGTCGCAGTAGGGGCACCACGAGGTCGAGTACACCTTCACCTGGCTCATCGCCATACCTTTCGAGGGGAGCTCCGGGACGTGCGCTGCAACCTAGCCGCTGGCCCACGTATTCCGGACGTCACCCGGCCGGCACGTAGGGGACACCACCGAGTTGCAGCAGTCGATCGATGACGGCATCCCTCGATTCTTCGAAACCAGCGTCGCGGATCGCATCGCGCTCCTCACCACGCTCCTGGATGTAGATCCGGTACCGCCCGCCGTCGTCGATGATGTAGAGCCCGTCGCGCGGTCCCACGATGTTGCGGCCGAGCGCCAGCATCGCCTCCGGATTCGGGATCTCGGATATCAGGTCGATTCGTTCCAGGTTGAAGGCCTCGGCGAAATCGGCGGCATTGGTTGCTCGCCGGCCGAGGATCTGCGAAGCCAGTTGCCAAGCCCGCAGCCGGAGAATGGCCTGGGCCTGCTCTTGCCGGGTGGGGCGGGTCATGGACCGCCAAGGCTACCGCTGCGCAAATCGCCGCTCGACCCCACCTTTTCTGGTCGGAGCGGCGGCGTGTCACCAGATGCTTCGCTGTGTCGAGGGTTTGGGCACCGGTGTGCCGGGTACACGCGCAGCATGCGACAGACGTCGAAGGACGCCCCGAACGTAGGAGGACGGGAACGCCGATGACCTCCACCTGGTTCAACAGCGATCCCGAGATCCTCGTGTCGGTGGCGATCAGCGCCGTTGTGATACTCGGCTGGGCGATCGTCGTCATCCGTATCACCGGACTGCGGTCGCTTTCCAAGATGTCGAGTTTCGACTTCGTCGTGACCGTTGCTCTCGGCTCCATCGTCGGGGGAGTGGTCGCCACCTCGGCGTCGCTCATCCACGGCGCAGTCGGTTTCGCAGCACTGCTGGCCACCCAGTGGGTCGTCGCACAACTGCGGCGCCGTGCGTCGTTCGGCGGCGTGTTCGACAACGAACCGTTGCAGCTCATGGACGGCCCCGTCGTGCTCGAGGACAACATGCGAAAGGCCCGGGTGACGCACGACGATCTTCTCGAGAAGCTGCGCGAGGCCAACGTCACGAGTCGGGACGACGTGCTCGCGGTAGTGCTGGAGACCACCGGCGACGTGAGCGTGCTCCACGGTCCCGGTCCACTGGACGAGTCACTTCTCGAAGGGGTGCGGAGAGGTTGACGGCGTGATGCGCCTCGGCACACCGCCATCGGCGGCCCACGCATCACCCGCGTCAACAACCTGCCAAGCCAATACAGCTAGCTTTCCGTCGATGAGAACGCGCTCCATCGACATCGCCGCCTTGCTCTTCGACGGCATCACTGCCCTCGACGCCATCGGGCCCTACGAGATACTGCAGCGTCTGCCGAACAGCACGATCACCTTCGTCGGGGAACAGCCGGGCGAGGTGCGCTCCGACAACGGTTTTCTCGGTCTCGTCGTCGATGCTGAGATGGAGGACCACCCGGCACCCGACGTCGTCCTCATCCCCGGCGGGGTGGGAACCCGCAAACTGGTGGATAACGATCGAGTGCTCGAATGGGTGCGGTCGGTGCATTACACGACGCAGTGGACGACGTCGGTGTGCACAGGCTCGTTGGTACTCGCCGCGGCCGGGTTGCTCGACGGGGTGAGCGCCGCCACTCACTGGAGCGCATACGACCGGCTGCGCAAGCTGGGCGCCGAGCCCACCGGCGAGCGCGTGGTGATCAACCCGTACCACCGGATCATCACCGCGGCAGGGGTGTCGGCCGGCATCGACATGGCGCTCCACCTGTCGGCGTTGCTCGTCGACGAGACTGCGGCGCAGGCGATGCAGCTGATGGTGGAGTACGACCCCCAACCGCCCTTCGACGCCGGATCGGTGGCCAAGGCCGGTGATGAGGTTATGAAGCGGGTCAGGGAGTATTCCGAGCACCGCCAGTAGGCGTTCTCCCGCTCGGAACCTCGCAGCGTGCTCGTGGCGTCTAACGCCCAACCGAGCCAGGAGAACGCACGTGAGAACAGCCGGACGTATCGCAATCGCCGCCATCGCAATCGTCGTGATCGCCACCGCTTGCACCAGCGGCGACGACTCTGGAGGCGACGGCGTTGGCCTGTTGAATGCATCGTCCGCCGACGTGGCCGAAGCCACGTTTGCTCCCGGGATGGAGGCGCAAACCCAGCCATTCGAGGTCGACGACGACGGTGCGGCCGACCGAGGCAGCATTGGCGGGAGCGCAGAGGAACGTGCGGAGCCGCCGGCCGTCGACGATCCGTCAGCGGCGCAGCAGATTCGCAATCAGGTGCGAGACATCATCTTCACCGCAGACCTCAGCGTTGCGGCAACCGACGTGGCCACGGCGGCTGCCGAGGCCATCCGCATCGTTGAAGGTCATGGTGGGTTTGTGTTCGGCCGCGACTCGGCAGCAACTCCCGAGGCCGTGACGACGCTCACGTTCCGCGTCCCGCCCGATGGCTTCCAGCAGGCGCTCGACGACCTCGCAACGATCGGCGACGTACGCACCCAGAGCGTCGCCGCCGAGGACGTGACGGGAACTGTGGTCGACCTGGAGAGTCGGATTGCCACCGCAGAAGCCAGCGTGGAACGGCTGCGAACGTTTCTCGAGGGCGCCACAGACGTGCAGCAGGTCGCTCAGCTCGAGCGAGAGCTGCTCGATCGGGAGACTCAGCTGGAGACGCTGCGGGGGCAGCTGCGCACCATTCGTGATCACGTGAGCCTGGCCACCATCGTGGTGCGGCTGAGCGAAGCGCTGGCCAACCCGAGTCTCACGCTGGCCGTCTCCGCCTACCCCGGCCACGACGACGCCGGTGCTTCGTGCCCCGGCCAGGGAAACCTCGCCGTGGACGAAGGCTCTGCGGCAACGCTGTGTGTTCAGCTCACCAACAGTGGGGACACTCCGCTCTCGTCGATCGAGCTCACGGACAGTGTTCTCGGCATCGAGCTCGATGACATGATCGTGGTCTTTGGCGATCCCGGTGCCGTCTTGGAGCCGGGGCAGATGATCGATCTCGCCTACGAAGTCGAGATCGAACGAGATCTGCGGACCCAGACGAAAGTGACTGCGGTTCCGGTGAACGCTGACGGCGACGAGGTGGACGTCCGGCAGGTCGCCCAGACGGCTTCGCTGTTCGTGAACGCCATCGACCCCGGGGGACTTCCCGGGTTCGCCGACGGTCTCGCCGCAGGCTGGGACCTGCTGCAGAACATCGTCGGTGTCGCCATCCTCTCCCTGGGCGCAATCCTGCCGTTCGTCTGGCTCATCCCGCTGCTCTGGCTGGCGCTTCGCTGGCGGCGCCGTCGTATCGAAGACGGTGGCGTCGGCATCGACCCGGACCCGACGCCTGCGATGGAGAGCTGAGCCGGTCGTATTCCGCCTGGCTCAAACCCGGGCGGTCGCCGGAGCGGGTGCCCACGACTCAGCTGCTTCGCCGATCAGCGTGGCCGGTTTCAACCCCATGAGCACGGTCCCAGCACAGCCCGCAGCATGGGCGGCCGCTTCGATCTCACGAGTGATGTCCCAAGCCAGCCGGCGGCGCGAGTCGCCCTCTGCATCGGCGATGGTCGACAGCAGCTCCCGGGACACCGGGATGGCGCCGGTGGCCTCCATACGCTTGATCCACGCCGGGCTGAACGGCGGTATGACCATCAAGAACACCGGGGGGTCGCCGCTCTCGCAGCGCAGCTTCGCCATGTTCGGCTCGACGGTGGCCGGGTCGAGCACGGGTCCCGCCACGAGGAACTGTGCTCCAAGCTCGATGCGCCGTCGATACTGCCAGCGTCGGAACCGGGTCGGTATGCCCACCTCGAACGGCGGCATCCTCGTCTGCAGGTCTCGCAAGTGCTCGACCGTCTCGTAGTGGTTGGAGAGATGTTCCACCGCGGGCAGCGTGTCGCCGACAACCACCAGGAACGAGTCGACCCCGTTCCCGATGGCGCCCCGCACCTCGGACTCGATGGCGAGGATGTTGCGGTCCCGGGTGGACACCACCACGGTGGGATGGACCGAGGGGACGTCGTGGGTGATCCGGGCCGCATAGGCGTACGGCGACACCCGGATCTTGCCGAAGACGTTGTCCGTCACCAGCACGTGGCCGAACGCGCCGTCGAGCTGCTGATGGCTCAGGTCGGGCAGCTCTGGAGGGTTGACCTCGGCGATGCGCAACCATCCGGGCTCAGCCGTCAGCACGACGTACCTCCCGGGGCTTGCGGGCGATGAAGTACTTCGCCTGGGGGTGGTGGCATATCAGCGCCGAGGTGGTCTGCTCGGGGTGATACTGGAATCCGGTCGCTTCCGAGACCTCGATGCCGAGCCTCCCAGCGCCGAGGAGCTCGGCCACGGTCTCGTTGTCGGCGAGGTCGGGGCACGCCGGGTAGCCCCACGAGTAGCGGCCGCCGCGGTACTGCTGTTTGAACAGGCCGTGCAGGGTGGGCCCGTCTTCATTGACGAACCCCCATTCGGTGCGGATGCGGTGATGCCAGTACTCGGCGAGTGCTTCCGCCATCTCGACCCCGAGACCGTGCAGATGGAGGTAGTCGCTGTAGCGATCGGCAGCGAAGAGCTCGGCGGCTCGCTCCGTCACCCGCCGCCCCATGGTGACGATGTGGAAGGCCGCATAATCGACCTCGGACCCACCGGCGGGACGGAAGAAGTCTGCGATGCACAGCCACGGGTCCTCGGGTTGTCTCGGGAACGAGAACCGGGCCAGCTCCCGGTCCCGTGTGGTGTCCTCCCAGATCACCAGGTCATCGCCATCGCCGTTGGCCGGAAAGTATCCGTACACGACTTGTGGGATCAGCAACTGGTCGGTCTGGGCCCGGTGCAGCTGGCTGGTCAGGAGCGGTTGCAGCCGTGCGAGGAACTCCGGATGGGTCTCCGCGCCGACGGGGCGGTACTGCCACTGGTTGCGGAACAGCGCAGTTCGATTGAGGTAGGCGGCTATCTCACCAATAGGAACACTCTTCACCACCCTGCTGCCGAGGAACGGCGGTGGCGGTATCGGGTTGTCGACCACCACCGACGGTGCCCGCAGCGGGGTGGGTTCGGTGGCGACCACCGGATCTCGCACCGGCAGCACGGGGCGCGGCTTCGCCGGTGGTAGCTCGCCCTCACCGGTGATGGCGCCCATTGCTGCCAGCCCGGCGAACGCATCCTTCCCGTAGTAGAGCGGGCCCGGGTAGCGACTCCGCAGGTCGTCCTCGACATAGGAGCGGGTGAGTGCCGCACCGCCGAGCAGCACCGGAACGTGGCCGAGTCCGTGGCGGACCAACTCCGCCAGGTTGTCCCGCATGACGAGGGTCGACTTCACGAGCAAACCGCTCATTCCGATGGCGTCGGCTCCCGTCGACTTGTATGCCTCGATGAGCTCGTCGATGGACACCTTGATGCCGAGGTTGTGCACGGTGTAGCCGTTGTTGGTGAGGATGATGTCGACGAGGTTCTTGCCGATGTCGTGGACGTCGCCTTTGACGGTGGCGAGCACGATCGATCCCCGATCGGCGGTCGTGGTGCGATCCATGTGCGGCTCTAGCCAGCTCACCGCAACCTTCATGGTCTCGGCCGATTTCAGCACGAATGGAAGCTGCATCTCGCCGGATGCAAAGAGGTCGCCGACGGTACGCATCCCGGCGAGGAGGATCTCGTTGATGATGTCCAGGGCCTCGTGACCGGCACCCAGCGCTTCGGCGAGATCGTCCTCGAGACCGCCCCGGTTGCCATCGACGATCCTCCGCTGCAGCCGCTCGTTGAGCGGCAACCCGGCGAGCGAATCGGCGCTCTCAGTCGCCGCAGTGGTGTTCGCATCCGCAAACGCCGCCAGCAGCGACTCCAGTGGGTCGTAGCCCTCGCGACGCCGGTCGTAGATGAGATCGAGGCACACCGTGCGCTGCTCGGCGTCGATGGTGTGATTCGGCAGCAACTTGCCGGCGTGGATGATCGCCGCATCCAAACCGTGGTCGACCGCCTCGTGGAGAAACACCGAGTTGAGCACACGCCGCGCCGCCGGGTTGAGGCCAAAGGACACGTTCGAGACACCGAGCACGGTGCGCACACCCGGCAGTTCCACCTTGATCCGGCGCAGCGCCTCCAATGTCGCAACCGCATCGCGGCGCAGATCCTCATCACCGGTGGACAGCGGGAACGTCAGCGGGTCGAACAAGAGGTCTGCCGGGCGGAGGCCGTAGCGATCCACGGCGAGTCGATGGAGCCGGTGTGCCACCTCGAGCTTCCACTCCACGGTGCGGGCCTGCCCCCGTTCGTCGATGAGCAGACAGATCAGAGCGGCGCCGTGCTCGGCGGCGAGCCGGAAGATCCGGTCGGCTCGAGAACCCGGCCCGTCGCCGTCCTCGAGGTTCGCCGAGTTGAGCACACAGCGGCCACCCAGCCGTTCCAGGCCGGCTTCGATGACCTCGGGCTCGGTGGAATCGAGCACGACCGGGACGGTGATCTCCGTGGCGAAACGGGCCGCCACCCGGTCCATGTCGACCGCCCCATCGCGACCGACATAGTCGACGCACAGATCGACGAGGTGGGCCGCCTCCGCCACCTGGTCGGCGCCGATGTCGACGCAACGCTCGAGGTCGTCGGACAGGAGCGCCTCGCGGAAGGCTTTGGAGCCGTTGGTGTTGGTTCGTTCGCCGATGATCAGAAACGAGGTGTCCTGGTCGAAGGCGACGGGGGCGTATGTCGATGCGGCCCCGGGGACGTCGAGCGGCGTTCGTGGCGCCGGGGTGTGTGGTGCGAGCCGGGCGAGGACTGCTGCGAGATGTTCGGTGGTGGTGCCGCAACAGCCTCCGACGATCTGGACACCGAACTCCCGAACGAACGTCTCGAGATGATCGGCCAGTCCTGCGGGATCGAGGTCGTAGGTCATCACGTCTCCCTCCACGTGGGGGAGACCGGCGTTGGGGATCACGGCAATGGGGATCGAGGAATGACGGCTCAGGTAGCGCACCGCCTCGTACATCTCGGCCGGACCCGTTGCACAGTTGAGTCCAATGGCGTCGACACCGAGCGCCTCGAGGCTGGTGAGCGCCGCTCCGATCTCGGTTCCAGGCAGCATCCTGCCGGTCAGCTCGATCGTCACCTGGCACTGAATCGGCACCGACCGTCCACAGGCCGCCATCGCCCGGCGTAACCCATTGATGGCGGCCTTGGCCCCGAGGAGATCGAACTGCGTCTCGATGACGAACAGATCGACGCCACCGTCGAGCAGTCCCGCTCCCATGACCTCGTAGGCGTCCCGCAGCGTGCGGTAGTCGATGTGTCCCAGGGTGGGCAGCTTGGTGCCGGGACCCACCGATCCGGCAACCCAGCGGGGTCGCTGGTCGAGCTCGAGGTAATGATCCGTGACACCGCGAGCGATCGATGCGCCCGCAGCGGCGATCTCGTACGCCCGGTCGGCAATGCCGTACTCCGCCAGCGGCACCGCAAACGCTCCGAAGGTGTTGGTCTCCACCACGTCGACGCCGATGTCGAGAAAGGAACGATGCAGTGCGGCAACCACATCGGGTCGGGTCACGTTCAACAACTCGTTGCACCCCTCGACGTGGGGACCGCCGAAGTCGTCGGCCGTCAGCCCGAGTCGTTGCAGGTTGGTACCGGTGGCGCCGTCGAAGACGATCAGTCGACCGGAAGACAAGGCCGTGTCGTATCCGGGCACCGGCACCTCCACCTCGGCGCCGAGTGGTGCGTTGACGGTTGTCGTGTCGGCTGCGGCACAAACCGCAAGATCATCTGCAGCCAAGGCAGGTGTCCTTCCTTGTGGTCGAAACGCTCCCTGTGAGCGCCGTCCACGGGAAGCCCCCGCTGATGGCTGCTCATCGGTCAGGCATTGGCACCGTGCCGTGTCGGTCGGTTGCCGCGGTTTCAAAGGGCCTGTCCCTCAACCGCTCTCGATGAACGCTTCGTATGCGTGTGTTGTTGCCGCAACCATGGCAAAAGACGGGGTCCGTGTCAATGGTGCGGCCGCCCCGCATCGACTGCATATCGCACGTGACGAGATCGAGGCTCGCTCCTGAAAGAACGGGGCCGCCCCTCTCCGACCGAGGGGCGGCCCGCTCACTCCGCTATGTGCGTTGATGAGCTACGGGAGGGTCACCTCCTGGGTCTGTGGGTTGAGGTGATCCAACCCGAATCGTTTTCCTTGCCCGACTGCAGCCGAGAAGATCTGGAAGCCTCGCCCGATGTCCTGCCCGAACGTGGTCACGGACGTGCCCGGCTTCGGGTCTGTCTCGTACCAGTAGTGGGACCAGTTGTTCGAGTCGCCTGGGCCGCCGGCGGGCATGTGATCGAAGAAGGCGATCTCCTTTGGGTTCGATTTCGAGGTGAAATCGATGACGTCGACCCCACCCCGGTACCACGCGTTCACCGACAAGTAGCGCCCTGGTGTCGGGATGAAGTTCCCCTGGTGCATGGAGCAGTAGCTGCCGGCTCCCGCCCTGGGGATCATGAAGGTGCTCAGACGCTTTCCGTCGGAGACCCTGACGAAATGGGTCCTGCCGGTGTCGCTGTTGGGCTCGGTGGCGCCGAATCCAATTGCCGTGGTCGGCGGGCAGCCGCCGCCAAAGGACTCGTCGTCGCCCTGGACGTACTTGCCGTCCCACGTGAACCGCGCCGTATGCCAGAAGTCGACCGCGATCTCTTTGTCGGCCGGGTCGCCGGTGGCCCCGTTCTCGTCGATGGA
>JBFISM010000087.1:0-15765 GCA_041608535.1 Acidimicrobiia bacterium
AGCGTCGAGCTGCGGGGCACTGCGAATCCGGCGGCTTCGAGCACGGCCTGCGCTTGCTCCCAGGCGCCTGTCTGCGCATCGCTGCGCACCACCGAGAAGCCCACCGCATGGACGACGGGACCGGAACCCTCGAGACCGCTGGGCGGCTGAGCGAGGAGTCTGTCGAGCACCGCAACCGGTTGGTCGATCTGGGATGCGAGCGTTGCCTTCGGTATCCCGGGGCGCATTGGGTTTCTGTGGTGGTATTCGCCCACCGCGGCGCGGAGGATGTCGAGTTGCGCAGCCACCCACGCCGGTGTTGCGACAACGCCACCGAGATCGACCGCCTCGGCCACGGCGCCGCCACCGGTGTCCGTATCGAGGTTGGCTGGGTGCTCGACGGCTCTCGTCTGCAGCAATGCGGCCGCCATGTGTCCACGATCCAACGGGCCGGCAGCGTTGCCGACGAGAGACGTGACCAGTCTCCTCGAGCTCTCCACGGAGGGCAGCCCTCGACCCGGTCGAGGATCGAGCACTATGCCTCCGCCGACGACTGCCTTGCGGCCGACCTCGCGGAGGATGAAGCGGTCGCCCATGCGCAGGGGCACCTCCTGTGCGATCCGAACGACTGCGAACAGCTCGTGATCGTCGGAATCGAAGATCTGGAGCGAGGCGGGCCAGTGGCCGGAGCCGGCGTGGAGGTGGTAGGCACCCCGGTTGGCAACGGCCTCCTCGACGTTGCGCACGGCAGCGAGTCGAGCATGCAAGCGTTTCGTTGCCCGGAATGTCCCTGGTGCAGCAAGCATCGCGCCTCGGGCGATCTCGCCTCGGTCGAGACCACCGATGTTGACTGCCACCCGCGATCCTGGACCCACGGTGGAAACGCTGCGCTCGTGCGTTTGAAGGGAGCGAACTCTCGCCGGGTGCGGACCCGGCCACAGCTCGATGCCCGCCTCGGTGTCGAGGCTGCCGTCGAGTAGCGTTCCCGTCACGACGAGGCCCGCACCCTCGATCGTGAAGGCTCGATCCACCCACAGCCGGGGACGACCGATATCGACCGGCGGCCCCGCCCGATCGAGAGCATCAGCGAGGGCGGAACGCAGCCGTTCCAGTCCGATGCCCTGCGGTGCGGCCACCGGCACGATCGGCCAGTCCTGCAGCGTCGTTCCGGCCACACGTTCCTCTGTCTCGGCGATGGCCAGCTCGCAGAGCTCGTCATCGACGAGGTCGATCCTGGTCAGCGCCACCACTCCGACATCGATGTCGAGCGCATCGAGCACGACGAGATGCTCCTCGCTCTGCGGCATCCATCCTTCGTCGGCGGCGACCACGAACAGAGCTACGTCGACGGCGCCCATGCCCGCAAGCATGTTCTTGATGAAACGCTCGTGACCGGGAACGTCCACCATGCCAACATCGTGATCACCGAGCGTTGTCCAGGCGAAGCCGAGGTCGATCGTCAACCCTCGGGTCTTCTCCTCGACCCACCGGTCGGGGTCTCGCCCGGTGAGGGCAAGCACGAGGGTGGACTTGCCGTGGTCGACGTGCCCGGCGGTGGCGATGATGGGCATCAGTCTGCGGCGCCGCTGCGCAACCGCTCGGCGATCAGCATGTCATCGCTGGGATCGACTGTGCGTAGGTCCACCAGCACCGCACCGGCCTGCCTCCGGGCGAGAATCGGCGGCCGCGCACGGAGCAGCGCTTCCCATATGGCATCGACGTCGTGGGCGACCTCGAGGACCGGCGACGGAATCCGTTCTCCGGGCACGGATCCCGCACCCGGCAGCGAGGCATCTTCGATGATCCGTACGGTGTCGCCGCCCACGACCTCGACAAGTGCTCCGAGGCGTTCGGCCAGCTCCGCTGCGGTGGTGCTCGCCATCTGCCAGAACGGAATCTCGTGACCGCGGCCGGTGCCGTAGAGCTCGAGGGTGACCGTGAGCGCCGCCAGGGTCGGCCCGTCGAGGCGAAGCGCACGCATCATCGGATGCGTGGCGATTCTCTTCGTCAGGTCGCCTCGCCCCACGATGATGCCGGCCTGGGGCCCACCGAGCAGTTTGTCGCCGGAGAACAACACGAGGTCGGCGCCGGCCTCGAGGGTCTGCCGCACTCCCGGTTCATCGCTGAGCCACGGTGGGGGAGGCGTAGCCAGCCATGGTGTGCGCTCGTCGAGCAGTCCACTGCCGACGTCGACGACGAACGGCACGCGACGTGCCGCTGCCAGCTCAGCCAGCTCGCCGTACGTGGTTTCTTCGGCGAACCCTTCGACCCGGTAGTTGCTGGGATGCACTTTGAGAATCACGGCCATATCGGAGATCGCGGCGTAGTCCGCCAGGCGTGTCCGATTGGTGGTGCCGACCTCGATGAGCCGGGCGCCCGATGCGGCCATCAGCTCGGGTAGGCGGAACGAGCCACCGATCTCGATCAGCTCGCCACGGGACACGACGGCTCCCTCGGGTGCAGCCAGCGCCGCCAGCGTCAACAGCAAGCCTCCGGCGTTGTTGTTGACTGCAGTGCCCGCGTGGGCGCCTGTGGCAGCGCTCAGCAGCTCCGACAAGTAGTCGTGGCGGCCGCCCCGCTTTCCCGTCGACAGGTCGAGTTCGACGTTGCCGTACCCGACGGCAACCTCGTAGGCCGCCCGGGCCGCCTCCGCATGAAGCGGTGCCCGGCCGAGATTGGTGTGGAGGAGCACTCCGGTGGCGTTGATCACTCGGAGTGGGCGTTGCCGCACGAGCTCGTCGAGCCGGCGTTGCGCTTCGGCGACGACGTCCAGACTCTGGTCGTTACGCCATGCCTCCACAGCGGTGCGGGCCACCGCAACGCGCATGGCGTGGGGAGTCGCGCCTCCGTCCTCGAGCGACTTGGCGAGGTTGTCGACACTGGGAGGCCGCGACGCAGTCACGGAACCGAGGTTAGAAGCGCCGGTGCCCGAGGCGTGCGCCTCCCGCACCGGCTCCTGCTCGTCGCCCACTCCGGTACCCCCTCTATCCTGGCGCCCGTGCGCCTCATGCCCATTCTCCTCGTGTTGTTCGTTGTCGTGCCCATCGCCGAGATCGCGGTCTTCGTTGCGGTGGGAGATCGTCTCGGCATACTCACCACGCTCGTCATCGTCGTGACCACCGCCATCGTGGGATCGGCGCTGGTGTCCCGTCAGGGGAGGGGCGCCATCACCGGGATTCGAACCTCGATTGCACGGGGCCAGCTACCCGGGGCCCAGCTGGCGCACGGAGCGATGATCCTCGTTGCCGCCGCATTGCTCATCACGCCAGGATTCATCACCGACATCGTCGGCTTCTTGCTGCTGGTGCCAGCCGTGCGCGACATCATCCGCCGTGCCGGTGAGAGACGCTTCCGCAACCGTATCGAGATCCTGTGACCGCCGAACCTCGCCATTCGGCCAGCCTGTGTCTGCTGCGCAACGGCGCACGCGGTATCGAGGTGCTCATGGCGCAGCGGACTCACACGGCTCGTTTCATGCCTGGGGCTTGGGTGTTCCCGGGTGGAGTCGTCGACGAAGCCGACTGGTCGCAGTCGGCTCGGGACGCGCTTGCCGGTCTTCGTGACGAAGCCGAGCTCGGCTGGGTGGCCGCTGCGGTGCGCGAGACACTCGAGGAGACCGGGGTGTGGCTCGCCACGGCGCCGTTCACGATTCCCCCCGAGGAGCGTCGCCACGGCGTCGCCGTATTCGAGCAGGCGATCGCCGACGACCGGCGCTTCGACGTGAGCGGGTTGCGGTACTTCGCCAACTGGATCACTCCCGCTGATCTGCCGATGCGGTTCGACGCACGCTTCTACCTCGTGGAAGTTGCTCACGAGGTGCAGGGAGCACCAGACACGCTCGAGATGGCGTCGGTCGACTGGATTCCGGTGGGAGCTGCGGCGCAACCGGACAGCGCGACGATGAGCTTGCCGTTTCCTACGCTGAAGACGCTGCAGCGGTTCTCCTCGTTCGAAACCACCGCAGAGCTGCTCTCCTGGGCTGCCAGGCTCGATCACGTCCCGCCGACGCAACCGAGAGTGCGCTTGGATGGCGACGTGGCCGAGCTCGTCCTGCCGTGGGATCCCGGCTACGAAGACCTTCCCGACCGACTCGACACCGGCGAGCCGCTGGTGCGGGTCACGGCCGTGCGCGGGGTCGACGGTTCTCCGGTGATGGAGATGCAGCCGCCGGCGGGTTCGTCGTGAAGACGCAGATAACGAGGGTGCTTGCTCCGAACGCGGGCCCGTACACAGGTCCCGGTACGAATACGTACGTCGTGAGCGACGACGATGCCGCCGTCGTCATCGACCCCGGCCCGATCAGCGACCTTCACATCGCTGCGATCGAGCATGCGGTCGGAGACGATGCGGTGGTCGCAGTCGTCGTGACCCACACCCATCCCGACCACGCCCCGGCAGCCAATCCGCTGGGGCGGCGTTGGTCCGTCCCGGTGCTCGGGTTCGCTCCCGGTCCCGACTTCCGCCCGACCGATCTTCTCGCCGATGGCGACGAGGTTCGTTTTGGCACCACAGAGCTGGTCGCGGTGCACACGCCGGGTCACACCGCCGACTCCCTCTGCTTCATCATGGAGAAGGTGCTGTTCACCGGGGATCACATCATGGGGGGGTCGACGGTCATCATCGAGGACGCTGCAGCGTATCTGCGGTCACTGCAACGAGTCGCCGCCCTGGCTCCGGCCACCATCCATCCCGGCCACGGGGATGTCATCGACGACGGCGCCGCGATGGTCGATGCGTACATTGCGCACCGCATGGACAGAGAACGCCAGATCATCGCGGCCATCGCCGCCGGTGCCACCAGCGTGAAGGACGTAGTCGCCGTCGTGTACGGCGGGATCGAACCTGCTCTCGTGCCGGCTGCGGAGCAGCAGGTGCACGTGCAACTCGCAAAGCTCATCGACGAGGCGCGGGTTGCGCTGGTTGATGGAGTGCTGAGGCCGGGACGCACGGTGACGAGATGAGACGTCTCGTCGCCGCGACCCTCGCAGCCGTGATGCTCGTGCTTCCTGCCTATGCAGCCTCCGGTGCCGACGAGATCACGCCACAGGATGTTGCGGCCGCGCTCGAGAAGCGGCGTTCTGCACAGGCAGCCCTGCTCGAGGCGACGGCGCAGTACGACGCTGCGGTCAACGAGCTGGCGGCGCTCGAGGAGCGACTCGACACGGTGGCGACCGAGATCGCCATCGGCGACCGGACGATCATCGAGCTCAGGGCTCAGGCCGAAGCGGTGGCTCGCACCCTCTACATGGATGCGGGGAGTGGCGGGGTCGCACATTTCCTCGACGCAGACTCGATCAATGAGCTCCCCGTGCGGGAGAAGTACTTGGAGCAGCTGTCGCAGTCAGGAGCGGTCGTGCTGTCTCGATACGAAGCGCTGACGTCGGCACAGGTGGGTCAGCGCAACGAACTGGACACCCTGTCTGCGGAACAGGCGGTGGCCGTGGCGGACCTCGAGGTGATCGCCGCCGACATCCTCACGCGACTCGAGACGGCCGACGCTGACTACCGGGCGGTGGCGGCGGCATACGAGGCGCAGGAGGCAGAGAAACGAAGGCTCGAAGAAGAACGCAGACGGCGTGAAGAGGAAGCGCGTCTCCGTCAGGCCACGTCGACGACCGCAGCCGCCGGGGAAACGACGACGACGGCGGCCGGTGGCGAGGGTGGCGCCACGACGACCACGACAACGACGGCCGCGCCACCACCACCTTCCGGCGGTCAGGCATGTCCGGTGAACGGCGCCGTCGCCTTCACCGACACGTGGGGGGCACCCCGCTCCGGCGGTCGTACCCACAAAGGCGTCGATATGATCGCCGCCCGGGGGACGCCGCTCGTCGCCATCGAATCGGGCACCATCTCCAAGATGGGCAACGGTGGCCTCGGCGGGATCACGCTGTGGCTCAAAGGCGTGAGTGGGGACAGCTTCTACTACGCCCACCTCGACGGGTTCGCCTCCGGACTGCATGTCGGACAATCGGTGGCGGTGGGCGAGCTGGTCGGCTACAACGGCAACACCGGAAACGCCCGCTACACGGTGCCGCACCTGCACTTCGAATGGCACCCCGGAGGCTCTTCCGCCGTCAACCCCTACCCTCTCGTGGCCGGTCTCTGCTTCTGACGCCTGCGTAGTCGACATGGCGGCATGCGCCCCGGATCGCCCGCACGCATGGGGCGCAGTGATGCATCGGGCGATGCCATGTCGACCTCCGCTTGGCCTTGCGAAGTGGTGACCGAAAGCCGGGGTGGCGGCAAGGACGACGAATCCACGCATGAGTGGATCCACAGATCAGGTGGCGAGCTTCTCCAACTGTTCTGCGATGAGCGCGATACGGGAGGTGCAAGTGTCGTCCTCCGCCGGTGGGACGAGTTCGACGAGACGCTTGGCGACATCGTGGATAGCAGCCGCCGCCGGACTCTCTGGATGCGCCACGACGACGGGTGCGCCTTCGTCCCCTCCTGCGACGACATGGGGATCGAGCGGAACCTGTCCTAGCAGCGGGACGCCGAGGTCATCGGCCAGCTCTTGACCGCCTCCGGAGCCAAACAGCTCGTAATGCCTCCCGTCCTCGGTGGTGAAGCCCGACATGTTCTCCACCACACCCACCACTGGCATGAACGAGCGCCGCGCCATGTCGGCAACCCGAGCGGCCACCTTCTGGGCGGCGCGTTGGGGTGTCGTCACGACCAGCATCTCCGCCTGAGGCAACATCCTCGACAACGCCATCTGGATGTCGCCGGTGCCCGGTGGCATGTCGAGCACGAGGTAGCCGAGGTCGGGTGGCCAGGCGACGTCGCGAAGGAACTGCTCGAGTGCCTTGGACAGCATCAGCCCGCGCCACATGAGCGCAGTGCCTTCACTCTCGACGATCAGCCCGGTCGAAACGACGTCGATGCCGAAGGCCTTCGCCGGCATGATCTTTCGGTCCGGGTTCGCCTCCAGGCCGATGTTGTTGAGACCGAGCATGCGCGGTACGGAAAAGCCCCAGATGTCCGCATCGAGCAGACCGACGCGATGTCCCAGCGCCTGGATCGCCAAAGCCAGGTTCACGCTGAGCGAGGACTTGCCGACGCCTCCCTTGCCGCTGCTCACGGCGACCACCCTCGTGAGCGGGCTGACTTCGGTCGCTTCGGCTGTCTCCCGTGCGTGGCGGCGAGCTCGTCCCATCAACGCAGAGCGTTCGTCGGCATCCATTGCCGTCACCCGAACCGATGCCGTGTCGATGCCGGGAAGAGACGTCACCTTCCGGATGACGTCCTGTTCGATCTGGTCTCGCATCGGGCATGCGGCGATGGTGAGCGCGATGCCGATCTCGGCGTGGCCATCGTCGACGGCGATGTCTCGCACCATTCCCAGTTCCACGATGTCAGCCCCGAGTTCCGGGTCTCTGACGCCGCGGAGGGCTGCCTCGATCGCTGCTGCATCGGCCATCGCGCCATGGTAAACAAGCGGATCCTTTACTCCTACCGCCATAGTGGGAATGGGGCGACCGGTGAGTAGCGTTGTCGTATACTGAAGCCCGACACGCCGAACGGACCCGTAGCTTCCGGGTGAGGAGCCAGACCTTGATCACGAACGACCAGACCACCGACGACGCAGTTGCCATCCAGCCGGTGACACTGACATCTGCTGCGGCGGAGAAAGTGCGCGAACTGATCGAGGCAGAGGGTGATCCCTCGCTGGCACTCCGGTTGGCGGTACGGCCCGGCGGTTGCTCGGGTTTCTCCTACGACATGTATTTCGACGCTGAGATCGACGACTCCGATTACGTCACCGAGACCGATGGCGTCAAGCTCGCCGTCGATGCCGAGTCGACTTCGATGCTCAGTGGGGCGTCCATCGATTTCAAGAATCAGGGCCTCCAGGGCGCCGGGTTCGCCATCGACAACCCCAACCAGCAGCGCTCCTGCGGTTGCGGGCAGTCGTTCTGCTGATCTGTGCCCAAGTCCGTTCCTGACGTCCCCTCGGCGCCGCTTGCGCTTGGGCCGTACTCGGCGGTCACCGAGGCCAATGGGTTTGTCTTCTTCTCCGGGCAGGTAGCGCTCGACATCGCAACCGGGGACCGGATCGAAGGCGATGTGGCCACCCAAGCCGACCAGGTGATGCGCAACATCGCAACCATGCTCAGTGATCTCGGTCTGTCCTTCGACGACGTGGTCAAGACCACGATCTTTCTCGCCGACATCGGTGACTTCGGTGCCGTCAACGCGGTGTACGCCCAATACGTTGGTGACGCCAAGCCGGCACGCTCGACGTTTCAGGCGGGAGCATTGCCGGGTGGATTTCTCGTCGAGATCGAGGTGACGGCCGCTCGATAACGCCGGGTCGCCAGCCGGTACCATGGCAGCACGGCCGCCGCACTGCGGTCTCGTCCATCGCTCCAGGAGGTACTGGTGTCCGACACCGACATGCTGGCATCGCTAGGCATCAACGACACCAACTCCGGGGTCTACGCAGGCGGCTGGCTCGATGGAGCAGGCGACACGTTCCCCTCGATGAATCCCGCCCGTGAAGAACCCATCGCCGCGGTGCGTGGAGCCTCGTCCGACGACTACGAGCGAGCAGTCACGGTTGCGATGGAGACGTTTCGCGACTGGCGCATGGTCCCAGCTCCGAAACGGGGCGACTATGTACGCCAGATCGGCAACGCTCTGCGCGACAACAAGGCGGCGCTGGGTGCGCTCGTGTCCATGGAGATGGGCAAGATTCGACCAGAAGGCGAGGGCGAGGTCCAGGAGATGATCGACGTCGCCGACTTCGCCGTCGGTCTGTCCCGGCAGCTCTACGGCCTCACCATCGCATCGGAGCGGCCCCGGCACCGGATGTACGAACAGTGGCATCCTCTCGGGCCCATCGGGATCATCACGGCGTTCAACTTTCCGGCCGCCGTGTGGTCGTGGAATGCGTTCATCGCCGCAGTCTGTGGCGACACGATGGTGTGGAAACCGTCGCCGGTGACTCCGCTCACGTCGATTGCGATCACCAACATCTGCCACGAGGTGATGGCCGGATCTGGTTTTGAGGGAGTCTTCAACCTGGCCATCGGCGATGTCGAAACCGTGGGCAAGCCGATGGTGAACGACACTCGACTTCCGCTCATCTCCGCGACGGGCTCGGTGAGGATGGGCCGGGAGGTCGGGAGAGCGGTGGCCGCACGCCTGGGCCGATCGCTGCTCGAACTCGGCGGTAACAACGCCATCATCGTCATGGAAGATGCGCAGCTCGATCTCGCAGTACGCGCCGCTCTCTTCGCCGCTGCGGGGACGGCCGGCCAGCGTTGTACGTCGTTGCGACGTCTCATCGTTCACCGGCCGATCGCCGATGTCCTCACCAAGCAGCTCGTGGATGCCTACGCCCAGATCCCCATCGGCGACCCTCTCGAGGACGGCACGCTGATGGGTCCGCTGGTGAACGCAGATGCGGTGGCCGGCACGAAGCGAGCGCTCGACCTGGCCGTGCAGCAGGGTGGTGAGATCCTCTTCGGAGGCGACGCTCTGGATCGCACCGGTCACTTCTTCGAGCCGACGTTGGTCAGGATGCCCGCCGACGCTCCGCTACTCCAGGAGGAGACGTTCGGTCCCGTCATGTGGCTGGTCGAGGTCGATTCGCTGCACGAGGCCATCGCTGTCCAGAACGGGGTCCCGCAGGGGTTGTCTTCGGCGATCTTCACGGACTCGTTGCGCAATGCCGAGCAGTTCCTCTCCGCGGAGGGGTCCGACTGCGGGATCGCCAACGTCAACATCGGAACATCGGGTGCCGAGATCGGTGGCGCTTTCGGCGGCGAGAAGGAGACCGGAGGCGGTCGGGAATCCGGCTCCGATGCATGGAGGGCATACATGCGCCGCCAGACAGTGACCATCAACTGGAGCACCGACCTGCCCCTCGCCCAAGGCATCGAGTTCGGATGAGCCAGGCGCGCAGGCCGCAAGAGTGAAGACGATCAAGGCAAGTACGACGCGGCGAACCGCGGGATTGCCCGCACCGATCTATGCGAGCGACCGTGCTTCGGAACACTGCGCGTCAGCGAGCGAACGCGTCAGCGAGCGGGCACCCGTCACCGTGCGCCGCTTTCGCTCGGGCCCTGCGGCCCGGCGATTGTCTCAGCCCGAGGTCCGGCGGCAGCCCCGGGAGCTGATCCGCCCGTCTACCCGGCAGCGTTCATGCAATGCGGATCTCAGCGACCAAAGCCGCACGTCAGCCAAACCGGTAGCCGACGGAGCGGACGGTGGTGATCCACGAAGCCCGCTCCTCGCCGAGTTTGGCGCGCAGGCGCCGCACATGGACGTCGACGGTGCGGGAGCCGCCGAAGTAGTCGTAACCCCACACTTTGGCGAGGATCTGCTCGCGGCTCCACACCCGGCCGGGGTTCTCCACGAAGAATCGCAGCAGCTCGTACTCCATATAGGTCAGATCCTGCGGCTTGCCGGAGATGGCCGCCTGATAGGTCGCCGTGTTGAGCTCGAGATCCTCATGGCGCAGCGTCGTCGAATCGATCGTCACTGTGGTTGTCGAGCGTACGACAAGGCGATGAAGCCGCACTCCCAGCTCCACGTCGTCGATGGGGGAGAGCACGAAGTCGTCGTAGTCATCGATGGTCGCCAGGTCTTCGGTATGGATACGGTCGGCCACGATCAGCACCGGAATCCCGAACTCGTCTCGGGTCTTGGCGGCATAGGCAACGGCGGCGCCGATGTCGGAGCTGAGCTCGACGACGGCAGCGTTCCAACCGTCGATGGGTGCCTTGGTTTCCAGCTCGGCGACGGAGGCCACCGGCACCGGCTGGAAACCGGTGGCCAGCAGCGATCCAACCAGCCGGCGCGAGGGAGCCTCGGGATGCACCGCCACGTACATCACAGCACCGGAAGATAGGTCTCGAGCTCGTATCGCGACACGTGGCTCTGATAGCGATCCCACTCAGCCCGCTTGTTCCGCAAGAACCACTCGAATACGTGCTCGCCCAGGGTTTCCCGTGCGAGCTGGGACGCCTCCAGCGTATCGAGCGCTTCGGAGAGATTCGCCGGTAGCCGGTGTACGCCAGTCGGTGATTCGGCACCTTCGCCTCGGTCGGCGGGGAGTTCGTAGTTGTTCTCGATACCGGCGAGACCGGCGGCGAGGATGAGCGAGAACGCCAGATAGGGGTTGCACGCACCGTCGGGGGAGCGGTACTCGATTCTCGTCGAAGCCGGCTTGCCCTTCTTCGCCGCCGGAACGAGGACGACCGCCGACTGATCACGGGTGCCCCATCGTTCGTAGACGGGTGCGTCGAATCCCGTCACGAGCCGCTTGTACGAGTTGACCCACTGATTGGTCACCGCAGTGATCTCGCGCCCATGCCGCAGCAGACCGGCGATGAATGCGGTCGCCAGCTTGGAGAGGTGATGGTCTCCCTCGGCCGAGTAGAACGCGTTCTCGTCGTTTTGGAAGAGGGAAAGGTGAAGATGCATCCCGCTTCCGTCGTAGCTCTCCAGCGGCTTCGGCATGAAGGTGGCGTAGATGTCGTGCTTCATCGCCACTTCCTTGACGGCGAGACGGGTGGTGATCACGTTGTCCGCCATGGTGAGCGCATCGGTGTGGCGGAGGTCCAGCTCGTGCTGGCTCGGCGACACCTCGTGGTGTGAGGATTCCACAGAGATCCCGAGGCGTTCCAGCGTGATGATCGTGCGGCGCCGATACTCCTGGGCCACGTCGAGCGGCGTCAGATCGAAATACCCGCCGCGATCGAGGGGTTCAGGTTCGGGACCCGAGTCGCGGAAGTAGAAGTACTCGATCTCGGGTCCGACGTAGAAGGCGTAGCCCAGCTCGTGGGCCCGTTGCAGATTGATCCGGAGCACCCAGCGCGGGTCGCCGGCGAACGGGTCCCCGTCCATCGTGACGATGTCGCAGAACATGCGCGCCACACCCGCATCTCCAGTTCGCCATGGGAGGATCTGGAATGTGGTGGGATCGGGCACCGCCAGCATCTCGGTCTCATGCCATCGGGAGAACCCATCGATGGCCGATCCGTCGAATCGCATGCCCTCGTCGAAGGCGGTCTCCAACTCGGCCGGGGTGATGGCGAAGGACTTGAGCTGGCCGAGGATGTCGGTGAACCAGAGACGGATGAAGCGAACTCCCCGCTCCTCAACGGTTCTCAGCACGTATTCCTGTTCCTTGCCCATGTGGTCCCCGGTAGGAGTGATTCGATGACGGCCGGCGTCTCCCTGGCCGAGCGACGGACGGAAGCGCGAACCCCATCGTATGACGGGCAGGCTGAGGTGCAAAGTCACATGCGTATGCTCGAAACACAGCGTTCACAATCGGTTTACCGGCTGGAAATAGCCGCTCGGCATGATGCAACAGGCAGGAAGAGAGCCCGGCGGCCGGGTCGCCGGTACACCGACGCGCATCACCTTCGAGGAGAAGACATGCCATATCGAGCGATGTACATCTGGACCGACGGCACCGAGCCGACGCATTTGCTGCGATCGAAGACGAAGGTGGTGGCGGATGGCGTCGAGCCACCCATATGGGGATTCGACGGCTCGAGCACCAATCAAGCCCCCGGCGAGGCGTCCGATGTCGTTTTGCGCCCCGTGCGGGTGATCCCCGACCCGATCCGTGGCGGTGACGACGTGCTCGTGCTGTGTGAGTGTCTCAACACCGACATGACCCCGCACGCCACCAACACCAGAACCGCTCTCGTCGAGGTCGCCGAGAAGTATGCCTCCTTCGAACCGTGGTTCGGCATGGAGCAGGAATACAACATCATGGACGACGGTCACCCTCACGGCTTCCCCAAGGGTGGCTACCCGGCGCCACAGGGTCCGTACTACTGCGGTGTCGGCGCCGCCGACATCTATGGTCGTGAGGTCGCCGATGCGCACAGTCAGGCTTGCATCGACGCCGGGCTCGCCATCAGCGGGACCAACGCCGAGGTGATGACCGGACAATGGGAGTTCCAGGTCGGACCCCTCGATCCGGTCGCCATGGCCGACGAGATGGTCCTGGCCCGCTGGATGCTGTACCGCATCGGTGAGGACTACGGACTGGAGATCTCGATCCATCCGAAGCCGATGCCGGGTGACTGGAACGGCGCCGGGATGCACACCAACTTCTCCACCAACCAGATGCGGGAGTCGTACGACGCCGTGGTGGCCGCCGCCGAAGCGCTCGGGAAGAATCACGAGGAGCACATCAAGTACTACGGCGCCGGAGTCGAGCTGCGTCTCACCGGTGCTCACGAGACGCAGCGGTGGGACACATTCAGCTATGGCGTGTCCGACCGGGGTGCGTCCGTGCGGATCCCATGGCAGGTCAAGGAAGAGGGCAAGGGCTATATCGAGGATCGCCGGCCCAATGCCAACGCCGACCCGTACATCGTGGCCCGGCTGATCACGGAGACCGTGTGCTCCGCTGCCTCCCCAGCGGCCTGAAGCCCGTCCTCAACCAACTCGCAGAGGACCCGGTGGCGCAGCCATCGGGTCCTTGCGCATGGCGGCTTGCTGGCGACGTTTCGTCTCATCGAGGGAGCGAGTACCTTGCCGCCAGGAAAGGCAGGGCGTGGACGACAGCTGGTTCGAAGTCATCGTCGAGATACCGCGGGGCTCGCGAAACAAGTACGAGATAGATCACGAAACGGGTGCGATCTGGCTGGATCGGCACCTCTTCACCGCGACGAGCTACCCGGCCGACTACGGATTCATCCCGCACACCCTGGCCGAAGATGGGGATCCGCTCGACGTTCTCGTCATCGTCGACGAGCCGACGGTGCCCGGGTGCCACGTGCGGGCCCGGGCACTCGGGGTGTTCTGGATGCGTGACGAGAAGGGACCGGATGCCAAGGTGCTCGCCGTGCTCGACGGCGATCCGCGCTGGGATCACGTCGTCGAGCTGGATCACGTGCCGCGCCACCTCCTTGCGGAGATCGGTCACTTCTTCGAGGTGTACAAGGCGCTCGAGCCGTCGAAGAGCACCGAGGTGCACCAGTGGGGCGATCGGGAGACGGCGCTCGAGGAGATCGCCGCCGCCCGCAAGCGTCATGCGGAGACGCACCCGGCCGACGGCTGAGCGCGGCCGGTCAGATGTCGACGTGGATGCCGATGTCAACCGTTCGCGCCGGGGGTAGCCCGAAGTGCGTGGTCGGGTCGCCGGCGTTGCGGTGGAGCACCGCAAACAAATGTTCCCGCCATTTCGCCATACCGGGCCGCTCGGTGACGCCGATGCGCTCTCTTCCCAGGAAGAACGTGGTGTGCTCCGGATCGAAGCTCGCGGCGTCGAGGAGCAGCTCCTGGAGGTCGCTGGCGAGGTCGGGGCGGTCGGCGAAGCCGTAGCGGAGCTCCAGCTCCACGAAACCGAGATCATGCTCGATCACTCGGTCGCGTTCGGCGGGGTTCACGTGCGCCCGCTCGTCGGTGGTCACCGAGAGGAACACGATGGTCTCGTGGAGCGATTCGTTGTGACGCAGGTTGGCCAGCAGCGTCGGAGGTACCAAGCTCGGTTCGCGGTGCAGGTACACCCCCGTGCCCGGATGGCGCGTCGGCGGATGCTTCGCCAGGCTCGCCACGAAGTCGGCGACGGTCAGCGATCGGCGCTCCACATACCGGTCGAGGAGGCGGCGACCCGTTCGCCACGTGGTGATGATGGCGAACCCGACCAGTCCAATGGCAAGCGGCACCCACCCGCCGGTGGGGATCTTGGCCAAATTGGCTACCGCAAACGCAGCATCGACGACGAGCAATGGGACGATCACGGTCAGCGTCCGCACCAGAGACCATCGCCAGCGCTGCCGTACGACCGAGATCAAGAGCACGGTCGTGATGACCATCGTCAGCGTAACGGCGACCCCGTAGGCTGCGGCGAGGTTGGTCGACGAACGGAACGTGTACACGAGGACCAGGCACGCACCGAGCAGCAGCCAGTTGACGAAAGGCACGTACACCTGACCGCGGTGCAGCTCGGACGTTTGCACGACCCGCATGCGCGGCAGGTAGCCGAGGTTGACTGCCTGCACGGTCAGCGAGAACGCCCCGGAGATCAGCGCCTGAGATGCGATGATGGTGGCGCCGGTGGCCAGCACGATGAGCGGAAGTTGTGCCCACCCGGGCGCAAGGAGATAGAAGGGGTTCTCGATGGCCGTCGGGTCGCCGAGAAGCAACGCGCCCTGGCCCATGTAGTTCACCACGAGAGCGGGCAGCACGAGTGTGAACCAGCCGACCTGGATCGGTCGACGCCCGAAGTGGCCCATGTCTGCGTACAGCGCCTCACCCCCGGTCACCACGAGGAACACGGATCCGAGAACGAGCATGCCGCGCAGCCCGTTGTCGGCAAAGAACGCGGCTGCGTACATCGGATTCACGGCCCGGAGGACCTCTGGCTCCCCGATGACCTGAACCGCTCCGAGCACGGTGAGTGTGAAGAACCAGACCACCATCACCGGCCCGAACATCTTGCCGACCGCTGCGGTGCCGTGGCGTTGAATGGTGAAGACCGCAACCAGGATCACGGCCGCGATCGGCAGAACCCAGGAGCTGATCTCCGCTGCTGCGATTTCGACGCCTTCGACGGCGGACACTACCGAAATGGCGGGGGTGATCATCCCGTCGCCGTAGAGCAGCGCCGTCCCGAAGATGCCGAGGAGCACCATGATTCGACTGCCACGGCCACGAGGCGGCACCAGAGCGGCCAGCGCCAGGATGCCGCCTTCCCCGTGGTTGTCGGCTCGCATCACCAAGAGGACGTACTTGATGGTGATCACGATGAAGAGCGCCCAGAAGATCAGCGAGAGCACGCCGAGGACGTTGGCTTCCGACACG
>JBFISM010000088.1:0-15691 GCA_041608535.1 Acidimicrobiia bacterium
GATGAGGGCGTGCCCGCCCTCGTACATCCAGTACTGACCGATCGCCGAGCCGGCATAGGGGGCGTACATCTGCACCGCAGCGGCGCTCGATGCCGAGGCGTTGACCACCACCGTGTACTCCATGGCTCCGGCTTCCTCGAGTGCGGCCACCACCTCGGCAACGGTCGAGGCCTTCTGCCCGATGGCGACGTACACGCACTTCACACCCTGTCCGGACTGGTTGATGATGGTGTCGACCACGATCGCGGTCTTGCCGGTCTGCCGGTCGCCAATGATGAGCTGGCGCTGGCCACGGCCGATCGGCGTCATCGAGTCGATGGCCTTGATACCGGTCTGGAGGGGCTCGGAGACCGGCTGGCGCTGCACCACCGAGGGCGCCTGGGTCTCGAGGAGACGGCGCTCCGTGGCGTTGATCGGGCCCTTGCCGTCGATGGGGGTGCCCAAAGGGTCGATGACTCTGCCCAGCATGGCATCGCCCACCGGCACGGAGAGCACGTCGCCGGTCTGCTTCACCGGTGAGCCCTCCTCGATGTGCGAGGCATCACCCATGAGCACGACGCCGAGATCCTCTTCATCGATGTTGAGAGCTACGCCGAGGAGGCCGTCTTCGAACTCGAGCAGCTCCGAGGCCATGACCCTGGGTAGACCTTTGACCCGGGCCACGCCGTCGGCGACGGACGTGACGAACCCGATCGTCTCCTGTCTGATCTCGGGGCTCCATCCTGCGAGGTTGGACTTGAGCGCGGCAGTGATGTCGCTCGCTGTGATCGCCATCTCAGTCATCAGATCTCCTTTTGCCGGTGTGTCGCCACCGGCTCATGCTCCAAGCGCCTGGCGCACCGAATCGAGACGTCTCCGTACCGAACCGTCGATCACCACATCGCCAACCCTGGCGACGATCCCGCCGACCACCGTCGGGTCGACCACGACCTTCGCCTCCACCGGCCTCCCGGTCGCCTTGCTCAGGGCGGCTTCGATCCTCGACACGGTCTCCGCATCGAGGACAACGGCAGAACGGACCTCGGCGACCTCCTTGGCCCGCGACGCCGCCGCCACACCGATGAGACCATTTGCGATCGCAGGTAGGTCTCCGACCCGGCCCGTTGCGATCAGCATGTCGAGGGCAGCCACCGTGACCTCGGAGGCACGGCCGCCGAGAAGGTCAGCGACAATGCCCTGCTTGCGATCGACCGGTACCGCCATGTCAGCGAGCGTGGTGCGCAGCTCGTCGGAGCTCTCCAACGCTCGGCCCACCGTGTGCAGCTCGCGCTCCACCCTGTCGAGCTGTCCTTCGCCGCGAGCGATCTCGAAGAGACCGGCGGCGTAGCCGTCGATCCGGGCCGTGCCGCTGCGACCGAGGTCGGTCATCTAGTTCCCCATCCTGTCCAAATCCGCCAGGAAACCGTCGATGAGGCTCTGCTGGGCGCTGCGATCGAGGTTGGCGCCAACCACCTTCTCCGCGATCTCGATGGAGATGTCCTTCACCTCGCTGCGTGCCTCGGCCAGCGCCCTGGCCTTCTCGACGTTCGCCTCGTCGCGAGCCTTCTCCAGGATCTCCTGCGCCTCCCGGTTGGCCCGTTCGGTGAGATCCGTCCGCACGGTCTCGGCGTCGCGCCGAGCTTCTTCGACGATCCGGTTGGCTTCTTCCTTGGCACCGGCGACCTGTCGCTGATAGTCGGCGAGCAGATTGGCGGCCTCCGTCTTCTGCTGTTCCGCCGCCTCCAGCTCCGCCTTGATCGCCGCCGCCCGCCGATCCAGCGTCTCGGTGAGGACGGGGAGGGCGAAGCGCCGCACCACGAGGAAGATGATGAGGAATGCAATGATCCCTGCAATCAACTCTTCGGTGGCAGGGAGCAGCAGGTCCAGCCCATCGCCGCCCTCCTCCGACTCCGCCGCGAGGATCAGCGTCTGCGCAAATGTCACAAGCATCGTGGTACGCCTCTCAGGCGATGAAGAACAGAACGAACCCGATGAGTGCCAGCGCCTCGGTGAAGGCGATGCCCAGGAACATCGTCGTCCGGGCCACACCGGCCATCTCCGGCTGTCGGACCATTGCCTGGATGGCGTTGCCAACCACGATCCCGATGCCGACGCCGGGACCGACCGCGGCGAGGCCATATCCAACGAGGGCGATGGGCCCAGCGAGCTCTTCAACCATGGATGGTTTCCTCCTCTAGTGCGCTAGTGCTCTGGGTGAACTGACGTTTGGATGTACACGGCGGACAGCAGGGTGAAGATGTACGCCTGCAGGATGGCCACGACGATCTCGAAGACGAAGATGCCGAGTCCAAACACGAACCAGGGGATGCCGATGAGGGCCCGGACTCCGATGTCGCCGACGCTCGAGATGAAGATCCACCCCGAGGCGAGCAGCAAGGTGAGCATGAGGTGTCCGGCGACGAGGTTGGCGAAGAGCCGGACGGCGAGCGTGATCGGACGCAGGATGAACACGGATACCAGTTCGATGAGCCCGACCAGCCAGCGGAGGGCGATTGGCACCGACTTGGGCCACACGGTGTCAATGAAGTAGCTGAACCCGTTCTTGCTGAACCCGACGAACACGAAGATCACCCACGTGACGATGGCGAAGAAGGCCGGGATCGCCATGCGCGAGGTGATGGGGAAGTTGACGAACGGCGTGATCTCGAACAGGTTGCCCACCAATAAAAACAAGAACAACGACAACAGGTACGCCGTGTACTTGGCGCCCTCCGGTCCGATGATCCCGACGGCGATGTCCTCCTTGACGAAGGTGACCATGCTCTCGGCGATCGACTGGAAGCGACCGGGCACCACGTCTCGCTTGCGCAGTCCGAAATACAGGAACGCAATGACGAGCGCAGCGGCGAAGAAGATGAGGAAGGTGGTCCGGGTGAATCCGGGAATCCCGAGGATCTCGGTCTTGAACTCGAAGAGCTCGAGCACGTTGGCCGGTGCACAGATGATGTCTTCGGCGGGATCGCACGTCGCCGCCGCCAGGATCACGCCCAATCCAGTTCCTTTCTCGAGCCTTTGGTCACGGCCCATGCCTCCCAGGTCAACAGCACGAGATACGCAAGGAGCGCTGCAAGACCAAGCGCAGGACGATCGACATCGACCACCGCTGCGACGAGGAAGATCGTCCCTGCAATCAGCCCCAATCGGATGAAGAAGCCGAGCAGAGCGACCGCATGATAGACCTTCATCGACACCGCTGCCGCTCGGGAGAGCGCCACCCCGGCGAGGAGCAGATTGGCGACGACGACGGCGACACCAACTGCGGCGGATGCGGCACCAAGACCGCCTCGAAGCACCCACGCCACCGCAACGATGACGGGTGCGACGTACAGGGCACGCCGTACCACGTGTCTGGCCACGATCGCTTCGACCGGGAGCCCAAGCGGGCTCGGCTCGGAGTAGGCCCGAGCCTCCGGTGAGTTCATGTCGAGCGGGTCTCGGCTCAGCGGGGTCTGTCCCAGATCGATCCTCATGCGTTCCTCATCAGAAGGCCTCAGTCGTCCCAACCGCCGAGACCGGTGACGCTCCACCCGTCGTCCTTGCCGCGTCGTGCGTCCGGATGCTCTCCTCCGTCGTAGCGCTGCCGGCGCTGTGCCTCGTCCACGATCTCCTGTGATCGCACGTACATCCTCCAAAAACCAACCGCAAACCCGGCGACCACGCCGATGACGACGAGCCACGGTGCCGTGCCCAGCGCCCAATCGGCAACCAGCCCGAGACCCAGCCCCGCCAGTATCGAGGCGAGTACGTCGCCGGAGTTGGACCAGTCGCTCATGATGCGCCGTTGCCGCTCGATCCGGTGGTCACGGTCCTCCGCACCGGGGCCGTCCTGCCCGTTACCGTGCGTCATGGTTCTTGTGATTCCATTCACAAGCTCCTGGGGTCACTATACCGACGGGGCGAAACGAGCCGCAAGTACGTCTCGCGTAATAACTCACACATGCCCCGGAAAGTCGGCCGGGTAGGCGGGGAACTCGGCGATCATCTTGCCGATGTCGGTGCGATGGCGCTCCAGCGCCTCAGCGTCGTCACGATCCCGCAAGACACCCACGATGGCCGTGCCGAGCTCCTCCATCTCAGGCTGGCGCATGCCCGCGGTGGTGACCGCCGGCGTCCCGATCCTGATGCCCGATGCGATCGCCGGCTTGCGGGGGTCGTAGGGGATGGTGTTGAAGTTGAGCGTCACACCGTGGGCATCGAGCAGGCGTGCTGCATCTTTGCCGGTGAGATCGTTGTCGATCGAGCGCAGATCGGTGAGGAACAGGTGGTTGTCGGTGCCACCGCTGACGATGCGCGCCCCGGCCGCCGTCATCGAGTCGGCAAGGGCTGCGGCATTGGCCACTACCTGGGCCGCATAAGTGGCGAACTCGGGCTGGGCGGCGAGATGGAAAGCCAGAGCCTTGGCGGCGATCTGGCTGTTGATGGCGCCGCCCTGCCCCATGGGGAAGATCGCCTTGTCGATGAGCCGGCCATAGTCATCGCTGGCCAGCACGACACCACCTCGGGGACCGCGCAGCGCCTTGTGTGTGGTTGCGGTCACGATGTCGGCGTGGGGCACGGGGTTGGGGTGGGCACCACCGGCGATCAATCCGATGATGTGAGCCGCATCCACCATGAAGATCGCACCCACCTCCCTGGCGATCTCCGCAAAGATCGACCAGTCGATGATGCGAGAGTATGCGGAGTAGCCGGCGATGATGAGCTTGGGCCGGTGTTGCTGCGCCAGCCTCCTGACCTCGTCGTAGTCGATGAGCTCAGTGTCGGGATCGACGCCGTAGCCCACGACATTGAACAGCTTCCCAGACAGGTTCACCGGCGAACCGTGGGTGAGGTGGCCTCCCTGATCGAGCCGCATGCCGAGAATCGTGTCGCCGGGTTCGAGCAGCGCCAGGTAAACGCCGAAGTTGGCTTGGGACCCACTGTGGGCCTGCACGTTGGCGTGTTCGGCGCCGAACAGCACCTTGGCCCGATCGATGGCGAGCTGCTCGATCTCGTCCACCACCTCGCAACCCTCGTAGTAGCGGCGACCCGGATACCCCTCCGAGTACTTGTTGTTGAGCACTGAGCCCGACACCTGCATCATCGCCATCGAGATGAGGTTCTCCGATGCGATGAGCTGGATGTGCGTGCGTTGGCGCTCTACGTCCTTGGCGATGAGGTCCGCGAGCGCGGGATCTACGGCCTCAACAGGGCTGGTATCGGTCATGCTGGCTCCGAGAACGGGGTGTGAATCGAATCGATGTGCAAAGCCGACCGGTTGGGGGTTCACAGCCGCGTTGCGGTGCGGCATCGTAGCAGCGACTGATCAGCCTCCGGCTCCTCGACGAAGAACCTGCGGGCGCCCCGAAGTCAGGTCCACCACTTCCGACGCCACCCCTCCCCCGGCCTGGCCCGGCAAGTAGGCAGCCACCGCCCGGCCGAACCAACGGCGCGCCGCCACATGGTCGAGCACGGCAGGCTCGCCGCTCCGGTTGGCAGAGGTGGCGGCCAGCGGTCCGGTTCGACGAAGCAATGACAGCAGTCTGGGATGGTCGGGAACCCTCAGTGCCACGGAGTCGGCCACGGGTTCTCCGATCCAGTCGGGTAGCCCGGGACGGCGGTGGACCACGAACGTGACCGGCCCCGGCCAGCGATCACCGATGTGTCGCTCCGTGCGCTGGTCGATCACCGCGATCTCCCTCGCCTGGTCGAGATCGGCCACGAGCACGGGTACCGGCTTGTCTGCAGGGCGCTGTTTGATCGCAAAGAGCTGATTCACGGCGAGCCGCGAGTACACATCGCACCCGACGCCGTAGACGGTGTCGGTCACCAGCCCCACGACCTCGCCCCGCCGGACGGCCTCGAGTACATCGAGCGTCGCTCCAACCATCTCGTTGCGGGCGAACACGAACCGGGGCTTCCCGGCGAGATCGCGCTCGACGGCACCATCCAGCTCCGTAAACAAGACCGCCGCCTTGTCTTCTTGGAACTCGGATATCTCACAGGCCAGCAGACCTCCCGGCGCCAGCCAGCGAGGTGCGTCACGTGCGATCCTAGCGAGGGTCTCGTCGCCAACCTGCCCGGAGACGAGAGCGCTGTGTGGCTCGTGGTCCACCACTTCGGCGGGAAGCGTCGCCAGCTCGTCCTGGGCCAGATACGGCGGGTTCGCCGTGATGAGGTCGACTGAGTTACGCAGGGTGTGGGGCAGCGGATCGAACAGATCTCCGAGCTTCAACTCGATGGCGAGGTTGGTGCGCTCCGCATTCTCACCGGCGAGGGCGAGGGCGTCTGGGGAGATGTCGGTGGCGAGCACCCTCGCTTCGGGCCACCGGCACTTGCAGGCCAGCGCGAGGTTCCCGCTGCCGGTGCAGAGATCGACGACTATCGCGGGATCGTCCACACGTTCCACCACACGTTCCCACAGCTGCTCGGTCTCGGGCCGAGGGATGAGGGCGCGGCGGTCGGCTACGAGCTCGAGGGGACCAAATCGCACCGTGCCCTCGATGTACTGGAGCGGCTCGCCGGCCAAGCGACGCCGGGCGAGCTCGGTGAACGCAGCCACCGCTGATTCGCCGATGTCGGCGCCCGGCAGCGAGGAACGCGCTACCCCCATTGCATGGGCGAGCAGGCGTTCCACTTCGTGTCGCTCCAAGGCAGGCCAATCGCGCAACAGGTCCGACAGCTGCATCGGGCTCAATTGAGCTCGGCGAGCCGGGCTGCCGCATCGTGAGCTCGGAGCGCCTCGTGGAACGCACCGAGATCGCCGTCCAAGATGGTTTCGAGCGAATGCAGCGTGAGACCGACCCGATGGTCGGTGACCCGGTTCTCCTTGAAGTTGTAGGTGCGGATCTTCTCGCTTCGCTCGCCGCTGCCCACCTGGGAACGGCGAACCGACGACCGCTCCCCCATCTGCTCCTCGAGCTGCGCCTGATAGAGACGCGCCCGGAGTACCCGCATGGCCTGGAGCTTGTTCTGCAGCTGTGACTTCTCGTCCTGGCAAGACACCGTGATCCCGGTGGGGACGTGTCGGATGCGCACCGCAGAATCGGTGGTGTTCACCGACTGGCCACCCGGGCCCTGCGAGCGAAACGTCTCTATCTCCAGATCGTTCTCGTGGATCTCGACCTCCACGTCTTCGGCCTCGGGGAGCACGGCCACCGTGGCAACCGAGGTGTGGATCCGCCCTTGCGACTCCGTCTTCGGGACGCGCTGCACCCGATGCGGACCAGCCTCGAACTTGAAGTCGGCAAACGCACCCCGTCCCTTGACGGCGAACGTCGCGTCTTTCAGCCCCCCGCCATCGGTGAGCGACGTATCCATCGGATCGACCGACCACCCCTGTCGCTCCGCGAAGCGTTGATACATCCTGTAGAGATCGGCGGCCCACAGCGCCGCCTCGTCCCCGCCGGCGGCGCTGCGGATCTCCACGATGACGTCCTTGTCGTCGTCGGGGTCTTTGGGTACCAGCAACCGACGCAGCTCGGCGTCGAGATGCTCCAACTCCTGGCGTTGCTCCTTGGCGACAGACTCGAGGTACTCCCGCATGTCGGGATCAGTCTCGTGTGGAATGAGCTCCTCCGCCTCGGCGACGTCGGCCGCCACCTCGAAGTAGCGGCGGTAGGTCTCGACGACGTTCTTCAGCTCGCCGTGGCGGATCGACACCGCTCGCAGCGCATCGGCGTCGCCGATGACCTCCGGATCTCCGAGCTGCTGCAGGGTCTCGTCGAACTGCGCAACCAGCTCGTCGAGCTTGGTGCGCAGCGCCTCATCCATCGGCGTCGCCACTCCCGTCTCGCCCGGACTCGTCTCCGACGGCAAAGGACGTCCCCGGGGGTTCCCCAATGGTCCCGTCGGGGTCGTACTCCACCGCCAGCGCTCCGGCGGCGACGGCCCCGCGCAGATCGACCTCGGCCCGCTCCTCGTCGGTGAGGGCGGCGAGCAGGCTGGCGACGGCCACCTCGATCTGATCCGGAGTGGGTTGCGACGTCGTGATCGCCTGCAACCACATTCCGGGACGAGACGCCCACGCCATCCATGGTTTGTTGGCAGCGGCCTTGAGCACCTCATACGACGCTCCGGCGATGACAGGAATCATGACGAGGCGCACCACGATCTGCCACACGAAGGCGAGCGGAGCGAGGGCGAGGAAGACGAAGAACGCAACCAGTGCCACGATCATGATGAACGAGGTGCCGCAGCGGGGATGGCGAGGGCTATAAGCCTCGATGGCGTCGATCGTGAGCGGATCGCCGGCCTCGTAGGCGTGGATCGTCATGTGCTCGGCGCCGTGGTACTCGAAGACGCGCTGGATCTCTTTCGCCTTGGAGATGAGCCAGATGTAGCCCACTACGAGCACGATGCGGATGAGCCCGTCGAGCACGACGAAGGCAAAGCCGGAGTCGCCGACAAACCGCTTCAATGCATCGGCGGCGAACGCTGGAGCGATGATGAACAGCCCCACCGCAAAGGCGACGGCCACCACCATGGTGCCGATCACGGCCCGGCGAGACAGCTCCTCTTCTTCCTCGCCGGAGCGCTGCGCCGACCAGGAAAGCGCCCGAAAGCCCAGTGAGAGTGACTCGACCAGCACCATCACGCCCCGAAGGAAAGGGATGCGAGCGGCCCGGGAACGGGAGCTGAGCCGAGGCAGCTCGTGGCGGATCGCCTCGATGACACCGTCGGGGCGGCGCACGGCAACTGCCCAGCGTTCCGGTGCACGCATCATCACGCCCTCGAGCACGGCCTGTCCGCCGACGGTGGCTCCCGGCGGTCTACTCATGCGAACTGATCACGAGCCGGCCGGCTCGTCGAGAGGACGACGGAGATCGCTTCGCACCATGATTGCTGCAACACACGCAGCGGGTGAACTATTCGTCTGTGGCCGCTGCCGGCTCCTCGACGGGCTCGGCACTGGCGGCCGGCTCGGCCGGCAACGCCTTCTCGGCGGCGGGCTCGGGCGGTGATGCCTTTGCGGCACCGGACCCCTGCATCTTCGAATAGCGGCGCCGGAAGCGCTCGACCCGGCCACCGGAGTCGAGAAGTATCTGTTTCCCGGTGTAGAAGGGGTGACTCTCGCTGGAGATCTCTACCTTGGCCAACGGGTAGGTCTCGCCCTCGAACTCGGTCGTCTCGTTGGTGGCAATGGTGGATCGTGTCACGAAGCGGAGATCCGAGGACGTGTCCTGGAACACGACCTCTCGGTACTCGGGGTGCAGATCGGGTTTCACGGTGTTTCTCCTGATTACGAGGCGCTGGAACTGTAGTGAGCTGCTCGAGCGTCGGGTGCAGCTATTGACCGCTCTTCGCCACGCTGGCGAGGAACTCCGCATTGGACTTGGTGCTCTTCAGGCGATCGATGAGCAGCTCGAGCGCAGCTCCCGATTCGAGCGCAAGCAGCACCCGGCGCAGCTTCCACACCTCGGACAGCTCATCGGGATGGAACAGCAGCTCCTCCCGGCGGGTCCCCGACGACTCGATGTCGATGGCCGGGTAGATGCGCTTGTCCGCGAGCTTGCGGTCGAGCCGCAGCTCCATGTTCCCCGTGCCCTTGAACTCCTCGAAGATGACCTCGTCCATCCGGGAGCCCGTCTCGACGAGGGCCGTGCCCAAGATCGTGAGGCTCCCTCCCTCTTCGATGTTCCGGGCCGCGCCGAAGAACCGCTTCGGTGGATAGAGGGCGGTCGAATCGACACCACCGGACAGGATGCGGCCACTGGCCGGTGTCGCCAGGTTGTGCGCCCGGGCGAGCCGGGTGATCGAATCGAGCAGAATCACCACGTCGGTCCCGCTCTCCACGAGACGCTTCGCCCGCTCGATGGCGAGCTCTGAGACCTGAGTGTGCTCCTCGGCGGGCCGATCGAAGGTGGAGTAGATGACCTCGCCCTTCACCGAGCGCTGCATGTCGGTGACCTCTTCCGGTCGCTCGTCCACGAGCACCACCATGAGATGGCACTCGGGATTGTTGACCGCAATCGAGTTGGCCACTTCCTTGAGGACGGTGGTCTTGCCCGCCTTGGGGGGCGACACGATCAGGCCACGCTGACCCTTGCCGATGGGTGCGATGAGATCGACGATGCGGGGCAGGATGTGGTTGGCCTGCCCGTCGACCTCCAGACGCAACCGGTTGTCGGGAAACAGCGGGGTGAGATCGGAGAACTTGACTCGGCTCTTGGCCTCTTCGGGGTCGATCCCGTTGACGGCAACGGCCCGTACCAGCGCCGGGAATTTCTCCTGCGCCCGGGCGGGACGGATCGGTCCGGAGACGATGTCACCCTTGCGCAGACGAGCCTTACGGACGATGTTGGCGGACACATAGACGTCCTTCTCGCCGGGCAAATAACCCGTGCACCGCAGGAAGCCGTACCCTTCGGGCAGGATGTCGAGGATCCCCTCCCGAACCTCCAGCTCGGATTCGTCGATGGGCTCCTGACCGCCCCCACCACGACCACGGCGGCGGCGCCGGCGGTTCGCCTGGCCCTGCTGCTTCTGGCCTTCGCCATCCTTACGACCATCGGAGCCTTCTGCTTTGGCACTCTCGCCGTCGTCGTTCGACTCGGGCTCAGGCACCATCGATGCATCGAACTTCTCGGATTCGAGGATGGCGGCGATGAGCTTCGATTTCTGCAACCCATCGTGGTCAACGTCGACCTGGCCGGCCATCTCTCGCAGCTTGTCGAGACCCAACTCGTGAAGCTTGGCCCGTGTCGTCATGGAAGGATGCCCCTTTCAAAACGTCGTGTGCTGGCGCTGGAGCAAAGCAGCCAGCGTTACGAAGCACCCCCTCCGCACTCAGTGCGTCGTTTGGTGAGACTCCCCGGAGAGATCCCCATTCAGGATGCCCAAATGGCTTCAACTCGTCGGTTGCCTCGGCCACATTGCGTTGCGAACGCACACGAAACGCCGAAGCGGGTGGAAGGAGTTCGAGCAGTGTACCTCACGGAGCCGTCAACGCAACACTGCTTTGGTCGCCGAGCAATACTGCTTTGGTCGCCGAGCCGCGTCGAATTGCGCTGGCGGGTAGCCCGGCGGCTCGGCTCCCGGGGCTACCGCCGAACCTCCAGGTGGGACAACCGCCGGCCCCGCAATACTGCTTTGGTCGCCGAGCCGCGTCGAATTGCGCTGGCGGGTAGCCGGGCGGCTCGGCTCCCGGGGCTACCGCCGAACCTCCAGGTGGGACAACCGCCGGCCCCGCAGGGGCCGAGCGAACGCGGCGCCCGTTTTCGCGTCGCCGCTCGCTGACGCATCGCTCGGGGGAAGACACGCTCGGCCGCCCGCTCGCTGACGCATTGCTCCGGGCAACACACACTCGCACAAAGACACCACCACCGACCGAAAAAACACTCATCACTTCGCCAGCAAACACGCGCCGCCCAAATCACAGCACACCCGCCAACGCA
This sequence comes from Acidimicrobiia bacterium, assembly GCA_041608535.1. Lineage (GTDB taxonomy): Bacteria > Actinomycetota > Acidimicrobiia > Spongiisociales > UBA5794 > JBFISM01. The sequence continues at coordinate 11,373 of JBFISM010000088.1, forward strand.
CCGTGAGGCACACCCACGTCTTCGCCAGCAGAACCACGTATCCGTCCATCACGGCCAACCGGGTACAACGTCCGGGCACCGACATGCCGCGGCGAGCGACCGCAGCAGGCTCGCTCACCACCGGTGGGGTCAGCGATCGGAGTGGGTTCCGCCGATCAGAGCTCGGGGCCTTCGACGCGGAGGGTGGCGAGGATGTTGCGAACGGGCTCGACTTGGCGGACGCCTTCGACGGCGGCGCGCTGGGCGGCCTCGGGGGCGCGGTGGGTGATGATGAGCAGTGTGGCTCCGGTCCCCTGGCCCTCCTGCCATACAGAGCGGATGCTGACTCCGGCTTCGCCGAAGGCGTGGGCCACTTGGGCGAGCACACCTGGGCGGTCGTCGACCTCGATGCGGATGTACCACTTCGTCTCCACGTCGCCGAAGTCGGCGATGGCCGCCGGCGACATCTGGATCCGCGGCGCCACCTGCGCTCCGGCCAGTGTCTCCCGGGCCGCATCGATCACATCGCCGAGCACGGCGGATGCCGTGGGGGCACCTCCGGCACCGGGTCCGGCGAAGAGCAGCTCTTCGATCGATGGTCCCGAGATGAATATGGCGTTGGTGGCGCCTCTGATGGAGGCGAGCGGATGATGCTGGGGGATCATCGCCGGGTAGACGCGTGCGTTGACTCCGCCATCGGTTCGGCTGGCAATGGCGAGGAGCTTCACCTCGTAGTTGAGGAATCGCGCAAACTCGATGTCCGTCCGCGACAGTTGGTCGATCCCCTCGTAGCTGACGTCCTCCAGGCCGATCCAGGTGCCGAAGGCCAGTGAGGCGAGGATGGCGGCCTTGGCGGCGGCGTCGGCGCCGGTGACATCTGCCGTCGGGTCGGGTTCGGCGTAGCCGAGTTGCTGTGCCTCGGCGAGCGCCTCTTCGTAGTCGTCGCCCTCGACCATGCGGGTGAGGATGTAGTTCGTCGTGCCGTTGACGATGCCGAGCACCTGTTCGATCTTCTCCCCGGCGAGCGTCTCGGCGAGGGGGCGGATGATGGGGATCCCACCACCGACGGCCGCCTCGAAGAGCAGCGGGACACCGGCCTGCTCGGCAGCCGCGATCAGCTCCGGACCGCGAGCTGCGATCAGCTCCTTGTTCGCCGTCACGACCGGTTTGCCTTCCTTCAGCGACGCCAGCACCAGGTCTCCCGCCGGATCCTGACCACCCATAACCTCGACGACGAGCTGCACCGTGGGATCGTGAACCACCTCGAACGGATCGGCCGTGACCAGCACGTCGTCGACGGCGAAGGACCGAGCTTTGGCGATGTGGCGCACCGCCACGCGGCGCACCTCCAGCCTGAGCCCGGTCTTGGCCGATATCAGCTCCTGCTCCTCGGTGAGCTTGTGGATCAGAGCGCCACCGACGGTGCCGGCGCCGAGAAACCCGATACCAATTGGTCTGGGGACGGACATCGTCCGGCGATGCTAGGCGATGACCGGCTCCTGCCAATGGCGCTAGCGTCCCATTGCATGGACGGTCGCACCGGCACCGTGGCTTCGGTCAACGTCTCGGCCGGCGGCGTGCCCAAGTTGCCGGTGGAACGGGCATACGTGTCGCACAACGGGATGGAGGGCGACCGGCAGGCCGACCTCCGTCATCACGGCGGACCGTTGCAGACCCTGTGCCTGTTCTCGCTCGAGGTGATCGAGCAGCTGCGGGCGGAGGGGCACCCCATCGATGCCGGCTCTGCGGGCGAGAACATCACACTGACCGGGATCGACTGGAACCTCATGGCCGGGGGGGTCCGCCTGGAGATCGGCGACACGCTCGTCGCCGAAGTGACCGTGCAGGCGACACCGTGCAGCAAGAACGCCCGGTGGTTCAGCGATCGTAAGTTCGGCCGCATCGATCACGACGAACACCCCGGTTCCAGCCGCTGGTATGCCAGGGTCCTCGAGCCCGGGCCTGTCGCCACGGGTGACGGAGTCACCATCGAGCCCACACAGGGAAGTCGGCCCAAGATGTTTCCAACAAGTGTCTAACGCCTCTGTCGGTAGGGACCATACCTGCGGAAACTGAGTTGCTGGAAGGGTGGCGTCGTTCGCTGTGGTAGTAGTTCGTTGGTTGACCGAGTCTGGGACACCGAACGGCAGTGAACGCACCTTCAACTGCCTAGGCACGAGCTGTGAGCCCCCGCTGAGCGGGGGCTCTCCTCGTGCCGGGGCCGGTGGGTAGGGAGGTTGCGATGTCGAGACGTACGCATGCGTTCACGGTGCTGACGGTGTTCTTGTTGGTGACAGCTGTGCTTGCGCCGGGCGCGGCCGCACAGGAGGGTCCGGTGATGCGCGCCGACCCGCAAAACGATGCCGTGTGGGGCCATGGCTGGGTGGCGAACGACTCCGTCGATGTCTTCGTCAACAGCACACTCATCACTTCGCTACCCACGACACCCGAAGGTGATTTCTGGCCCGATGAGCAGCCAATTGCCGTCGATGTCGGAGATCTCGTCGAGGTGGAGCAAGGCGCCACGGTCAAGTCGCACATCGTGTTCGACCTAGCCGTCACGGGTGTCGACGCCGACGCCGACACGATCACCGGCACCGCACCGGTGGGGACGCAGATCAACACACACTTCACCGATCAGCCGGCCGACGACCCCCACCGCCTGGCGACGGCAGACGCTGCCGGCGTCTGGGTCGCCGACTTCAGCACGCCGGGCCCACTCCCCGGCGAGGACAACACGATCGACCTCGGCCCGGGCACGAGCGGCCTCTCGGTGGCGCCGGGCGATGGGGACGGTGATCTCACCGTGGTCACGTGGCACATCCCGAATCCGCACTTCCGGGTCGATCCGGGAATGCCGTGGTCGAACGAAGGCGATCAGATCTTCGGTCATGGATGGCAGCCCAACGCGACGCTCGACATCTTCGTGAACGGGATCCTCGAGTGGTCGACGACCACCGATGACGATGGACACTTCCACGTCGGCTGGGACGGTCTGGTCGACGTCCACCTCGGCGATCTCGTCGAGGTGACCGATTACTTCACCACCAAGGACCACACCGTCCTGTACGTGGAACCGACCGATCTCGACCCGGTGGCAGACACGATCGCAGGAACGACCGATCCGAACGCGGCTGTGCTCGTGGAGCTCCACGAGCCGGACACTGTCTGGCGCGCTGAGATAGCCGACGACAGCGGCGCGTTCTCAGCCGACTTCTCGGTCCCCGGGGTCCATCCGGACGAGATGGTGCAGGATGTGACCCCCGGGATGCCGGGCTCAGTCGACCGGATGGACGACGACGGGGACGGAACCAGGGTGCATTTCCGGGTCCCCAATCCGGTGTTCAACGTCAACTACCAGGACAGCGGCCTCTTTGGCCATGAGTGGATGCCGAACAACACAGTCGACGTCTTGGTGAACGGGACCCTCGTCGGAACGCCACCGACCGACGACAACGGCGACTTCGGCCTCGACGGCATCGTCATCAACCCGGGCGACACTGTCGAAGTCAGCCAGGGTGACACGACGAAGTCGACGGTCGTCACCGCGCTCGACATCACTCTCGTCGACGAGGCGGCCGACACGGTGAGCGGCACGGCCGCGCCGGGAAGCTCCGTGCACGTGTGGGTGCACGATGACGTTGGCACGTGGCGCAATGAGGTCGTGGACGGTTCCGGCAACTTCACCGCCAACTTCGCAATACCCGGCGACGAGGACGGCGAAGACCTCACCGCCGACCTCACGATGTTCAGCAACGGTGCCTCTGCCCAGTTCGACGACGACGACGACTCCACCTTCGTCTTCTGGAGAGTGCCCAACCCGGCGTTCACCGTGGAGACGCCGTATGACGTGTGGGCGCAGCATTCGGCGTGGGTGGAGGACCGCACCATCACGTTGCATGTCGATGACGACATGGACCTCAGCAACGGGTTCTTGTATACCACCTCGACGACCAGCTACCGGTTCGGACCCGAGGACTGGGCCGTGGAATGGAACTTCCATCTCGAAGGTCTCTTCGAGCTCATGCCCGGTCACGTCGTCACGGTGGACGACGGGGTCGACATCACCAAGACGCTCGTGGTCCACGATCTCGAAATCACCGACATCGACCAAGACAACGACACCCTCACCGGCACCGGCCCGATCGGCGCCACCATCGAAGTCAACGTCGGTAACGAAGCAGGCGGAGCACATCGCACCGTCACGGTCGCAGCCGACGGCACCTGGTTCGCCGACTTCTCGGTCCCCGGACCCGAACCGCACGAGCAGGACATCTTCGACATCGCCATCGGCAGCGGAGGAGCCGCCCAGATCTTCGACGACGACGGCGACTCCACCC
>JBFISM010000089.1:0-15652 GCA_041608535.1 Acidimicrobiia bacterium
ACCAAGCTGGCAACCGGGTGGTACGCCGGGCGGCGTATCGGGGTCGGTGTCGTCGGGCGGGCTCGCATCGGCACCTTGCTCGTTTCCCGTGGCGAGTTCTCGATCATCATCGCCGAGCTCGCCGTGTCGGCCGGACTCCGGCGCGAGCTCGCCGTGCTCGCCGCAGCGTATGTGCTCATCACCGCTGCTCTCGGACCAGTGCTGGTACGTCTGTCGGGTGCAGTGTCCGAGCCGGCCCAGCCGGCTGCAGGTTGATTCAGTCGACGGGCCACCAGCTGCGACGGCCCCGGGGTTTCCCGAAGTTTGGTGGCCAGGGCTCCCCGCCGAGATCCCCGGCCTCGTCACGAAACGAGTGCTCCAGCAGGCCGTCGAGCGAGAACGCCGTGTCGTCGATCGCGGCCATCACGTCCCCCAGTTTCTCGTATCGAACAGCGAAGCGATCCATGGGGAAGTCGGAAAGCTCGGCCTCCGGCACCTCCTCCCACAGCAGCGGTGCCGAGACCCACCCGGTGGGCCGCACCGAGTAGGCGCTGGCCAGCGTGTGGTCCCGGCTGTTTTGGTTGTAGTCGATGAACACGCCGTGGCGGTCTTCCTTCCACCACTGCGTCGTCACGATGTCGGGCCGGCGCCGCTCCACCTCCCGCCCGAGAGCGAGCGCCGCCCGGCGCACCTCGAGAAACTCGTAACGTGCTTCGATACGCACGTACACGTGCATTCCCTTCGATCCCGACGTCTTGGGATAGCCCGTCAGGTCAAAGTCGTCGAGGGTCTCGTGCACGGCGAGGGCCACCGCCTGCACGTCGGCCCACGTGGCCTCTGGGGTGGGGTCGAGGTCGATACGCAGCTCGTCGGAGTGCTCCACGTCCTCGACGCGGCTCGGCCACGGATTGAGATCGACGCAGTTGAGCTGGGCCATCCACAACACGTCGTAGGTGGTGCGAGGCACGAAATACCCCGCGGTGCGCCCCGAAGGGAAGTCGACGAAGTACCGTTCGCCGGCCGATTTGGGCGCCCGCTTCTGGAAGAAGGGCTTCTCGCCGACACCCCTGGGGAAACGCTTGAGCAACGTCGGGCGACCGAACACACCGGCGAGGGCACCATCGGCGCATGCTCGATAGTGCTCGACGACATCGAGCTTGGTCCACCCCTGACGGGGGAACATCACCTTGTCCGGGCTGGTGATGACGATCTCGTCGCCGTCGATCTCGATCGTGACGTCATCCACGCCGCCAGTGTGCCACTGCGGGCGTGTGGCGGTGTCAGCCGGCGAGATCGACCACCTGGAGACCCAGGGGGACCGATGCTCCGTCGATGATGAGTTCGTCTTCGGCGGCAATGATGAGATGGGCGCCGGTTCGGTCGACCGCGACCGCACCCAACCCGGGATACTCGGCGACAGTGGTCATCTCACCGGTTGCGGGGTGCACGGCACCAACGAGGGTCATTGCGGTGTCGTTCTCGAACACTTGCGCAACGAGCATGACCGATTGCGCCGTCTCCAGATAGCCGGCCAGCCACCAGTGGGCATCGTCCAGTTCGGTGACCAGGGTTGCGTCGCCGGAGATGTCGACCCGCAGCAGCGCACCGTTCGTGTCGAGGATCAGTGTCGACCCATCGGGCCCCCACACCGCCGACCGGTATTCGTAGCCGGCGGCGATATCTCCGTCGAGGGGGAGCCTGGTGCGTGACTCGTCTCCATTGCCGAGGTTGCGATGGACGATCGTGTCGATGGGTGCCAGCACGAAGTTGGCTTCGTTGGGATCCTCGACGCATTGTGACGCGGCCAGATAGAGCAAGGTCGAGCCGTCGGGTGAGATGGCGGGCGAGAAGCCATCGGCGACCTGCTCCGCCTCCCCGGTGGTGAGATCCATCTCCACCAGGGTTCCGTCGGCGGCCTCACAGGAGAACCACCAGTCTTCCGACCCCACCGAGTAGAAGACCCGCCGTCCATCTGCGGCGAGGGTGGGGGATCCGGGGTAGACGCCATCGGCGTAGAAGTAGTCGTCGATGATGCGAGGGATCTCTCCCGACCCGATCTCGACCACGGCGAGCGGGCCATCCGCAAGGATGGCGAGGACGTATCCCTCGTCGACCCCAAGCGCCTCGTCGTCGGCCAGGGTCGCCAGCGCACGGGCGTAGCAATCGGGCGCACCCACCGAGTCGCAAGCGGCGACGGCCTGCGACTCGTCACGGAACTGCCCCAGATAGACCACCCAGAATCCGGGCTCGAGCGACGTGTAGTCGTCGCTGAGGAGCAGCTTGACTTCCAGCGCCTCCGTCCCGATCTGCTCCGCGATCACTGCTGTGCGAGCCTCTGCCTCCGCCGCCGTGTACTCGCTCGTCGGCAGACTGGCGAGCACGGCGATCCAGGTCTCCGGGACGGTGGCGAGTGTGGTGGTGGGTGGCGATGTCGTCGTGGTGGGTGGCGATGTCGTGGTCGTCGTTGGGGCCGCCGATGTCGTCGTGGCAGGCCGGCTCGTCGGTGCTGGGACCGTGGTCGCCGTAGGATCGTCGATGGCGCCGATCGTCGTGGTGGTGGCTTCGTCGCCGGCACATGCCGCAAGCAACAACGCCAGCATTGTCGCGACGAGTGCCGTTCTGGTGTGACGAAGCATGGAGATGGAACGTTTCTGGTGAGAGCGCGGTTCCATGCTCGCCGCCGAGGCTCCGAAAACAAAGGACCGGGTGGGTATCACCACCCACCCGGTCCTACGGACTCGTGGTGCCTAACGTGACCCGGCTCGGAGCATGGAAGCTTCCGCCAAGCCGTGCCAGGCTTGGATCTTGTCACGGAACTCCCGCCAGGGGGGCAGGATCTCGCCGAACCAGTCGTCGCTGGCTGCCACCTCGTCGAGCACGCTCTCGTTCTCTTCCCTGAAAGCATCCATGACGTCCTCGGGGAACTCGCGAATCTCGGCAGCCTCGCGGACTGCGTCGAGAGAGTCCATGTTGAGCACGTCGTAGTTGGCCATCGTGCCGATGTTGGCCGCCTTGGCGGCGACATCGATCGCGGTCTGATACTCCTCCGGGAGCTCGTTCCAGAGAGATAGCTGGATGACCACTTCGAGCGCAGAGCCGGGTTCCCACCAACCGGGGTGGTAGTAGAAGAGCTGACTGCCCAGCTCGCCCAAGCCCAAGATGAGGTCGTCATACGGACCCACCCACTCGGCTGCGTCGATGGCGCCGGTCTCGATCGAGGTGATGATGTCGCCACCAGCCACGGTGACCTGCTCGGCGCCGAGATTGTTGAACGTCCGGCCGGCGAGACCGGGGATGCGCATCTTCAAACCCTGCAGATCGGCGACCGAGTTGATCTCCTTGGTGAACCAACCTCCCATCTGCACACCGGTGTTACCCGCCGGGAACTGGATGAGCCCGAACTCCTCGGCGTAGAACTCGCGCAAGATCTCGAGCCCACCCCCCGAATAGAACCAGGCGTCCTGCTGGCGCCGGGTGAGGCCGAATGGCACTGCCGTGCCGAACTGGGTCGCCGGGCTGATGCCGACCGAGTAGTACGAGGCCGTGTGTCCTGCTTCGGCCGCTGCTTCACGGATCGACGGCAACACCTCGAGTGCCGGCACCAGCTCTCCGCCGACGCGAGGAACGATCCTGAACCTGCCGCCGGTGAGCCTCCCCACCTCGTCGGCGAAGATCTGGGCACCGCTGCCGATCGAGTCGACGAGTGCACCGGACCAACTCGTCGGCATCTGCCACTCGATCTCAGGAAGGTCGGATTGCGAGAGGGCCACGGTGTCAGTGGCGCCCGCCGCCGCAGTGGTGGGAGTCGTGTCCGTGTCCGCCGTGTCATCCGAGCTGGTGCACGCGGCCAGGATCGCGCTCGAAGCCGCAAGACCGGCCACACCAAATCCTGTCTTCTTGATGAAGTCGCGCCTGCTCACATTCGAGTCGGTGGCGACTGTCTCGTCTGTGTTCACGATTCCTCCTCCGGTCGTTGTTGTTGGTCTAGGTCTTCGTGCTGTCGTGCCGATGGTCAGTTGAGGCTGAAGAAGTTGAACGAAGTCTCGACGATACCGGGGAAGACCCCAAGTATCACGAGTGACAGTCCTTGCAGCACCATGAAGGGTATGGCGCCCTTGTGAATGTCTGCGGTCTTCACCTCTGGCGGAGCGACACTCTGCAGATAGAACAAAGAGAAGCCCACCGGAGGCGATATGAAGGCCATGTTCAGGTTGATGGCCATGAGCACGGTGAACCAGATCTTTTCGAGCGAGGTGAAGGCGAGGGCATCCATCGCCGGCAAGAAGATGGGCACGACGATGAAGGTGATCTCGAGGAACTCGAGATTGATGCCCAATATGAACACGGCAATCATCGCAACGATCACGAAACCCGTTTTGCCACCGCCGATGCTGGTCAGCCAATCGGCGACCTGATCGGATCCGCCGAGCTGGAGAAACATCAGACTGAAGAACGACGAGGCGAACAGCAACGTCATGACGAGGATGCTGATGTTCGCCGTCGATCTGCCGGCTTCGCGGAGGGTCTTCAGGGTGAGCCTCCAGCGTGGTTCGATGTGGTCTGCGCCGCGTCGCACGAGCACCTTGTCGAACTGGTAACTCAGCGCAGCCAGGATGAGCGCCCCCAGCACGCCGACGGCACCCGATTCTGATGGTGTGGCGATGCCGAGAAAGATCGAAACCAACACCCCAACGATGAGCAGCAGGATCGGAACCACCGAGAACAGCACTTCGAGGGCCAGCAGGCGGCCCGTCAGCGTGCGCTCCTCCTTGGGCATGGCCGGACCGAGATGGGGCCGCAGAAACGAGATGCCGAGCGCATAGGCCATGTAGAGCCCGCTGAGCAGAAGACCCGGGAGCAGCGCGCCGGCGAAGAGTCCGAGGATGCCGACACCCATCTGCTGTGCCAGCAGGATCAGTACGAGGCTGGGAGGAAGCAGCTGCGCCAACGTCCCGGAGGCGGTGATCACCCCCGTGGCGAGTTTGTGGTCATAGCCGAGTCGCACCATGGCCGGGAGTGAGAGCAGGCCCATGACGATCACCGTCGCCGCAACGACGCCCGTCGCCGCCGCCAGCAACGTACCGACGAACACCACGGCGGCGGCGACGCCGCCACGAATCGGCCCGAGGACCATCCCGATCGCCGTGAGCAGCCGTTCCGCCAGCCCGGACCGCTCCAAGATCGCTCCCATCATCACGAAGAAGGGCACCGCGAGCAGCGTGGGATCGGACACCGCGCCGAACCACCGGTTCGGTAGTGCGTTGAGCGCCGAGGGATCGAAGGTATTCGTGAGGTCGCCGAGGAAGGAGAACATCACGGCGGTAGCGGCGAACGAGAAGGCGACGTTGTACCCGACGAGGATCATGGCCAGAAAGATGGCGAACATCGCGAGAGCGAGAAATACTCCGAGATCCACCGGCTACTCGATCCTGATCGGGGCGGCGTGCTCGTGAATGCCGGCGAGGTCTTTACGCCCCCGCAACACGAAGACCGCCTTGATGATCTCGGCGAGGATCTGGGTCGTGAACAGTATGAAGCCCAGCAGCATCATGAACTTGATCGGCCCCCGCGGCAGACCGCCGGCGTCACCGGACTGCTCCCAGATCTCCCACAGCTTCCAGGTCGACCACGAGCCGTCGAAGCTACGCCCGAGACCGCTCATGGCGTATGGCCACAGGATGGTGGTGCTCACCCACAAGAACGGCAGGAACAACAGGACGTGGAACACCAGGTCGATCCAGGCCTTGGTCTTGTCGGTGAAGTTCGCCCACCAGAAGTCGATCCTGGGGTTGACGCCCTCCCGCACCCCGTAGTTGAACGCGATCAGGAACAGCACGCCGAACAACATCCATTGCAAGTCGAAGACCTGGTTGACGATGATGTCCCGCTCGATGAAGCGAGCCGTGTAGCGGGTGACCACGTTGAACAGACCCAGGACGAACACGATCCACGCCAGGATCCATGCGACGTTTCCCGAGAACGTTGTCACCGCCTCGATACCGACTCGCAGCCGGTACAAGATGCCCCAGAACCCTCCCGGCACCTCGAGTGGCGCCTCCTCTACCTTGCGGCTGGGCTCGATGGCATGCGACAGCTGATCGAGCAGATCCTCTGCCTTCGTGGTGACATCGACGTCCCGTGAAGCGTCGGCCATCCTCTCCCGCCGTCCCGGGTCTACGGTGCTGGCACGTTACTTGAATCGAATGCAGGAGACAGGAAGGGGACATGAGACCGACGCAAGGCAAACGCTGGCCACGTTTGGCTCTGCTCGTCGTCGCCGTTTCTGCGTGTGCACCGGCGGTCGACACCGGGGCGGTCAGCCCCGAGGACCGGGCTGTGCTCCTCGAAACCACCGGATGCGGATTCGCCTCCGGCCGTCACGGTTCCGGAGTGGCCGTGGCCGACGGGGTGGTCGTGACCGCAGCCCATCTGGTGGTGCAATCCGACGCCATCGCCGTGCGGGTCGGGGAAAGCGAACCGGTGCCGGCGACGTTGCGTCATCTCGATACGACCGTCGACATCGCCGTGTTGACCACCGAGCGAAGCGGTTTGCCCACGGTGCTGTCGTGGCCCGGCCAAGCCGGTGATTTCGGCCGGATCGTCGGTGGCGCCGCTTCCGGAACGGTGCCGTACCAGATCGATCGGGTGGTCGATCTGACCATCGAGGAGGTGCTGGGCACGGAACGCCACCGTCGCAGCGGCTACGACCTGGTGGCGGCCACCGACTCCGGCGACAGTGGGGCGGGGGTGTATGACGAGCAGAATCGCCTCATCGGAATGGTGTTTGCGGTGAGCGAGGAGGACGGTTCCACATGGGTCACCGCCTCGAGTGAGATCGAGCCCGTTCTCGAAGCGGCGGCCGAAGCGGGTACGACTTGGGCCTGCGATCCGAGTCGGTCGCGCATGGTTCCGTCGTGATGCGACGGCCTTCCCGTGCGCTCATCTCCCGGAGGGCCGGCCGCTGGCGATGCGGTTGATGGCCTGCTCCGAGCTCTTCGGCACGGTGTAGACCCGGTCGCCGACCTGCCAGTCGGCCACCAGCCACGTGCCGCCCACCGGGATGACATCGGCGTCACCGGGCAAGGTCTCGATCATCTCGACGGCGTACTGGCGAATCCGGCTGGAGCGGAAGAGCTTCAAGCCCGTAGACGTCGCCGCAACGATGCGGTACTCGGTGGTGGCGGCGACGGCCACCGCGGCGCCGGCGGCCCCGATAGCGAGCCGGGTCGGCCACTCGTCCCAGCCCACGCCCGTGGCGACAAATGCCAGCGCGACGAATGCAACCGCTGCAAACGGCGCCATCAACCTGTGCCGCTGCCACATGAAGGCCGCGTCGTGCACCTCCTCGCCGCTACCGAGAAGCCGCCGCACGGACTTGAGCAGCGTGGCTTTGCGCATCTTCCCAGCGTAGATACCGGTCGGCGAGACCCGTCGAGTCCCGTACACTTCCGCCCGATGTTCGACACCATCTCCAACCGGCTCAACGACGTCTTCGGCCAGCTCCGCGCCAAAGGGAGGCTGAGCGAAGCCGACGTGGATGCGGCGCTGCGCGAAGTGCGGCTGGCGCTGCTGGAGGCGGACGTCAACGTGGTTGTCGTCAAGTCGTTCCTCGCCAGGGTGAAGGAGCGGGCTGTGGGCGCCGAGGTGACGAAGAGCCTCACCCCCGGCCAGCAGGTGGTGAGGATCGTCCACGAGGAGTTGATCAAGACCCTCGGCGAGGAGGCGCCCCTCGTCCGGCCGGCTGCACCACCGTTGGTGATCCTCATGGCAGGCCTGCAGGGCTCGGGCAAGACGACAACGGCTGCCAAGCTGGCCAAGCACCTCAAATCGAGAGGACGCCGGCCGCTGCTGGTGGCCGGCGATCTGCAGAGGCCGGCTGCGATCGACCAGCTGGAGACGCTGGGGAAGCGCATCGACGTGCCGGTTCTGGCGGATCGGAAGGGCAAGCCGGCGAAGCTGGCGAAGGCTGCGCTCAAGCACGCCAGGAACGAGGGTCACAACGTGGTGATCATCGACACGGCAGGTCGGCTTCAGATCGACGACGATCTGATGAAGGAATTGGCGACCGTCCGCAAGGCCGCCGAGCCCGACGAGGTGCTCCTGGTTGTCGATGCGATGACCGGTCAGGAAGCAGTCAATGTGGCCCAGGGCTTCCTCGACCACACTGAGTTGACCGGCCTCATCCTCACCAAGCTGGACGGCGACGCCCGGGGCGGGGCGGCCATATCGGCTCGCGAAGTGACCGGGCGGCCGATCAAGTTCGTGGGCCTCGGCGAGGGTCTCGACGATCTCGACGTCTTTCACCCGGACCGTATGGCATCGCGCATCCTCGGCATGGGCGATGTGATGACGCTCATCGAGAAAGCGGAGACCGCATACGACGAGAAAGAGGCCATCGCGGCTGCGGAGAAGCTGCGCAAGGCGACGTTCGACCTGGAGGACTTCCTCGAGCAGTTCCAACAGCTGCGCAAGATGGGTCCGCTCCAGCAGCTGGTTAGTATGTTGCCCGGCGCCGGGCAGATGTTGCGCGACGTCGAGATCGACGAACGAGATCTCAACCGTGTCGAGGCGATCATCCGTTCGATGACACCGGAAGAGCGGCACAATCCCAAGGTGATCAACGGCAGCAGGAAGCGCCGCATCGCCAGGGGATCCGGAACCAGACCGCAGGATGTCAACGCCGTCCTGAAGCAGTTCTCCGAAGCGCAGAAGATGATGAAGGCCCTCGCCAGCGGGAAGAGCCCGATACCGGGGCTCGCCCTCCCCGGCATGGGCGGCCGGAAACGGTGAATATTCAATGAAACAGCAAAGGTGATGTAGATGCCGGTGAAGATCCGCCTGACGCGGATGGGGAAGAAGAAGCAGCCGACCTATCGGGTCGTTGTGATGGATTCGCGCAAGCCGCGCGACGGTGCGTACATCGAGCAGATCGGTTTCTACGATCCGCGGCAGGACCCTTCCGTCGTCGAGATCGACAACGAACGAGCCGTCGACTGGCTGCAGAAAGGCGCTCAGCCCACTGAACGTGCCCAGAAGCTGCTCGAGATCTCGGGGGCGTGGACGCATTTCAAGATCGGTCGTGGCGAGATCCACACGGTGGGGGAGTCGCCGATGCCGGAGACGCCGGCGACACCGGTCACACCCGAGCATGTGCCCGAAGTGCACGTCGTCGGTGGCGACGAGCCGGATCCAGCCGAGGCTGCAGAGCCTGCGACGGAGGAAAGCCCGGCTGACGAGCCCGTCGTCGAGGACGCTGTCTCGGCAGAGGCGCCGTCCGATGCCACCGCCGCACCGGCCGAGGAGACCGCCGCAGCCGTAACCACGGAGGAGGAGTAGTGGCCAAGGGTGAGATCGTCGAGAAGGTCGTCCGCTATGTCACCGAGCAAATCGTCGACGACACCGAAGCGGTGGAGGTCGAGCTGCTCGACGATGGCGAGGATGCCGTGGTCGCCGAGGTGCGCACCGCCAAGTCGGATATGGGCCGGGTGATCGGCCGTCGCGGCCGGGTCGCCAAGGCGATCCGTGCTATCGCCGGCGCCGCCGGGGAGGAAGAGGGTCTCGACGTCCAGGTCGAGTTCCTCGACTGAGGTCGTCATGGTCTCGCCGGGAGGCGATGACCGCATCCCGGTTGGATACGTCAAGCGAGCCCACGGTGTGCGTGGTGCGGTGCTCGTGGTGCTGCTCTCCGACAACCCCGATCGATTCAGCGCTGGTTCCACGTTTCTCGTCGATCCCGGGCTTCCGGAGCCGAGCGAGCTCACCGTTGAGTCGACAGCCCCCCACAACGAAGGGCTCGTCGTTCGCTTCGCCGGAGTGACCGACCGCAGCCAGGCGGAGACGCTGCGCGGAGCGCAGCTCACCATCTCGATCGGCGACCGACGGTCGCTCGAGGAGGGCGAGTTCTGGCCGGACGACCTCATTGGTCTGCAGGCCATCGATCCCGCCGGTGCATCCCTCGGCACCGTCACCGACGTCGTTCTCGGCGACGCACAAGACCGCCTCGTTGTCACCGTGCCATCGGGCATTCAGGTCGAAGTCCCCTTCGTCACCGCCCTCGTCGCCGAGCCACACAATGGTCGCATCGTCATCAACCCACCCACCGGGCTCTTCCCCACCGACCGAGAGAGCTAGGCGTGGTCTGTCCCGCTCGGCTGCGGGAGCAAGGATCCAGAACGGGCGCAGCGGAGCTGCGAAGCTCTGGTAAGCGGGCATGCCGATCGTCCTCGGATGCTCGCAGCGTGACCCAGTCATCCTTGGCTGGCACCGTGCCTCCTCCTACCTCCGAGCCCTTCGGGCTCGCAGGAACCTTCCCCGCTGCGGGGGGACAGATTCAGAAGTTGCGGACGACGATGCGAACGCCTTCGGTGTCTTCGGTACCGGCGGGGCCGACGGTGAGGTCGACTTCGCCGGGCGGGCCGATGTCAAACGTTGCGGTGAACTCTCCCCAGGTGGTTGCAGTGAGCGCCGGCTCTGTCTCGATGAACGGGAACTCCTCGTTGAACGACGGCATCTTGGCGACGACCGAGCGCACACCGGGTGCGATGTAGCCGGTCACCACGAGCGGATACTCGACGTCGCCGGGACGGGGTTCCAACACCACGACACGGCTGGATCGAGCCGGTGGTGTGATTGCGCCTCCTGATCCGGAGCGGACGTCGATCACCAGGCGCGCCGGCGAGTCGACGGCGAACGCTCGAATCTCGGCGCCGCTGAGCGAATCGAGATGCAGATCGATCGCCAGTCGACCATCGAGCAGGCGCACCACGAACACTCTGGTGATGAGGCGGGTGCCAACGAGCGTGTCGGTCAGCGCCGAAGCGATCACCCGGCCCGGGAGGGTCGCACGAACGACACCCTGGTGCCTGCGAAACTCGACGTCACTGGCCCCCAGCTCAGATGCAGGCGAACCGCCCTCGGTCACGAGGTCGATGACCAGGCGATCGCAGCTCGGATCGGTTGCCCAGCGAATCCCCGCGATCTCGGCAGCGTCGCCGGTGCCTGTCCCGACGTCGATGTTTCCGGCGTCGACGTATGCGAGATCCCCAGTGGCGCAGGGAGGTTGCTCATCATCGGGCGGGATGGTCGGCCCGAGGGTCGTCGCTGCTTCGGCAATCGTCGTCGTCGCCGTTGTGGTGGTAGGCACGTGCGATGACGTCGTCGACGACTCCGAGATGGCGGTGGGATCGCATGCCGTGATCACCGTGGTCATCGCCACCACGGCCGCCAGACACCAGACGCCACCAGCCGATGATCTCACCATCGGTGCGAGGTTACCGACGCTGCATTCTCCCACCTCATGGGTAGGGTTCCCGCTGTGAGAAGGGTCCTCATCGCAGTGGCAGCAGTCTTCATCCTGGCTGCGGCGTGCAGCAGTACGGATACATCGTCCACCTCGACGACGAACGCAGCCCCGGTCACGACTGCGGCGGCCCGCGAGCGGCCGGCACGAACCACGACGACCGCACCACCTACCAGCGCCGCACCCGTCGACGTCCCGGCGGTGGTGGTGGACTGCGAACCAGGCAGCGGCCCGGACTTCACCGGGCAGGAGCTGCGGTCGCAGGACTTCGCCGGTGAGTCGCTGCGGTGTGCCAACTTCGACGGCGCCACGCTGACCGGGGCCAATCTCGCCCGTGCCGACCTCAGCGGGTCCAGCTTTGTCGGCACCACACTGCAACAAGCCGCCTTCCAGGATGCGATCCTCATCGGCACCGACTTCTCGGCGGCGATCATCTCCCAGGTCCGATTCAACAACGCCGACCTCACCGGAGCGCTTCTCGCAGACGCCGAGATCACCGGTGGCAGATTCGAGGGAGCCACCTGTCCTGATGGGCGGCCCGTCCAAGGCGGTAACTGCGATGCGCAGCTCACTCCGGTGCCGGTCACCTTCGAGGCCAGCAGCGTCGAGGTCGTCCTGGCGCCAATCGAGTTCGTGCCGCTGTGCGAGCCCGACTCCGGTCCCGACTACACAGGCGACGATCTTCCCGAGGGTGGCTTCCGGGGTGAGGATCTGCGCTGCGCCGACTTCACCGATGCGACCCTGGCGCAGCCCATATTCGACAACCTCGATGCTTCCGGCGCCGTGTTTGCCGGGGCCAACTTCACCCAGGCGTCGTTCGTCGGCACCAAGCTGTTCGGGGCGAGCTTCGACGGCGCGAGCTTCGACACGGCGAAGTTCGACAACGCCAACCTCATCGGCGCCGACATCGTCAACACCACGTTCGCCAACACCCGATGGACCAACACCATCTGTCCGAACGGTGTGAACAGCGACCAGGCCGGCGGCACCTGTCTCGGCAGCCGGACGGCTCTCGATCTCCCCGAGGTCGCCTTCGACGAGATCACCGCCGAGGGCATCACGGTGCGGCAAGGCCAGGGGGTGACGACGTATGCGATCGAAGCCGACGTGCTCTTCGAGTTCGCCTCGGCCGAGATCGGTACTCAAGCGGCCGAGACGATCGAGGAGATCATCGCCTCCATCTCGGAACGCTTCGATGACATCGTCGAGATCCAGGTATGGGGACACGCCGACGCCATCGGCGACCGGCGCTCGAATCAGGAACTGTCGCAACTCCGAGCCGACAACGTTGCCGCTCTCCTCATGGAGTCGCTGAGCGACGTGGCCATCGTCGCCATCGGTCTCGGCGAAGCGCAGCCGATCGCGCCCAACACGAATCCCGACGGCTCGGACAACCCCGAGGGTCGTGCCCAAAACCGCCGCGTCGAAGTCGTCGTCCGCACCGGTTGAGCCCCGACTCCGCCCACCATCTCGCAGCGTGAAGGTACGCTTTCCGCCATGTCCTATCCGGCTCCCGAACCCCAACTCGCCGTCGAGCTGATCACAGGGCGGCGTGATGCTGCGCCTTTGTTCGCGGAAGCGACGCGGCTCCGCGACGAGGGTAAGGGCCGCACGGTGACATACAGCCGCAAGGTCTTCATCCCACTCACCACACTGTGTCGCGACACGTGTACCTACTGCACCTTCGCCAAACCGCCCGGGGCCGGTGGCATGTACCTCACCCCGGACGAGGTGATGGCGATCGCACGAGCGGGGGAGCGCCATGGATGCACCGAGGCCCTGTTCACCCTGGGCGATGCGCCGGAAGCGCGCTGGCCACAAGCGAGGGATTTCCTCGCATCACAGGGGGCCGCAACCACGCTCGATTACGTCAGGCAGATGACCGAGCTGGTGGTGACGGAGACTTCGCTGTTTCCCCACGCCAATCCCGGAGTCATGGACGACCGCGCCGTAGCGTCGTTGCGGCGGTCCAACATCTCCATGGGGCTCATGCTGGAGAACATCTCGCCACGGCTGATGGAGCCAGGTATGCCGCATCACAACTGTCCGGACAAGGAACCGGGCTTGCGGGTGGCCACCATCGAGACTGCTGCCCGCCACCGAGTGCCTTTCACCTCGGGCATCCTCGTTGGGATCGGGGAGACACCGGAGGAGGTGATCGACTCGCTGTTCGCCCTCGCCGAGCTGCAGCGTCAGCACGGCCACATCCAGGAGGTGATCGTGCAGAACTTCCGGGCCAAGGCCGATACCAGGAAGCGTCGTGATGCGGAGCCCACGGTGCAGTATTTCGCAAGAGTCGTGGCCGCGGCACGCTGGATCTTGGGACCGGACATGAACCTGCAGGTGCCACCGAACCTGACCGACGACTTCTCGGTGTACCTCGACGCCGGAATCAACGACTGGGGCGGCGTGTCACCGCTGACCATCGATTGGGTCAACCCGGAGGCTCCGTGGCCTCACCTGGAACGGCTCGAAGCCGTCACCAACGGTGCCGGTTTCACACTGGCGCCACGGCTCCCCGCCTACCCCGAGTACCTCGGGAACGAGTGGATCGACAACGGGCTGCGGGTCAAGGTCGCCGCCACTGCGGACGAGGCCGGGTACGCCACCGCACCCCAACGGGTGCCCACCGCCGTCACCTTCGATCGATAGGATCACGTACGTGCCGACCTCGCCATCGACCGATATCACGTTTCTCCGCCTCCGTCCGGCAACGGAGGCCAACGAGCTGTGGGCGGCTACACGGCGGCGTGAGGGTACGACGACCGTCGAGATCGGCGACCTGCACGCCGGGGACCGCAGCGGGGCGATCCAAGGGGGTCTGCTCCCGGTTGTGACAACCGCGCGGGCTGAACCTGCACCCGCCGCCTGGGTGGTGGGTCCGCACGATGCGCTCTCCCTGTCCGCAGCGGGCGTTCCCGGCTGGCGGCTCACCGTCGTCGACAGCGGCCACCGGGCCGAGATGCTGGATGCCATGGCGCGCACCGGGGCGGCCTTCCTGCGCACCGGCCGCGGCGCCGTGGCGGAGGCCGCATCGCTGGCCGCGCTGCCCGCCGTCGACTTTCAAGTCTCGGCTTTCGTCGACACGCTCGGCGACGCCATCACGGCCATCGAGGCCGGTGCCCGTGATCTCCTGCTGCGCGACTGGGACACGGCGAGCATCGGTGAGTTGCGCGATGCGGTGTCCCCGCATCGGCTCATCGAGCGCCCGGCTCTCCCGGTGGGGGTGACGGTCGACGAGGCCCGTAGCGAACTCGATGAGGAGCTGTTTGCCGCATACCTCGACCAGGTGGATGCGATCGGGGCGATCCGTCCTCGCTACGACTGGGCACCCGGCAAGGACATGGCGGCACCGATCCCCACCCGGCGGCTCTCAGCGCAGTGGCAGGATGTCGCCTGGCTCGATGGGGCGGCAGACGCTGCGATCTCACGACAGCCCCCTGATCTTGCCGGGATACTCGAGCGCTCGCTGGCGGGAACACCGCCGACCCGGGACGAGCTGGTGCGGCTCTTCTCGGCACGGGGCGACGAGGTCGACGCCATCGCCGGGGTTGCCGACACGATGCGCTCGCGTGCCAACGGCGAGACGGTGACCTACGTGATCAATCGCAACATCAACTACACCAACCAGTGCTACTTCCGGTGTGGATTCTGCGCCTTCTCCAAGGGCCCCCGCTCCCTCAACCTGCGGGAAGAGCCGTACCTGATGACAATCCCGCAGGTGGTGGAGCGCAGCGTCGAGGCGTGGCACCGGGGCGCCACGGAGGTGTGCCTCCAGGGTGGCATTCATCCCGACTTCACCGGCGACTTCTACGTGACCGTGGTTGAGGCGATCAAACAGCATCTGCCCGAGATGCACATCCACGGCTTCACTCCGCTGGAAGTGTGGCAAGGGGCGGAGACGCTCGGCGTCACCGTGCGCGACTTCCTCACTCGGCTGCG
This sequence comes from Acidimicrobiia bacterium, assembly GCA_041608535.1. GTDB lineage: Bacteria > Actinomycetota > Acidimicrobiia > Spongiisociales > UBA5794 > JBFISM01. The sequence continues at coordinate 15,221 of JBFISM010000089.1, forward strand.
CGACGCCGGGTTGGGAACGCTCCCCGGCACCGCGGCGGAGATTCTCGACGATCGGGTGCGGGAACATCTGTGCCCGGACAAGATCCGCACGTCGCAATGGGCCGAGGTGATGCTCACGGCCCATGAGCTGGGCCTCCGCTCGACGGCAACGATCATGTTCGGTCATATCGACGACGCCGAGTCATGGGCCAACCACCTCGAGGTTCTCCGTGCCATTCAGCGGTGCACGGGAGGGTTCACCGAGTTCGTGCCCCTGCCGTTCGTGCACATGGGTGCACCGATCTACCTGCGGCACAAGTCGCGTCCCGGCCCGACATGGGACGAGGTCGTGCTGGTCCATGCGGTGGCTCGGATCGCATTCGCCGGACTCATCGACAACATCCAGGCGTCTTGGGTGAAGCTCGGGCTCCCGGCCGGGGTCCGTCTGCTCGA
>JBFISM010000090.1:0-15533 GCA_041608535.1 Acidimicrobiia bacterium
CGCCGCCTTCACCCCGAGGAGGTAGCCCTTGACGTTGATGGCGAAGAGCTCGTCGAACCCGTCCGCCAGTTGTTCGATCGGCGTATCGAGGACGGAAGCGCCGTAGTCGAACAGACCGGCGTTGCCGATGTAGGTGTCCAATCTGCCGTGCCGCTCCAATGCGGCGTCCACGGTGCGGGGATGGTCGTCGGCGCGACGCACGTCGGCGACCACTCCGAGCACTGCATCACCATGCTCGGCCTCGACCGCAGCGATGCGGTCGGGTGCGATGTCCACGGCGACCACGTCGGCGCCCTCGGCGACGAACCTGGCAACCAAGGCTCGGCCCAGGCCGGATCCGGCCCCGGTGATGAGTGCGACGTCGCCCTCGAGCCATCCCATCGCAGTCATCTCCTGGTCGCCTCGGAGGGCACGGACTCCGGATCCAGCTGCGATGCCAACGAACGCACGTCCTGCAGGATCTCCGTGGTGGAGACCTTCCCCGTGGCGGATCCGATATCGCCTCCAGCAACAGTCAGTGCGTCCATGGCACGTCCGAGATCGACCTCTTCTCGCGGTGTGAGGACCGCTTGGGCGGCCGTGCGCAGCTCGGCTGCAGCCACGAGCAGTCCGGAGGCAAGGGCAGTGTCGGCTGCAGCTCCGAGCTCGGCCATCGACACGAGCGATTCGGCCAGGCCGAGACGGTCGTCGATCTGTGTCCACAGCTCGATGGCACGAAGATGGCGGCGGGCGGCGCCGGTGATGTCGCCGCGTATCAGATCGACGTGGCCACGACCCCACTGGCCGGCAGCTTCATGTCGAGGCAGGCGAGCGTACACGGCGTCGTCGAGGCTGCGCCGGAACTGCTCGTCGGCCACCGATACCTCGCCTGCGATGAGCGCCGCTGCGCCGAGCACCCACTCCGGGGACGACTTCCGCATGGCATGGCGAAGCAACCGCGAACCGATGGCTGCCTCGGCCAGCTCCGTGGCGTGATCGACGTCTGTCTGCTCGAGCGCCAGACAAGCCTGCGAGCAACGGACACCGGCAATCTCGGCGGGTGCTCCGAGCTGCATTGCCGCCTCCAGCGCCTCCTCGAGGACATGCGCAGCGTCGTCCATCTGGCCCATGCGCATCATCGATTCGCCGCGCAGTCGCAGCGAATGGGAGAGGGTTCGTCGGTTGCCCAGGTCCTCCGCCAGCTCGGCGGCGGCGATGGACAGGCGCATCGCTGTGGGCAGATCCCCGCGAAGCAACGCGATCCAACCCAATTCGCCCAAGATGATGGGTCTCCCGGCCAGATCACCGATCGAGTCGGCGAGGTCGAGCGCATCGCCGAGTGCGATTTCGGCTGCGGTGTAGTCGCCCAACCAGAGCTCCATCTCGGCGATCGAGCCCAGAATCAGCCGCAACTGTTGATCGTCACCTGCTTGCTCGGCTGCGGCCTGTGCCCGCAACAGCAACGACCGCGTACGGTCCTGTTCGCCACGGCTGCCCGCGGCGATGGCGAGGTTTCTCAGGATGCTGGCTAGCACTCGGTCGTCGCCGCTCCGCTCCGCATGCTGCAGTGCCGCTTCCCAATCCCTTTCGGCGTCGTCCAGCAGCGAACGTCGAAACGCAACGAAGCCACGTCCCGACAAGAACCGAGCTGCGGCGAGATCATCGGCGGCGATGGTCTCATCGGTGCCGAGCTCCGCAAACAATCGCTCCGCTTCGTCGAGATCGCCCTTGAGCAAGAGCAAGTTGCCCAGGGCAGTTCTCGCTTCGCTCCGCAGGCTGGGGGCGCCGCCATCCCCGGCGAGCGCGCCCCTGAGGAGCTGGATTCCGTACGACCATTCACCGTGCGACATCCAGTAGGGCGCCATCGCCACTGCGATCCGTAGCGCCGTCGTGCGATCTTCGCTCGCGATCGCCCCGTCGACCGCTCGCCGGATGTTGTCGAGCTCGGAATCCAACCCGGCGACGATGGGCATCGAGTCGCGGCGTCCCACGTGCTCGCTTGCCTGCTCCACATAGTCCCTGAACCAATGGCGGAACCGCCGGTGCAGCTCGGCGTCCCTGCCGGATGCGGCCAGCTCGAGTGCCGCCAGCTCCCGCATCGACTCGAGCATCGTCCAGCGGTCGTGGTCATCGGGATCGATCAGCAGGAGGGAAGCCCGCCCCAGGCGGCGCAGCCGTTGTCGCACGTCCTCAACGGAGCTCTCGCCGTCGCAGCAGATGCCGTGTAGCGAGGTCACCGAGCCTGCTCCGGCGAACACTGCGAGGTCTGCAAAGAGTCTCCGTTCCTCCGGCCGCAGCAGGTCCAGGCTCCATTCCAGAGCGGCTCGCAGCGTCTGGTGTCTGCTCGGGGCGGTCCGGCGCCCGCGGGTGAGCAGCGAGAAACGGTCGGCGAGACCGGCGACGACACCGCGGAGCGATCGGTCTTCCAAAGCCGCAGCGGCGAGCTCGATGGCGAGCGGAATGCCGTTCAGTTGCCTGACGATGCCGGCGACATCTGCGGCGTTCTCGTCGGTCAACGCAAACTCCGGGCTCACCAGCGACGCACGAGAGACGAACAGCTGCACGGCGTCGTTCTGCGCTGCGTCGCGGGCACCGTGGACCGATTCCGGGTCGAGGGTCGGCAGCGGTCCGATACGCCACACGACCTCCCCTTCGATGTCGAGTGGTTCCCGGCTGGTGGCGAGGAACACGAGGTGGGGGCAGCGATGCGAGAGGAGCTCGATGAGCTCGGCGACCGTGTCGAGAACATGCTCGCAGTTGTCGAACAGCAGCAGAGCCGACTTGTGCATCAGGTGCTCCACCAAGAGCTCATCCCGGCTCCGACCGGGTTCGTGGGCGACCGACATGACACCGGCCAGCTCCCGCACGATGGAGATTCGGTCCGTCAGCGCAGCCAGTTCGATGAGCCAGGCGCCATCGGCGAAACGATCGAGGACATCGAAGGCCACTTGGAGGGCGAGTCGGGTCTTGCCGACTCCGCCGAGCCCAACGACGCTGACCACGCCCGTCGTGGTCAGCGCATCGGCCAGACCGATTCGTTCGGCGCGGCGACCGACGAATCCCGAGCGGTGTACCGGGAGATTGTGTGCGACGATCCCCACCGCCCGCGGTGGGGGGAAGTCGGCCGTGAGATCGGGGTGGCGCAGCTGGAACAGTCTCTCCGGGTGGGCAAAACCACGCAGCTGGAAGGACCCGAGCGGCGCCAGCGTTGCCCCCTGCGGCAGACGGCCCTCCACTTCGCGGGCGGTCGCCTCGGATACGAGTATCTGGCCGCCGTGGGCGCTGGAGCTGACCCGGGCCACCTGGTGCAATGCCAGCGACACGTAGTCGTCGCCGATTGGAGTTGCTTCGCCGGTGTGGACCCCGATGCGTACACGCAGCACGGCCCCTGCGGGCCAGTCGTAGCCGAGAAGTGCGCGCTGCCCGTCGAGGCATGCGGCGAGGGCGGCGGCGGCGTCGGGAAATGCGATCAGGAGTGAATCGCCTTCGGTCCCCAGCTCGACACCGCCATGACGGACCATCGGGACCCGCAGCAGCGTGCGATGCGTTTCCAGTAGCTCTACGTACTGCTCACCGAGGTGGCGGAACAGCCGGGTGGAGCCTTCGATGTCTGTGAGCACGAAAGTGACCAGGCCGGACGGCAACGAGCGTGCTGAACCTCGAGCCCGCGCCTCGAGGGCGGCGTCGGCTTGCATCGTGCCGGCTCGTCGGTTTGCTCGATCACCGCTTGTGGCCATTGCCACCAACGGCCTCCACTGTGGTCTGACGATGGGACGTTACGGGCGGCCCGGATTGCCTGAAGAGTACCGGAGCCCATGGCTCATGGGGCCTGGTCGCCGGATCGCACCTGGAGAGCAAGCTCCACGACCTGAGCCAGCCACGGGGTGTAGCGGTCCGGACGTTCTCGAAGGTCGGCCTGCAGCTCGGCAGTGGTCATCCACTTCCAGGCCGAGACCTCGAGGGGGTCGGGATCGGGCTGGATCGAACGATCGATCGTGCCGGCGGTGACGTGGTCGAACTCGTGCTCCACCAGCCCGGTGTGGGGGTCCTCGGCCCGGTAGATGAACGCGCCGATAGCTTGTACATCGACGGTGATCCCCATCTCTTCGATGATGCGCCGCCGTGCCGCGGCGGTCGGGGTCTCGGCGGGGGCAGGATGGGTGCAGCAGGTGTTCGACCACAACCCGCCGAAGTGGTGCTTGGTAGGCGCACGCTGCTGCAGGAGCAGCGCACCCGTTCGGTCGAAGACCACGACGGACACAGCGCGGTGCAAGATTCCAGGCGCTTGGTGCGCTGCCATCTTCTCCAAGATGCCGATCTCTCGGTCCTGTTCGTCAACGATTACAACGTCCGGCAACGGTGCCTCTCTCGGTCAGCGCCAGACAGTATTCGAATCGGGCGCACTAGCGATGGGCAGGTGTGACGAGTTCGGAGTCGTAGCGGCGCATGATCGAACCAATCACGGTCTTGTCGTCTCCGGCCTCGCCGAGCTTGACGATCATGTCGACGATGTCGGGAGGGGAGACGACCATCGCCACTTCGGCCGGATGCGGCCCCAGCGCAACGAAGGAGTGCGGTGTGCGTGGCTCGACGATCTGGGATTCGCCGGAGCCCCGCTCCTCCGATCGGTCGCCGACGCGGAAGTGGACGAGCCCAGAGCGCACCGCAAACAGCTCCCAGTGTCTGTGATGCACGTGGAGGTGGCGGAAACCTTCGCCGGGCTGGAACGTTGCGATCACCAGCGCCGCGGGCTGTGCTCCGAGCAGTGTGGCCGATTCGTCGGGCCACCCAGACATGCTCATGCATTCAACCGTACCAGCGGGCGCCGTCGACAGATCGGGAAGATTCGGGGAACATGAGGATCATGACCGTGGGAGAACCGCTACGGGTTCTCGAAGAATCGCCCCAGCCGGACATTCCGGAGATGGGCTCACGCCGGCGCTGGCCGCTGCTGGCAGTCGTCGCCGCTCTGCTCGGACTGCTCGTGTGGCTACCCTCCGCCGTAGCCGATCCACAGGTGCCGAGTCTCGAGGCAATCGAGCCTCAGGCGGCCGCACCCGCCCTCAATGCTCAGCTCGCAACCGTCGATACTGCGAATGCTGCGGTGGAGGTCGCACAGACGCTGATCGAGGCCGTGAACGGAGCCGACTCGGGACGTGTCATCGAGCTGCTGGCGCCCTTGGCGGGGTCGTCGGGATATGGAACCGCACAATGGCCGACGCTGCACGGTGAGATCGGGTGGTGGGACAAGACGGCTCCCGATCGTCGTCTCGACGAGCAGCGAGTCACCGATTTCGTCCGCTACTTCCGCACCATGCCGGGAAGCGTCGTCGCCTCGTCTTGCGTGCCGGATGCGGAGGGACCCGCGGCAGCGGACGTGGTGGTCGTGGTCTGCGAGTACACGGCATTCGGAGGAATCCGCGGTCTCATGGGCGACCGGCATCGCGCCGAGCTCGGTCGCCTCACGCTTGTCGTACGCGATGACCTGGTCGTCAATGTGCGCGACGAGTCGCCGATCAACGAGCTGGCGTGGAATCAGCTGGGGCTCTGGGTCGCCAGGACTGATCCAGATCTGTTCGACGAGCTGTTCCGAGAACCCGGTGGATGGACATTCCGGCCGCAGTACTCGGGGGAGACTGCGGTCCGCCACGCTGAGGCCGCTGCTTCGTTTGCGGCGGCCATCGGCGCCGAACCGCTCCCCTTCGGCTAGGCGAGTGGCGCACCGCCGTAGCCGAGTCTCCTCCTCGACTCGGTCGAGCGCCACTACGGTGGTGGACTCATGCGTTTGACCAGCGCCATGCTCGCCGATGCCGCCCATGTGCAAGGTGGCAAGTTGTACATACTCGGTGGCGGGTTCGAGTCGATCCGGAGCCGTACCGTGCCTGCGGTCCACCGGTCCCTGACGGTGGCGATGATCCTCGAAGTGCCGCCCCAAGAACGAAACCGTGATCTCGAGCTGAGCATCGCCCTCATCGACGAGGACGGCCAGACCATGGCTCCCCAGGCGACCGCCCGGCTCCGAGTGGGTGCGGGACCCCAGCTACCTCCGGGAGCACCAACCGTGGTGCCACTCGTCGCCCCGTTCTACAACGTCAAATTCCCGGAGGCCAAGGGCTACGCCTTCGTCATCAGTCATGAGGGCACCGACCTCGGCAGGCTGAGCTTTCGGGTGGTGCTGGAGCCGGCGCCGTGAGCGCACCGTCACCGCCGGCGGCGTCGGATCGTGTGCTGACCCTGCCCAATCTGATCTCGTTCGCCCGCATAGTTCTCGTCTTCGTGTTTGCCTGGCTCGTGCTCGTGGCCGACGAGATTGCGGTGGCTGGATGGCTGCTCGCCGTCATCGGGTCCACCGACTGGGTCGACGGCTACCTGGCGCGCCGTCTCGGTCAAGTGACGGAGATCGGCAAACTGCTCGATCCCGTGGCCGACCGGCTGGCAATGGTGACGGCCGTTCTCGCCGGCCTCGTTGCCGGCGTGCTGCCGGTGTGGTTCGGATGGGCGCTCATCATCAGGGAGGCATTGATCGCGGGCGGTGCACTCGTCGTGGGGGTCAGGGCCGGACGGAAGGTCGCCGTGCGCACGCTGGGCAAGGCGGCGACCTTGCTGCTGTACGCGTCGGTCGCCTGGTTCTACATCGGCGTGGGTACGCCATTCCGCCCGCTCGAGGTGGCCGCGTGGGTGGCGGGCGTACCCGGGCTGGTGCTCTACTACGTCGTCGGGGTGCAGTACTTCGCGGATGCACTGGCCGTGGTGCGAGGGTCGCCGAGCTCCGAGTCTGCGTCGTCTCCATAGCGTTCGCACTTCACCTGCGGGGTAACCTGCAGCCCCATCCGGCACGAGGAGGACGTCCGTTGCAGATCCCCGATGATCTCCGCTACGCGCAGAACCACGAGTGGAGCCGTCTCCAGGACGACGGCACCGTTCAGGTGGGTATCACCGACTTCGCTCAGGACGCGTTGGGGGACATCGTGTTCGTGGATCTCCCGGAGGTCGGCAGCACGTTCACTGCGGGGGAATCGTTCGGTGAGATCGAATCGACCAAGTCGGTGTCGGACCTCTATGCGCCCGTGGCAGGAACGGTGATTGCGGTCAACGAGCGTCTCGCTCAAGAGCCCGAGCTCATCAATGCGGCTCCGTACGGCGACGGGTGGATGATTGTGCTCCGCCCCGAAGACCCGGCCCAGCTCGACGGGCTGATGGACTCCGGCGCCTACAGCGACATGACCGCCGACGAGTGATGCGGTGTTGTCTCGGGGCGGGAAGCTGGACGGACGAAAGCCTCAACGGCGACTTGAGGTGACGGCGCTACGATGACGCCATGGCCGACGATCGGCGCTCCGGCGAAGCGCAAGACGACGAATCCCCCCTCGAACACGATCAAACGGTGTTCTATGCGCCCGGGGAAGACACCGCAGGCGTCGAGAGCGGCCAGCGCGTGGCCGGTGCGTTCCGGTATGCGTTGGTCGTCGAGAGCGGGCCCACGGCGGGTCTTGCGTACGTGCTCGGCGAGGGTCAAACGGTTGCCGGTCGCAGCGACCGATCCGACATCTTCCTCGGTGATGTGACCGTGTCCCGGGAGCATGCCCGATTCGTCGTCGACGAGACCGGCCTGACGGTGACCGACGCCGGTTCGACCAACGGCACCTACGTCAACATGGAGCGGGTTGCCGAAGCGACGCTGCGGCCGGGCGACGAAGTCATCATCGGAAAATTCCACCTGCGGGTGACCGCAGGCGATGCCGGCGGCTGATCCGTGCGAAGCAAAGATGCGCACAGCATCGGCGAGGTGATCGCCGCTCTCAAGAACGAGTTCCCGGATCTCACCGTATCCAAGGTGCGATTCCTCGAAGGCCAGGGTCTCATCCACCCACAACGCAGTCCGGCCGGCTACCGCATGTTCACCCAGGAAGACGTACGTCGCATCCAGTACATCCTGCGTGAGCAGCGTGATCATTTCCTTCCGCTCAAGGTGATCAAATCCAAACTCAGCGCCTGGGAACGAGGCGACGAAGTCGTCGCCGAGCCCGAGTCCGGCCCGCCCCCAGAAGCGTATTTCGCAACGTCCGGGGTGTCGCTCAGCGGTGAAGAGCTCGGACGCTCAGCCGGGCTCAGCCCGCGCCAGATCGACGAGCTCGTGGCTACCGGTGTGCTCGAACCGATGGAGTTGCCCGACCACAACCGGGTGTTCCGTGACGAGGACCTCAGCATCGCCAGAGCAGCGAGCCGGCTGCTGTCGCAGGGTCTGGAGATCCGGCACCTGCGGACGTTACGGCTCGCAGCAGATCGCGAGTTCGACCTGCTCCGCCAGCTCGCCTCGCCGCTGTTGCGCCATCGCAACCCGGACAACCGCCGGCAAGCTGCGGAGATGCTTGCCGACTGCTCGCAGGCGGGAGCGCAACTCCAAGAGGCCATCGTGCGGGGCCGGCTCAAGCGACTTCTCGAAGGTTGAGCCAGAGGGTGTCCGCCAAGTCGTTCGCCGTTGCGCTCGTCCTCAGTGCTGTGGTGCCACCGGCCCCGGTGCCGGTGGAATCCACTCCGCCGCCCTTGCCCGAGGTGTCAGCGACCGCGTGGGTGCTGTACGCACCCGAGACAGGACGTGTCCTCGACGGACACAACACTGATGAGCAACTGCCGATGGCCTCGGTCACCAAGATGATGACGGCACTCGTCGTGCGCGACGTTCTCGCCCTCGACGAGCGGGTACGAGTTTCGGCTGGTGCCGCCGGCACCGGGGAGGCGGAGATCGGTCTGGTCCCCGGGGAGCGGTGGCTGGTGGAGGATCTGCTCTACGCACTGCTGGTCCGGTCTGGAAACGACGCCGCCGTGGCGTTGGCCCAGGCCGCCGCCGGCTCGGTCGAGGAGTTTGCCCTGTTGATGAATGCCAAGGCCACCGAGCTGGGTCTCACCAGCTCCTCGTTCACCAACCCCCACGGGCTCGACGAGGAAGGTCACTTTTCGACAGCCGAGGATCTCGCCAGGATCGGTGCGGCGTTGCTCCGCGACCCGGTGCTCGCCGAGATGGTGCGCACCCGTGTGGTCGTCTTCAAAGACGCGCCCAACGGCGGCTCCCGGCTCGCGGTCAATACGAACAAGCTCCTCGGCGTCTACCCGAGCGTGATCGGCGTGAAGACCGGGTTCACCAACGATGCCGGAAAGGTGCTCGTCGCGGCGATCTCCACGCTCGACGGCCCCATCGTCTCGGTGGTGATGGGCTCCGCCGACCACTTCGCCGACAGCCGCGAGCTACTCGAATACGGGCGGAGACTCCGGACTTACAAGGACCTCGCCCACGATGCGGTGAATGGACGGTCGCTTCCCACAGGGCGCAGCCAGGTGACCGAACTGGCAGACACGGCAATCGGTCAGGAGATCGCAGGCACGCTCCGCTCGATGCTGCCGGCGGTCCTCGGGGGAACCGGTTGAGCGATCCGTACGTCGAGGTCGTCCCCGAAGACGAATTGCAGATCCGCGTCGCCCAGATCGGGTCGGTGATCTCGGGGGACTACGAAGGTCGCAATCCGGTCTTCGTTGGCGTGCTCAAGGGCGCTGCCGTGTTCCTCGCCGATCTGATCCGCCAGGTCACCATCGAGGTCGAGGTGGACTTCCTCAGCCTCACCAGATTCGGCTCGGAAGGGCGGGTGTCGATAGCGATGGACACGAGCATCCCGCTCCAAGGCCGCCACGTCGTGCTCGTCGAGGGCATCGTCGACACGGGGTTGACATTGACGGCCCTGCGCCGTTCGCTCGAGGTGCGTGACGTCGCCAGCGTTGCCACCGTGGCGCTCATCGACAAAGCCACCCGCCGCATCGTCGATGTTCCGCTGGAGTATCGAGGCTTCGAGGTCGGCGATGAGTTTCTGCTCGGATACGGCCTTGACTGGGAAGGGCGCTACCGCAATGTTCGCTCGCTGTGGGCGGTGATGGACCTGGTGACGCTCGCCGAGGAGCCCGAAACTTTCGGCCGTGTGGTCTTCCCGGGCACTGATTGACAAGCTCGCGACGGTGATAGTCTGGTGCCATGAGCGACCCGGTACCGATGACACTGGTGGGGGTGCGGATCGAACTTCCGAGCCAGACACCAATCTTGCTGCTGCGGGAAGCCGAAGGACGCCGCTATCTCCCGATCTGGATAGGTGACCATGAGGCCACGGCCATCGTGGTGGCGCTCGAAGGGGTCGAATCACCGCGACCCATGACGCATGATCTGCTCAAGCTCGTGACCGAATCGCTCGATGCGCAGGTGAGCCGCGTAGTCGTCACCGAGCTCAACGGTGGTACGTTCTACGCCGATCTGGTCTTCACCCGCAATGGAGAAGAGATCACCGTCTCCGCCAGACCCTCCGATGCGATGGCGCTGGCCGCCCGCACCGAGGCCGAGCTGTTCGCCGAGCGTGCGCTGCTCGACGAGGTCGGTGTCGAGATCCAGGACGACGAGGAAGAGGAGCAGACGATCGAGCGCTTCAAGGAGTTCCTCGACGACATCAGTCCCGAGGACTTCGTCACCGGCGAGAACGGCTGACTGCCGGTCGCCATCCCGTCCAGGATTTGTCCACAGGGTTGTTGACAACTTCCGCTCGGCATCGGTAGGTTGCATCGCCGTAGTTCGCCACACGGAATTACGTCGGTGTAAGCTTACCGGCACGAGGGAGGCGTCACGTGACCACCAGCGCAGGCCAATCCGCCAGACAGGATCCGCTCATGGCGGAGCCGGCCGATGCTGGCGAGGCTTCCCCGGAGGGGTGGCGGGCACCGCACGTCTGCAAGCTCGTGGGTATCAGCTACCGCCAGCTCGACTATTGGGCTCGCACCGGGCTCATCCGCCCGTCCGTCCAAACGGCGCAGGGATCGGGCACGCAGCGGCTGTACGGGTTCTCCGACATCGTTCAGCTCAAGGTGGTCAAGCGTCTGCTGGATGCCGGGATGAGCCTCAACAAGATCCGTAGCGCCATGGACATTCTCCGTGAGCAACTCCAGAGCGACCGCCCGCTCGAGGACGTCACGCTGCTGTCCGACGGAACGACCATCTACGCCGCACACAGCCCGGACGAGGTGGTGGACGTGTTCCGCCGCGGTCAGGGCGTCTTTGGCATCGCAGTGCGACCCGTCCAGGAGGAGCTGGTCGGGGAGCTGCACAGCCTCTTCCCCGAGCCGAATGAGGACCCGGCGTCCGTCTCGGAGGCACGAGCCAACTGACGAGCGACGCAACGTTCGAGAGCACGCCGGCGGACACCACCGAGTTCGCTCACGAAAGCGAGCATCAGTTCGCCAAGCTGCTCGACTTCTACGGAATCGAGTGGGACTACGAACCGCAGGCCTTCGCCATCGAATGGGACGAACACGGCGAGCCCACTCGGTACTTCCGTCCGGACTTCTACCTCCCGGACGAGAACCTCTTCATCGAGATCACGACGATGAACCAGAAACTGGTGACGAAGAAGAATCGCAAGGTCAAGCTGCTGCGATCCCTGTACCCAGCCATCAACTGCAAGGTGTTCTACCAGCGGGACTACCTCAATCTCCTGGTCAAGTACGAGCTGGCGGACCCCGCCGATCAGGATCTCCCGGCTGCCCCCACTCGCATCCCCGGGCCCCCTCAGGTCGTGAACCTCGGCGACGACGTCGAGCCTGCTGCGGCGGGTTGATCGGCGGGTATGCCGAGCACCCCGCTGCTGGCTCGTCACCTCGAGCTCGGTGCCAAGATGACCGAGTTCGCCGGCTGGACCATGCCGCTCCAGTACGAGGGCGTGCTTGCCGAGCACCACGCGGTACGAACCGGGGCGGGTGTCTTCGACGTTTCTCACCTCGGTCGCTTCACGGTGGAAGGAGCCGGAGCGACCGATGTGCTGCGGCAGCAACTCTGCAATGACATCGCCAAGGTCGAACCAGAACGGGCGCAGTACACGATGGCACTCAACGAGCAGGGTGGGGTGGAGGACGACATCATCGTGTGGCGTCTCGACGAGGAGCGCTTCTGGGTGCTGCCCAACGGTGCCAACTTCGGTGACATCGTGGCGAGGTTCGGCGCCGTCGCACCGCCAACGGTGAACATCCGGCCCGTCCGGGACGAAACCGTGCTCCTCGCCGTCCAAGGCCCCACCACCCCAGCAGGCCTCGAGGAGGTCTTGGGTGCGGTCCCGGGGCGGTTCCGCGTGATCGCCGGCGAATTCGCCGGCAGTCGCTATTGGGCCGCCGGCACCGGATACACCGGGGAGCGAGGCGCCGAGGTGTGCGTGCCCGCAGAGACTGCGGCCACCTTGCTCGATGCGGTGCTCGGTACCGGCGCAGTGCCGTGCGGTCTCGGAGCGCGGGACACGCTCCGACTCGAAAAGGGCTACCCGCTGTGGGGGCAGGATCTCGACGCCGAGACCACTCCCCTGGAAGCCGGATTGGAGTGGGTGGTCGACTGGGATCACGAGTTCGTCGGAAAGGAGGCCCTCGAAAGGCAGCGCCGCGCCGGCCTCGCCAAAGAGCTCATCGGGTTCAAGTTGAGCTCGAGGCGGGTGCCTCGACCCGGCTCGGCGGTCACCGTCGGCGACTCGTCGGGTGTTGTGTCCTCGGGCAACTTCAGCCCGACCCTGGGTGTCGGCATCGGGTTGGCCTACGTCGCCCCTCCCACCGCTGCGGAGGATGTCGCCGTCACCATCCGCAGCGACACCCATCCGGCGCAACGCATCGAACCGCCTTTCGTGCCGTGATCTCGTCGCTGTCGTCGCCGGTGTAGCCTCCAGCGCCGGCAACCGTGGAGACGACGAGGATTCGATGACGCAGATCTTTGGTGTCGACGTCGGTGGTTCGGGAATCAAAGGTGCCCCGGTCGACCTGGCACGAGGAACGCTGACGACCGAAAGGGTTCGGATCCCCACACCGCAGCCGGCCACCCCCGATGCCGTGTTCGACACCATCGAGGAGGTGCTGGGGCAGGCGGAATGGGAGGGACCTGTCGGCGTGTGCGTTCCGGCCGTGGTCGTCGACGGTGTGGCATGGACTGCGGCGAACATCGATCCGAGCTGGATCGGGACGGATGCCGCCACCGAGCTGAGCAAGCGCTGCGGCAGCACCGTCACCGTGATCAACGACGCCGATGCCGCCGGTGTCGCCGAGATGCGATACGGGGCAGGGCAGGGGATTCGCGGCGTCGTCATCGTGCTGACCCTCGGCACCGGTGTCGGCAGCGCGATGTTCGTCGACGGAACGCTCGTGCCCAATACCGAGCTCGGACACATCCACTACAAGCGACGGATTGCCGAGCGCTCGGTGGCGGCGCGTCTCGTCGAGGACGAAGACATGGATCTCGAACGCTGGGCGAAGCGGCTGGATGGCTATCTGCAGATGATTCACCGGGGCTTCTTCCCGAGCCGCATCATTCTCGGTGGCGGCATCAGCAAGCGATTCGACGTGTGGGCCGAATGGCTCGACGTGCCGTGTGACGTCGTTGCCGCCGAGCTGCGCAATCAAGCCGGCATCGTAGGTGCCGCGCTCAATCTCGCCGTGACGGAGGAACTGTGAAAGAAGGTCAGGTCACCCTGCGCGATCGCATACACATCGTGACGAGGCGCTGGGCGAGCGACTCGCCGCGTGCCCGCGTCGTCATCGTGCACGGCCTCTGCGATCACAGCGGCCGCTGGGCACATGTCGCCGAGTTCTTTGCGGAGCGTGGTTTCGAGACGCACGCATACGATCTCCGCGGTCACGGTCTGTCGGGAGGCGCCCGGCTCGACATCGAGCACTTTCACCAGCACGTCGACGATCTCGCCGAGGTCGTCGCCCACGTCCACGACGGTGAGCTGCCGCTCGTCATCTACGGGCATTCGATGGGCGGGCTCATCGCCGCTGCATACGCCCAGTCCTCGCACCCCCAACCCGACGTCTACGTGCTCTCGGCGCCTTCACTGGAGGCGACCGTTCCTGCGCCACTACGCGCTGCGGTGAATCTGCTTGCACGGTTTGCTCCCGACATGCGGGTGCGGGCGTCCATCAAGGGCGAGCATCTCTCCAAGAACCCGGAGGTGGGGGAGGCATACTTCGCCGATCCCCGGGTGTATCTCAAGGGAACGGCTCGCGGCGGCCACTCGTTCCTCTCGGCGATGGAGGGCATTCGGCGCAAACTGGACGAGATCGATCGCCCCACACTCGTCGTTCACGGTGGCGAGGACATCCTCGTGCCCACGGCGGTATCCGCACCCCTGGCTGCGGCGCCCAACGTCACCCGCAAGGTCTTCCCCACGCTGCGCCACGAGATCCACAACGAAGACGAGCGCACCGAAGTTCTCGAATACGTGTACGACTGGCTCGACCAGCAGATCGAGGAGACCGTCGCAAGGTAATGCTTCGGATCGCCTCGGCGTCTCGGTAGCCTCCCCGCATGGTCGATCAGCCCGTGCCGCCGGAGGTGCCTGCCGATGATGCCACCGTCGGCGACTCGCTGCCCGCCGGACCCGTGTACGTGACCCCGGCCACCGACATGCCCGTATGGGTCACCAAGCTCTTGTGGAAGATCGTCGGCATCGCCGTGTTTTTCTGGGCGGCTTTTCACGTGGCGCGTGCACTCCGGGGGTTCTTGATCCTGCTGCTGATCTCCTTCTTCCTGGCGACCGCGCTCGAGCCGGCGGTCACGTTCCTCGAGGGGAGAAACTGGCGACGTGGCGTTGCCACGGCATCCGTGTTCTTGTGGGCGGTCGTGCTGGGGTTCGTAATCATCGGCATGATGGTGCCGGTCGCCGTGACCCAAGCGCGGGATCTCGCCGAGAACCTCCCCCGCTACTCGACCCAGCTCGCCGACTTTCTCGCCCGATTCAACATCGAGGTGTCCGAGCAGTCGGTTCTCGACGCCCTCGGCGGTCCCGACTTCGCATCATCGATCGGGGGCCGGGCGTTCGGGTTCGGCAGCGTCGTGGTGAATACCGTCTTCCAGCTGCTCACCATCGGTCTCTTCACGTTCTACATGACGGCAGATGCGCCCCGGTTGCGGCGGCTCATCCTCCGGCTCTTCCCGCAAGAGCGGCAGCGGGAGCTCCTGCGTATCCAGGAGATCGCCATCGACAAGACGGGCGGCTACGTGTACTCCCGGCTTCTGCTCGCCGGTGTTGCCGCTCTCGTGACGTGGATCGCGCTGCGGATCATCGGGGTCCCATTCGCCGAGCCGCTGGCCCTCTGGGTAGGGATCATCTCGCAATTCGTCCCGGTGGTGGGCACGTACCTGGGAGGGATCTTCCCGGTGGCGATCGCTCTGCTCGACGATCCGGCGAAGGCGATATGGGTCGTCGTGTTCATCGTGCTCTACCAGCAGTTCGAGAACTACGTCATCAGCCCGAGGGTCACCGCCCACACGATGTCGCTTCACCCTGCGGTCGCCTTTGGTTCGGCGATCGTCGGTGCCACGCTGCTCGGAGCGGCTGGGGCCCTCATGGCCCTCCCGGTCGCCGCCACCATCCAAGCCTGGGTGTCGAGCTATTTCGAGGTGCACGAGGTGATCGAGTCCCGCCTGGTGGGATCCCGCTTCGGACCCCCGGCAGAGCCCGACTACGAGTGATGACGCGGGCATCGCCCCGGGAGAG